>NZ_JAJGQG010000042.1:0-26374 GCF_020783795.1 Xanthomonas sp. NCPPB 1067
CTCCAACACTGCGACCGGTCGGCGTGCCGCACATCGCTCTCCACCCAAACTTTAGAGCAATGCGCAGACACAAGCGGCCCTGGTCGCGAACGCGTGACCGATAGACCCGCCGCCAAGGCACGTTATCGCGATGAAACCGCAATCCGCTCGGGCGCGCTCCGGCAAGAAGCGCGCGTAGCGCATCACTCCTCTGCGGAATGCGCCTTCCAGTAACCCTTGGCGCGGATCCAGTCCTTGTCCACGCCCAGGTGTTCTTCGATGAACTTGCGCATGGCACGCGTGCGCATCGACTCGGCACCGATCCAGTAGAAGGTGTCGCCATCGTGCGGCTCGTAGTCGCGGAGGCTGTCTTCCAGCAAGGTGCTGCTGGCCGCGTCGAAGCCGTTGCGTTCGAGCCAGTACACATCCACGTCGGCGGCGCTCAGCAGTTCCTGGCGTTCGGCTGCATCGGCCACTTCGATGAATACTTCGGCATGCATGTCCGCCGGCATCGCCTCGAGCCATCGGCCGATCGCCGGCAGCGCGGTTTCGTCGCCGATCAGGACGTAGTGGTCGTAGTCGTCGGCCACCAGGAACGAGCCGCGCGGGCCGCCGATGCACAGCGCATCGCCTGGCTGCGCTTGCGCGGCCCAACTGGTCGCCACGCCATCGCCGTGCAGCACGAAGTCGATGCTCAGCTCGCCACTTTGCGGGTCGAACAGGCGCGGGGTGTAGTCGCGGCTGGCCGAGGGGAGCGCGCCCTCGGCATAACGCGGTCCTTCCGGCGTCATCGTCGGCAACACAAAGGCGCCATCGGCATTGGGGAAGAACAGTTTGACGTGATCGTCCGGCGCCTCGCTCTGGAAGCCGGCCAACGCGCTGCCGCCGAACACGACGCGACGCATCTGCGGCGTGATCGATTCGCAGCGCACCACCTGCACGGTACGCAGGCGCGGGTCGCGGCGGAGTTGGGTGTTGGTATGTGCAGCCATGAAGTGGGAGTCCTGTGGGTACCGTTTGGCGATACGGCTGTTCGCGATACGGCGTGGGGAGTGGAGTGATGAAACACGATGAAGGTCGAAATCGATGGCGTCACAGGCGCAGCAGCCAAGGCAGTGCCTATCCTTCTCCCCTCGGGAGAAGCTGCCGCGCAGCGGCGGATGAGGGTGCGCGCGAAGCCTCATGTGGTTGCAACGATGCAGATGCGTCGCTTGCTACGTTCACTCCAGTGCGTTGTTGCTCGCTGCGCGAGCGCTTGCGGCAATCGCCTCGAACCACAGCGCGTCTGGCGCGCGTTCCATGTCAGGAGGCCCACAGCCGCCGACCGCGTCCCGGGCCCGCGCAGGCTGGAAAGACACAGGCGGCAAACACACGCGCTCACGCATCGTCTTGCTCCATGCCGTCGGCGGCGGCGTTGAGCAGGGCGGCGATGCGTGCGGTTTCGGCATCACTCCATTGCCCGTGCCGTGAAAACAGGCCGCGCTTGATGCGGTGGATCGCGTCGCGGATCGGGGCGGGGGTTTGCGCCTTGATCAACTCGCGCGCACGCCGCTGGCTGCGTGCGTGCGCGGCATCCAGCGCATCGCGTTGCTCGCCGGCGTAGCGCAGCCCTGCGTCGCTGATCCGATAACGCTTGCGGCCTTGCTGGGCTTCGGCCTGCACCAGCCCATCCGATTCCAGTTGCGCCAACACCGGATAGATCGCGCCGGCGCTGGGCGTGTACAGCCCTTTGAAGAGCGCGGCGATCTGCCGCATCAGTTCGTAGCCATGGCGCGGATGCTGTTCGATCAGTGCCAGTACCAGCAGGCGCAGATCGCCATGTTCCAGTGGCCGGGCACGGGGATCGCTGCGCCCTGATGAAAGGCGTGGGAGTGCATCCAGTTCGGCAAGGCTGCGATGGGCGGAGGGCATTATCTTCGATATATCGAATCCGGGTGAAACGATATATCGAAGTTGCCGCATCCGCAAATGCGTTGGGTCTGCCAGCACCCAGCCGTCTCCCCGGATTCCGATGTTGCATCGCGTCTAGACAGGGCTGATTGCCGTAATTACGATGTAATTACTTAGACATTACGGGTTCGCCAAGTGAGGCAGCGCGCATGAGTCCACAGTGGGACACTCAGGCCGAGAGTCGACGCCAGCGCCTGCAGCGCGCCGCCGCGCTCGCACCGCACGGGCGGGTGGTGGCCGCCGAGGACGTGGTCGCGTTGCTGGAGGCGGTGATCGAGCCGGGCGACCGCGTGTGTCTGGAAGGCAACAACCAGAAGCAGGCCGATTTCCTGGCGCGCTGTCTTACCGAAGTGGATCCGGCGCGCGTGCACGACCTGCACATGGTGCAATCGGTGCTGTCGCTGGCCGCGCATCTGGATGTGTTCGAACGCGGCATCGCCAAGCGGCTGGATTTTTCGTTCTCCGGCCCGCAGGCCGCGCGCCTGGCCGGGCTGGTGAGCGAAGGCCGCATCGAGATCGGTGCCATCCACACCTATCTGGAGCTGTTTGGGCGCTACTTCATCGACCTGACCCCGCGCATCGCGCTGGTCACCGCGCAGGCGGCCGACCGCCACGGCAATCTCTACACGGGCCCCAATACCGAAGACACCCCGGTGATCGTGGAGGCCACCGCGTTCAAGGGCGGCATCGTCATCGCGCAGGTCAACCAGATCGTCGAGACCCTGCCGCGCGTGGATATCCCGGCCGACTGGGTGGACTTCGTCACCCAGGCGCCCAAGCCCTCCTACATCGAACCACTGTTCACCCGCGACCCGGCGCAGATCTCCGAGATCCAGGTGCTAATGGCAATGATGGCCATCAAGGGCATCTACGCCGAATACGGCGTTCAGCGGCTCAACCATGGCATCGGCTTCGACACCGCTGCGATTGAACTGCTGCTGCCCACCTACGCCGAATCGCTGGGGCTGAAGGGCAGGATCTGCCGGCACTGGGCGCTCAATCCGCATCCGGCGCTGATCCCGGCGATCGAATCGGGCTTCGTGGAATCGGTGCATTCGTTCGGCTCGGAATTGGGCATGGAGGCCTACATCGCCGCGCGCCCAGATGTGTTCTTCGCCGGTGCCGACGGCAGCATGCGTTCCAACCGCGCGCTGTCGCAGACGGCCGGCCTGTATGCCTGCGACATGTTCATCGGCTCCACCCTGCAGATCGATCTGCAGGGCAACAGCTCCACCGCCACGCGCGACCGCATTGCCGGTTTCGGTGGTGCGCCCAACATGGGATCGGATGCGCGCGGCCGCCGGCATGCCAGCGATGCCTGGCTCAAGGCCGGGCGCGAAGCCGCACGGCCGGGCGAGATGCCGCGCGGGCGCAAGCTGGTGGTACAGATGGTGGAAACTTTCCGTGAGCACATGGCGCCTGCGTTCGTCGACAGGCTCGACGCCTGGGAGCTGGCCGAGCGGGCCAACCTGCCGTTGCCGCCGGTGATGATCTACGGCGACGACGTCAGCCATGTGCTGACCGAAGAAGGCATCGCCAACCTGCTGTTGTGCCGTACACCGGAAGAGCGCGAACAGGCCATCCGTGGCGTGTCCGGTTACACCGCCGTCGGCCTGGGCCGCGACAAACGCGCGGTCGAAAACCTGCGCGATCGCGGCGTCATCAAACGGCCGGAAGACCTGGGCATCCGTCCGCGCGATGCCACCCGTGACCTGCTCGCCGCGCGTACGGTCAAGGATCTGGTGCGCTGGTCCGGCGGCTTGTACGACCCCCCGAAACGTTTTCGCAACTGGTAAGGGCACGGCATGGAAACCCTTCGTTATCGTTTCGACGGCCAGCGCAGTGCGCGCACGGGTCTGGAGCATGCGCTGGTGGGCGTGGTCGCCTCTGGCAACCTGGAAGTGCTGGTCGAGCGCGTGCCGCTCGATGGCGCGATGGAGATCGAGATCCTCACCGCCGCGCGTGGTTTCGGCGCGATCTGGCAGGCGGTACTGGACGATTTTGCCGCGCGCCATCCGCTGCGCGATGTACGCATCAGCATCAACGACGTCGGCGCCACCCCGGCGGTCGTGCGCCTACGCCTGGACCAGGCGCTGGACGTGTTGCAAGGAGCGGACGCATGAGCCACCCCGCATCTCCCGTAGCAACCCTCCCGCGCGCGATGGGCCTTCGCGTCGATGCCCGAATCGCGCCCAGGTGCGTTTCTGCGCATGCCATCCGGAGCCGCGCATGAGCACCACCATCCCCATGGCCGAACGCAGCTACTACGAAGCCGATGCTCGCGAGCGTCTCGATGGGTTGCTGGATGCCGGCAGCTTCCGCGAATTCGTCGGCCCGCGCCGTCGCCTGATCAGTCCGCACCTGGCGCAACTGGAGACCCCCGGCGCCTTCGATGACGGCATCGTCGTCGGTGAAGGCACATTGCATGGGCGCAAGATCCTGATCGCCGCGCAGCAGGGCACCTTCATGGGCGGCGGCGTCGGCGAGGTGCACGGCGCCAAGCTCACCGGCCTGCTGGAACGTGCCGCCGCCACCCGGCCCGATGCGGTACTGCTGCTGCTCGATACCGGCGGCGTGCGTCTGCATGAAGCCAACGCCGGCCTGATCGCCATCTCCGAGGTGATGCGCGCCACCTTGAATGCGCGCGGCGCCGGCATCCCGGTCCTGGCGCTGATCGGCAGCGGCAACGGCGCCTTCGGCGGCATGGGCATCGTGGCGCGCTGCTGCAGCGCGGTGATCATGTCCGAAGAGGGCCGCCTGTCGCTGTCCGGCCCGGACGTGATCGAGACCGTGCGTGGTGTGGAGGAATTCGATGCCCGTGACCGCGCGCTGGTATGGCGCGTCACCGGTGGCAAGCATCGCTACCTGCTCGGCGAGGCGCAGACCCTGGTGGCCGATCGCATCGCCGCGTTCGCCGAGGCCGCAGCCGGCACGTTGGACACGCTCGTCGAACCGACCGGCGATGCCGCACTGCAATCGCTGGAACGCGCGCATCAACAATTGTCTGCGCGCATCGAGGCCTACGGCGATTGCCGCGACGGGCTGGAGATCTGGAACCGTCAGGGTATCGCCGATGCGCAGCGGCTGCCGCTGCTGGACACCGACGCCTTTCTTGCCGCCACCGCGGACCGGAGCCTGCCATGGAACTGAGCCAGTTGCTTGACCAGCTGTTTCCGCTCGGTCACGCCATCGCGCGCAACCATGACGTGCTCAGCGGTAGCGCCACCACCGCCGCAGGCGAGGTCACGGTGATCGGCACCGCCAATCAGTTGGAAGTGGGTGTGGACCATGCGCTGGCGCTGGCCGCCAGCGTGCTGGCCAGCACCCGCGCCGCTCCACAGCAGCCGATCGTGATGCTGGTCGACACTGCCGGGCAGCGGCTCGCGCGGCGCGACGAGCTGCTCGGCATCAACGGCTATTTCGCGCACCTGGCGCGCGCACTGGAGCTGGCGCGTCAGCGCGGCGCACGCCTGGTCACCCTGGTCTATGGCGAAGCGGTCAGCGGCGGATTCCTGTCCTACGGCCTGATGGCCGATCGCATCCATGCCTTGCCGAGTGCGCAGGTGCGCGTGATGGACCTGCGCGCGATGGCGCGGGTGACCAAGCAATCGGTGGAGACCTTGCAGGCGCTGAGCCAGCACTCGCCGGTGTTCGCGCCGGGTGTGGAGAACTATGTGCGCATGGGCGCGGTGGACGCGCTGTGGGAGGGCGATCTGGCGCAAGCGCTGCTCGATGCCCTGGCCGCACCTGCCGAAGGCGACCGCCGTCGCCTGCGTGGCGCGCAACGCGGTGGCCGCACCCTGGCATACGATGTCGCTGCCGCCGTGGCCGCAGGCGAGGCCTGACATGATCGGCCGCCACGCATTGGTGTGGTTGCGTCCTGCCGCGCAGTGGCAGGCGCTGACGCCGGGCGCGCAGCCACGGTTGCAGCAATGGTTCGCCGCCGGCCTGCCGGCGGTGGTGGCGCGACGCGACGGCAGCGAGGCGCCAGGCGTGCTGCAATTGGGTGTGCCGCTGCCGCCTGGCGAAGCCAAACAGCGCCTGGCACTGACCGCTCGTGTTTGCGAGCTTGCACGCTGCACCGCACCGCTCGCATTGGAGACGGCGGTCGCGCACGCGCCGCAGGCTGCACAACCGGCATTGCAGGCATTGCTCGCGCACTGCCGTGCCCATGCGCTGCACCCACGGGTGTTCGGCAGCTACGCCTGGCAGGCCCTGACCGGCCTGGCCTATGTGCACGCACAATCGGATCTGGATCTGCTGTGGACCGTCGATACCGCCGAGCAGGCGCAGACGGTGGTGGCGCTGCTGCAGCGTTGGGAATGGCGCTACGGGCAGCGCGCCGATGGCGAACTGTTGCTGCCCGACGACATGGCGGTGAACTGGCGCGAATACGCCGGCAGCGCGCAGCAGGTGCTGGTGAAATCCAGCACCAGCTGCCGTCTGCTGCCGCGGGCGAACTTGCTCCCGCTCTGGAGCGCAGCATGACGGTGCTGAAAAATCACGGGCGCCATCCCGGGACCATGGCAGTGCCACGCGCCGCTTTCTTGCAGGGCGACCTGATGCCGCCACCTGCGCCGACGCGGTGCCTGGCCGCGGCCCCCTCGTCCGAGCCGACGGTTGCGGTTGCGCGCAGCGCAGCTCCCCGTCGTGCCGTCCCCGATCGTGGTCAGCGCGAAGCACCGGCTTCAGCGGCAGTCGCCAGACAACCTGCGCGCCAGGGACGGCCAGTGCAGGCCGTCCAGTCGCGCGCGGCTGAGCGCCATCGCGGCGCTCATATCGCGATGCAGTGCATGCCGCCCCTGGGTCAGTCGTGCGCCAGCCCACTGGCTTATCGGCTCGGTCGTCTCGCCGTTGCCGCGCTGCATGCGGAGCTGGCCTGCGCTCCCAAGCCCGGCCTGGTCACGCCGTTCGACAGCGGCAGCCATACCGATATGGATGCGGCCATGTTTCTGCGCAGCCTGTTCGCGTTGCGCGGCTACTTCGTCGCCATTGCACAGGCTGGCATCGAGGATGCGCGGTTTGCGCGGCTGCGCGATCTGGGCATCGCCGCCGAAGCGGCCATGCAACGCGCCACCGGCGGCGTCAATACCCACCGCGGTGCCATTTTCAGTCTTGGCCTGCTGACCGCGCAGGCTGCACGCCTGCATGCCGCATCCGATCGGCCGGCCGATGCCGACGCTGTCTGCAAGGGCGTGCAGGTCTGGCGGCAGGCCTTGCTCGCCGCACCGCTGGATCCGCACAGCAATGGCCAGCGCATGCGTGCGCTGCACAAGGTGGCCGGTGTGCGCGAGCAGGCCGCGATGGGTTATCCGGTATTGCGCGAGGTGGCGCTGCCGACCCTGCGCGCCACCCTGCAGGCCGGCGGCACGCAGCAGGCCGCGCTCAGCCAGACCTTGATGCAGTTGATCGCATGCGTGGACGATCTCAACCTGTTGCATCGGGGCGGCGCCGATGGGCTCGCCTACGCCAAGGCTCAGGCGCTGCGTTTTCTTGCCGATGGCGGCACTGCGCAACCGAACTGGCACCAACGGCTGAGCGCGATCGGCGCAGGCTTCGTCGAACGCCGGCTCAGCCCCGGCGGCAGCGCCGATCTGCTGGCCTGCGCATGGTTCCTGCACGGTCAGCAGCGTCTATGAGCAACCACACGTCTCCACCGGCCGTCGCACGAACTGCCACCCTTCTCCCGTTAACGGGAGAAGGTGCCCGAAGGGCGGATGAGGGCAGCACCGCAGCTGCCGTGGCATCGGCCGAAGACACGAGCGCCTGCAGCTTCGCCGCCCCGCTCACCGTCGCACGAATCGCCATCCTTCTCCCGTCCACGGGAGAAGGTGCCCGAAGGGCGGATGAGGGCAGCTCTAGCAGTCATCATCAAATCAACCGTAGCCAGGCGAGCGCATGAGCCTGGCCATCCTCTGCCCAGGCCAAGGTGGCCAGCACCCGGACATGTTCGCGCGGCTCACCGAGGTGCCCGCTGCGGCTGCCGTGCTCGCACATGCCGAAGAAGTGCTCGGCGCAGCACCGCAGACGCTGGCCGCCGATCCGGGCCGTTACGCCAACGCCGTCGCCCAGCCACTGGTCTGCGCCGGCATCCTTGCGCAGTGGCAACTGCTGCGCGACCAGTTGCCGACACCGCTGATGGCGCTGGGCTACAGCGTCGGCGAACTCGCCGCGCATGCGGTGGCCGGCAGCATCGACATCGCCACCTGCCTGCGGCTGGCAGCCACCCGCGCTCGCCTGATGGACGACGCCAGCCCCGAGCACGCGGGCCTGATGGCGGTACTCGGCCTGCCGCTCGCCACGCTCCACCGCCTGTGCGACACCCACGGCGCTGCATTGGCCATCGTCAACGGCGACGACCACGCCGTACTGGGAGGCCCGCGCGCGGCCTTGCAGGCGCTAGGCGACGACGCACAGGCGCGTGGCGCACGCAGCAGCCTGCTGCCGGTCAGTGTGCCGGCGCACACGCCGTGGTTGCGCGCCGCAGCCGATGCCTTCGCGATCGAGCTGAGCAAGACGACGCTGCGCACGCCAGCGCTGCGTGTGCTCGCCGGTATCGATGCGCGTGCGATCACCGCGCCGGCGCAACTCATCGACAGCCTGTCCGCGCAGATCGCGCAGACCGTGCGCTGGCACGACGTGCTGGCGCAATCCGCCGAGCGCGGTGCGCGCGTCTATCTCGAACTCGGCCCCGGCAGTGCATTGGCGCGCATGGCGCGCGAAACGGTGCCGGGCTGCGAGGCGCGCGCGGTGGACGAGTTCCATAGCACCCGAGGGGTGGTGGAGTGGGTGACCGCCGCGTGCGAACGCGCGGCATGACGATCGCGCAGGTGGTAGGCAGGGCGTGACCCTTGGATGGCGGGTGGCCATCCGTGCTGTACGCGAATCAGGTGTCTGGGAGGGCGCATGACCCCGCAAATTGCAACGATTCTTGGCTTGGTCGTCATGTTCATCGTGGCCACCGCCTTGCCCATCAACATGGGCGCGGTCGCCTTCGCGCTGGCGTTCATCGTCGGCGGCCTATGGGTAGGGCTGGACGGCAAGGAGGTGCTGGCCGGTTTTCCGGGCGATCTGTTCCTGACCCTGGTCGGCATCACCTACCTGTTCGCCATCGCGCAGAAGAACGGCACCATCGACCTGCTGGTGCACTGGGCGGTACGCGCGGTACGCGGGCGCATCGTCGCCATTCCGTGGGTGATGTTCGTCATCACTGGCCTGCTCACCGCGTTCGGTGCGCTGGGGCCGGCGGCGGTGGCCATCATCGGCCCGGTCGCGCTGCGCTTTGCCAAGCAGTACCGCATCAATCCCCTGATGATGGGCCTGCTGGTGATCCATGGCGCGCAGGGCGGCGGGTTTTCGCCGATCAGCGTGTATGGCGGCATCACCAACAAGGTGGTGGAAAAGGCCGGGCTGGATGTCACCGAGATGGCGGTATTCCTCACCAGCCTGGGCTTCAACCTGATGATGGCCATCCTGTGCTTCTGCGTCTTCGGCGGGCTCAAGCTGATGCGCCGGCACGAACTCTCGCTGGCCGATGCGCAGTACGTGCCGGTCACCGGCGATCAGGCCTCGCAACGTCGCTTCGCCATCGAAGGCCATGGCGCGCTGGTCGCTGCCGGTGGTGGCACCTTGTCCACCGACCCGCTGGCGCTGGAGTCGGTGGCGATCACCCGCGATCGCGTGATCACCCTGATCGGCTTGCTCGGCCTGGGCGTGGCCGCGCTGGTCTACAACCTCAACGTCGGCCTGGTGTCGATCACCGTCGCCGTCGCGCTGGCCTTGATTTCGCCCAATGCGCAGAAGGGCGCGGTGGATGGCATCAGCTGGTCCACCGTACTGCTGATCAGCGGCGTGGTGACCTACGTGGCGGTGCTGGAAAAAGCCGGCGCAGTGGATTACATCGGCACCGGCGTCTCGCATATCGGCATGCCGCTGCTGGGCGCGTTGCTGGTCTGCTACGTGGGCGGCATCGTGTCCGCGTTCGCGTCCTCGGCGGCCGTGCTCGGCGCCACCATCCCGCTGGCGGTGCCGTTCCTGATGCAGGGCCAGCTCGGCGCGGCCGGGGTGATCTGCGCGCTGGCGGTGTCGTCCACCATCGTGGATGTCAGCCCGTTTTCCACCAACGGCGCGCTGGTGGTGGCCTCGGCGGCCAAGGAGGAGCGTGACGGCCTGTTCCGGCGCTTTCTGGTCTATAGCGGGCTGGTGGTCGCGTTGGGACCGCTGGCGGCATGGCTGCTGTTCGTGGTGCCGGGTTGGTTGTGACATCGGCGGCATCGGGCGAGGCCCGGGGGCGCCCCGGTAGAATAGGCGCTCCCGCTCCGATGCCGACGACCTGCCCCCATGACCCTCGCTCCTGATTCGCGCAGCGCCAAGAAGCGCGTACCGCTGTACGAGGAAGTGGCCGAGCGTCTGCGTCAGAAGATCTACGACTACGTCCTGCCGCCGGGCGAATGGATCGACGAACCCGCGCTGGCCGAAGAGCTCGGCATCAGCCGCACTCCCTTGCGCGAGAGCCTCAAGCTGCTCGCCGCCGAAGGTCTGGTACAGATCGATGCCGGCCGCGGCAGCCGGGTCACCCGGCTGACGCTGGAAGACCTCAACCAGCTGTTTCCGGTGATGGCGATGCTGGAAGGCCGCTGCGCGCACGATGCGGTCAAGCGCATCGATACGGCCGGTGTGCAGCGCCTGGAAGAGTTGCATGCGGCGATGGAGGCCTCGGCCGCCTCCGGCGATCTGGCCGAGTACTACCGCAACAATTACCTCATCCACGAAACGGTGCAGCACTACGCCGGCAATCCGTGGCTGATCCGCGTCACCCACGACCTGCACCGCATCCTCAAGATGCATCGCGGACGACAATTGCTGACCCCGGGGCGGATGGCGCAATCGCTGGCCGAGCACCGGCAATTGATGGAGTGCGTACGGCGCGGCGATGCCGAAGGTGCCGAGCGCACCATGCACGGGCATCTGCTGAGCCAGGGCCAGGCGTTGGCAGCCTATGTGGCGGCCGGTGGCATGTTGAACGTGCCGGCACCGTTGCCGCGCTCGGGTGGGGTGTAGTGGATTTGGCGTTGGTGTCCTGGGATGTTCTGCGGAGGGCGTTGCAGGGCTGCAGTGGGCAAGGATCCTGAGTTGGGGATTTGGGGAAGGGGCTTGAAGCAAGGGCAAAAGCTTCCGCGCCTGGCGGCGCGGGTGACTTTTGTCTTGGCAAAAGTCACCAAAACCGCTGTCGCCCGACGCGAGCCGGCGCAATACAGCCGCGCCGGTCCCCTGTGCTCCTCGCCACGCGCGGCACGGTGCCCAAACTCGCTGCGCTCAAACAAGGGCGCCTCTTCGGCCACGCGTGACTGCGGTGCTCGGCTCGCTTTAAGGCGACGGGGTGAAGCAAGATCAACGGCAACGGCAACGGCAACGGCAACGGCAACAGCAACAGCAACGGCAACAGCAACAGCAACGGCAACAGCAACGGCAACAGCAACAGCAACAGCAACAGCAACAGCAACAGCAAGCCAATCTCTGCACCGGCAACGATCAGCCTGGGCTCAGGGAACCATCAGCATGCGAAGTTATCGCCGCCGGTACTCCATCCTTCTCCCACCTGTGGGAGAAGGTGCCCGAAGGGCGGATGAGGGCCGCGCCTGGTGCTAGCGCATGCCCAGCGCAAGCAGGTCTTCCACACGCTCGATCAGCTGCGTCCCTGCCAACCCGGCAAACGCCTCCGGATGCGCATAGCCCCACGCAACCGCAGCGAACGGCAGCCCCAGCACCTGGGCCGCTTCCCAGTCGGCGACCTGATCTCCCACATACACGGCCTGTGCTGGCAGATGCGCAGTGGCTCGCAATACACGCCGCAGGGCGCGCTGTTTGCCCAGCAGGTGCGCGCCACCCTCGATGACGGCGAATTTCGCGCTCAGCGCTGCGCCCAGTGCGCGCTGCACGTTCTCCACCGAATTGGACGACACCAGCGCCAGCCGCGTGCCGCGCGCATGCAGTGCGCCGAGCACGTCCGCGATGCCGGGAAACAATGCCGCCGGCGGCGCTGCACGCATCAGCCGAATGAAATCGGCCGCTACCAGCGGAATCCGCCATGCCGGCAGACCCGAGCGTTTGAGCAGTGCGCGCGTACTCAACCTGCGCGCGGCATCCACGTCATGCGCTTCTGCCGCGCGGAACCCGTGCCGCTCGGCCAGTTCGCGCTGTGCGCTCAGGAAGAAGCCGAACGAATCGGCCAGGGTGCCGTCGAAATCGAAAATGATCAGTGCAGGCATGGCAACGCGCGGCGCAGGGCGCCATAGCCTACCAACCCATCCCGCAGCTCCCACGCGCACACGTCCCCACGTGCACGCGCAGGCGATGCAAGGCTAGGCTTCGGCGAAATGCGCCACGATCGGTGCGTCGCCGTGGGCGCTCTGCTCGATCACCTTGCGCTGCATCGCGCCCAGGTAGGCGTCCAGCTCCTCGGTGGACGCGAACACATCGCTCAGCGGCACGGCCTTCACCATGTCGAAGACCTTGCGGATCTGCGGCTGCGGGTGCGTCACCAGCACCTTGCCGTGGCGCGAGGCCAGCGCCTTGCGCGCCTTGAAGATGCTGCGGATACCGGCGCTGGAGATGTATTCCAGTGCGGCCAGGTCCAGCACCAGGGTGGTGATGCGGGTACCCAGCAACGGCGACAGCGCCGCGTCCAGGTCCTGGTAGGTGTGGGTGTCCAGCCGCCCGGTCAGGATGACGCGTTGACGGGTGTCTTGCGGCGGATCGATCTGGATCGCGAGCGTGGTCATGGCAGGGCCTCGGGGACAGGGGCGTACGGGTGTAGCAGGGTGATGCGCACGATGTTGTATGCACCATCGCGGCGGTAGTCGATGTGATCGGCGAACTGGTGCACCAGGAACAGCCCCAGCCCGCCGATCGCGCGATCGTCGAGCTCGCTGGCCAGGTCGGGCATGGGCGCGGTGCAGGGGTCGAAGGCGCTGCCCGGATCGTGCATTTCCAGCACCAGCGCCTGCGGGTCCAGCTGCAGTTTCAGGCGCAGCGGCTGCTCCACGCACTGGCCATGGGTAAGCGCGTTGCAGCCGAGCTCTTCCACGATCAGCCGCACCTGGCCGATGCGTTCGGCGTGCAGCCCTTCGCGCGTCAGCGAGTCTTCCAGCGCGTCGTTGGCGCCGGCCAGCTGGGCCAGCGATGGCGCAATGGCCAGATCGAACTTCATGTACTGGTCGCCTTTCCGGGACGGTCCCGGCCAGCCTCTTCCGCCTGCCCAGCATGCTCCTGCCGCAGCCGGATCGCCAGCAGCGTGATGTCGTCGTAGGGCTCGGCCTGGCCGGTGAAGCGCGCGATGTCGGCGATCACCGCCTTGCACTGCGCCGCCGCACTGCGGCGCGGGTGCAGCGTGGCCAGCAGGCGCTCCAGCCCGTAGCTGGCGCCGTGCTCGTCCATCGCCTCGGTCACCCCGTCTGTGTAACCCAGCAGCGTCTGCCCGGCGCTCATGCGGCCCTGCAACACCGGAAAGGTCGTCTGCGGCTCGATGCCCAGCGGCGCGCCGGTGTCCAGGGGCAGCGGCTGTGCGCGGCCATCGGTGTCGATCAGCAGCGGCGGCTCATGCCCGGCGCTGGCCAGCCAGTAATCGCCGCTGACCACGTTGATCAAGCCGCACAGCACGGTGGCGAACATGCAGGTGTCGTTGTTGTCGGCCAGGCGGGTGGAAGCGGCGATCAGGATCCCGTCCGGGCGCGTGTGCCGGCGCGCGGCGATCTCCAGCACGCTCACCGCGCGCGCCATGAACAGGGCCGCCGGTACGCCCTTGTCGGACACGTCGCCCACCACGAACCACAGCAGGCCGGGCTCGGTTTCGAAGAAGTGGTAGAAGTCGCCGCCCACCGCCTTGGCCGGCTCCAGCCAGGCACAGGTTTCCAGGTGCGAACTGGCGCGATCGAAGGTGCGTCCGGAGGGCAGCATCGCCTGCTGGATCTCGCGCGCGATCTGCAGCTCGCTGTGCATGCGCTCGCGCGCGGCGGTCATCTCGCCGATCTGCGCGATGTGGTGGCGGATCGCATCGCGTGCGCTGTCGAAGGCGCGCGCCATCACGCCCACTTCGTCGGCGCGTTCGATATGCCGCAGCGGGTACTCGAATTCGCCGCGCCGGAAATGCTCGGCGGTGTCGGTCAGTTCTTCGATCGGCCGCGTCAGCGTGCGCGTGATCCGCCGCATCAAGCCCCACCACACTGCGGCCCCCAGCACCGCGGCCGCGGCCACCCACGCCGCCAGCCAGTTCAGGCCCGACAGCACGTAGGCTTCCGAGGCGGACAGCACGAAGGTCCAGCCGCTGTGCCCCACCGCCGCGCTATGGGTGAGGAAGCGCTCGCCGCCGGGCGCGGTGTGCGAGAACGAGATCGGCTGGCCCGCCGCCACCGCGCGTTGCAACGGCCGCAGATCGGGCCGCGAGCGCGCCACGTAGCTGTCCAGCGTGTGATGCAGGTTGAGCGCCGGGTCCGGGCTGAACACCAGCCGCCCTTCCGGCGACAGCAGCATCGGCTGGATCCCGATATCGCGCGGCAGCTGCTCGATGATCTCGCGCAGGTGTTGCAGCGGCAGATCCACGCTCACCATGCCCACCGGCGCCGCGTCCGGCGCATCGCCGGGCCGCCGCAGCGGCAGGTTGTAGCTGGTGTACAACGTGTTGCCGCCGTTGCTGTTGAGGTACGGCTCGGACCACCACGCCCGGCCCTCGCGCAGGGTGCGCTGGTACCACGGCATCGCGCGGTAGTCGTAGCCCACTTCCAGCGCCGACTTCTCCACCATGCGCGTGCCGTCGCGATACACATTCCACACGAAGCCGGTATCGCCGGCCTTCTGCGTGCGCGGTTCGATCATCAGACGTGCCGAACCGATATCCGGGTCGCCGTTGAGCGTGGCCAGCAACAGGGCGCGCAGATTGAAGGGTTGCAGCCCCACCGCACCACTGCTGGCGGCCAGCGTGCGGCCGCTGACCTGCACCGAATCCAGCATCGCCGCCAGGCTGCGCGCGGTCTGCTCGGTCAGCCCGTCCACTTCGGTGCGGGCGGCCTCCACCAACTCCGCGCGTGCGCCCAGGTAGAACACCGTGCCCAGGACGGCGAGCAGCACCACCAGCACGGCGGTGGCGGCCAGCAGCACGCGCATGCGCAGGCTGTGGCGCCAGTGCACGCGTGGAGTGACCGGCACCGGCACTGCAGGAACTTGCGGACT
Organism: Xanthomonas sp. NCPPB 1067; assembly: GCF_020783795.1. Lineage (NCBI taxonomy): Bacteria > Pseudomonadati > Pseudomonadota > Gammaproteobacteria > Lysobacterales > Lysobacteraceae > Xanthomonas > Xanthomonas sp. NCPPB 1067. The sequence goes on from NZ_JAJGQG010000042.1 coordinate 15,154, forward strand.
GCTGGCGATGGCGCGCTCTCCCTGCGGCAACGTTGCCGATCATGGCAGTTTTACGCGTGTCCACAAGCGCCGGTAACAGGCTCATCCTCACCTGTCCGTCATTGACCCTCCAAGCGCAAGCGGACTAGATTGACGCCCCAACTGCCACGGAGGCCGGCCTTGCGCCAGATTCTGACCCCAAGCCTGCTGGCCCTATTGCTCACGGCCTGTAGCGCCCCGGAGACCAGCATGACCCAGACCACATCCCCTGCAACCGAAGCCGCTGCCGAAGCCGACGTGGACGCCGGCGGTCGCGGCCTGGCCAAGGTGAACCCGAGCCCGCGCAAGGCCTTCGAGGTCACACTGACGCTGAACAACGCCCCGGGCGCTTTCGGCCTGGTGCAGGCGGCCGCGCAATACGATGTCAGCAACGAGCAGGAATGCGGCAAGATCCAGCCGGAAACCGGCACCGGCGCGCGCATCACCAGCCAGGAAGCGGTCGCGCTGAAGAAGGTCTCTGACACCGAGTACCGCGGCACCGTCTATCTGGACCTGATGCAGGACGAGGATTACTACGGCCGCGGCGTCTGCCATTGGGAATTCAGCGGCGCCAGCGTCATGCTCAAGGCCACCGGCACGGACGAGGAAACGCGCTTCCTGTCGTTCATCGATGCCAAGGCGGTGACGGCGCAGCAGGCGCTGACCAAGTACTACTGGAACAAGGGCTACCCACGTTCCGAAGCCAAGGGCTTCCCCGATACCGGCGAACCCAGCCCGGAGCAGTTCAAGCCCGAGATCCGCGATGAGCTGTTCACCATCACCCTGGCCTCCAAGGAAGTTGCGCCATGAGCATCCCTTCTCCGCATTACGCTGGACTGTCCGAGGACGTGTACAAGGACCGCGCGGTCGGTCGGCGCGCTCCGGGGCACGAGGAAATCGTCACCATCGAAGGGCAGCGCTATGCGGTGCTCGATCACGTCAACAACAAGTCCAACGGCTACCAGGGCACGATCTACCGGCGCGAAGCAAGTGGCGAGATCGTGGTGGCGCACCGCGGCACCGAGGGTGCGGTCAACGATATCCTCACCGATGCCCGCATGGTCACCTCGCGGACCAATCCGCAGGCGGCCGATGCGCTGGCACTCACCAAACAGGCGATGGACATCGCCAAGGACGTTGGCAACCGAACCGGCCATCAGCCGCAGGTCACCGTCACCGGCCACTCCCTCGGCGGCGCCCTGGCGCAGGTATCGGCGCACCACTACGACCTCAAGGGCGAAACCTTCAACGCCTATGGTGCGGCCAGCCTGAGCTACCGGATCCCGGAAGGCGGCAACAGCGTGGTCAATCACGTGATGGCATCGGACCCGGTCAGCGCGGCGTCGCCGCACTTCGGGCAGGTGCGCATGTACGCCAAGCCCGACGAGATCGCCACCCTGAGCGGTGCCGGCTACAGCAACAGCAAGGCCAACTTCCTGATTCCCGATTCCCCGCTGGTGGCGGCCGGCGGCTCGCTGGGCGCGCACAAGCTGGGCAACTTCCTCGGCGAGCATTCGGCGCTCAAGGATCCCAATGCGCGCCCGCTGGTCGAGCAGAACCAGCGCATGATCGACGAATACCGCAGCGACATCGATGGGCTGCGCACCGGCACCACCATCCTCACCCGCAGCGCGCGGGGGTGGGGTCAGGACGCCGTCGACGCCATCCGCGGCCCGCTCGCCCCGGGCGAGCCGGCCAGGCGTGAAGCGCGCGAGCAGGGCAACGACCACACCTCGCTGCGCATCGATCAGCCCGGCCACGTCGGCAATTCCCTGTTCCAGGATGCGCAGCGCGGCGTGCATGCACAGGACGCCCGCGCCGGGCGTACGCCCGACCAGCACAGCGCGCAGCTGGCGGGCAGCCTGGCATCGGAAATGCACGCAGCCGGCGGCCAGCGCATCGACGCGGTGATGATGAGCCCGGATGCTGCGCGGACCTTCGCCGTGCAGGGCAGGGTGGACGACCCCGCGCAGTTGCGCGTGAGCGTGGACACCATGGCCGCGATCAACGTCCCACTGGAGCAGAGCAGCCAGCGCGTGGCCGACAACGCCGCACGCCAAGCGGTGGCACTGGAGCAGCAGCAAACCCAGACCCAGCAACAGCAGCAGGGCGCACGCGCGCTGGGCTGAGCGCGCTCATGCATGCGTGGCGTTGGGCAGCCGACAAAACGGCTGCGCAGCCGTCAGGTGGGCGCAGCCATTGTCCGGAATCGGCATGGACCAAGGGTTCACTGCAGTGCCGGGCGCGCCAGCCGCACCATCTGACGGCCGCTCGCTACGCGCTGGGAGTCGCGCTTGATGCGGTGACTGCGCCCGACCCGCAGGCCTGACGCGGCGACGCGTCGATCCGCCAATTGCCGCCATCGCGTGGTGCACAGGAAAAACGCCGGCTTGCCCGGCGTTTTTCGTTTCAGTCGCTGCCGATCCACGGACGCGAGCGTGTCGAGTGCGCAGAGCGGGCAGGGCAGCAGGACGGCGGGCGGTCTTCACCCGTCGGGCTGCTGCGGTCGAGCTGGAATCGCAGCTTGCCGCGCAGCGCCGGTGACGGTGATCGAGCCAGGGGTGTCGTTCCAGAATCAGCTATCAGCCACAGCCACAGCCACAGCCGCAGTCACAGCCGCAGTCACAGCCGCAGCCGCAGTCACGCAGCCGCAGTCACAGCGCAGCCGCTGCGCGCGGTGAGCGGTGAGCGGCGTGCGTACGGCGAGGGTGTGCGCTTCCAGCAACGCGCCCCGGTGCTGGGAGGCCCACAGCACGTCGCCGCACCGCATCGCATCGAGCCCAGGTCTGCCTGTGCTGCCATAACAGTCGACCACGCCTGCCACCTCAGCGACCGATCGCCAGTGACAGACCCGCTGCGCACTATCGCGCCGGTTTTCTGTTGCACCCGCACAACAACGCGCTGGCGAAAATATCGCCAGTTTGCTGGCGCAAGGTGTTTGCCGCCGCGAGATATGCCGCAACCACGCAGCAGCTATAGCGAGCGCGACCGCATTGCGCCGCTGTGCTGCAATCGCCACCGTTTCGCGGCGTGTCTGGCCGCTGCGGGCGGCGCCGTATCGCCACAGGCATGCGGCGAATTCAGGGGGATCAGGCAGGGCGCCATGTGGCGCGACATCCATCGATCAAGGGAGAGGGTTCATGCACGTTTTTCGCAAGGGGTACCACCGTTTGTTGCTGGTGCTATTGCTGGGTGGCCTCAGCGCCGGCGCCGGTGCGCAGGGCATCGCCAAGGGCGCTGATGTCAGCTGGCTCAACCAGCAGGCCGCGGCCAACCCGCCGCAGGTGTTTCGCGATGCGGCCGGCAACACCACCGACTTCATCAAGCTGTTCAAGGATGTGGGCGGCAACGCCATTCGCCTGCGCGTGTGGGTCAACCCGTCCGGCGGCTGGAACGATGGCCGCGACACCCTGGACAAGGCCAAGCGCGCCGCCGCGCAGGGCATGCGCATCATGATCGACTTCCACTACAGCGACAGCTGGGCCGACCCCGGCAAGCAGACCAAGCCGGCCGCCTGGGCGGGCCACTCCGTCGCCCAGCTCAATACCGATGTCTACAGCCACACCCAGGGCATCCTCAAATACCTCAAGGACAACGGCATCACCGTCAGCTGGGTGCAGGTGGGCAACGAGATCAACAGCGGCATGCTGTGGAACGAGGGCAAGACGCCCAACTTCGCCACGCTGGGCCAGTTCATCAACAGCGGCTACAACGCCACCAAGGCGGTGTACCCCAACGCCAAGGTCATCGTGCACCTGGCCAACGGCTACGACAACGCCAACTTCCGCTGGTTCTTCGACAACCTGCGCTCGGCCGGCGGCAAGTGGGACGTCATCGGCATGTCGCATTACCCGCCGGTCGGCAGCTGGCAGGACTACAACAACCGCCTGGACACCAACATGCGCGACATGATCTCCCGCTACGGCAGCGACGTGATCGTGGCCGAGGTCGGCATGGACTGGCAGCAGGCCGCCACCACCCGCGCCATGCTCACCAACCTGCTCAGCCGCAGCAGCGCCATCGGATCGCGTGTGCTCGGCATCTTCTACTGGGAGCCCAACGCCTACCCCGGCTGGCAGGGCTACACCATGGGCGCGGTCAACAACAACGGCCAGCTCACCGAAGCGCTGCAGGCGTTCTGAGCGGCAACCACACCGCAACCCGCAGCAGGCGCGCACCCGGGCGCGACGAGCCTTATCGATCAGGTCTCATCGCGCCCAGGTGCTTCCCTCAGATGGCGCTGCCCACCACCATCGCCGCAGGCCCGAGGTCCCGCCACGCCATCCACCGCACGAACGGACCGCATCGCCCACACCCGCCGTAGGCACGCACCGGGCGCGACGCCGCGCATCACCGCCTCACCCAGCGCACGACACCATTCCATTCCATACGCCACCGTAGCGAGGATTGGCAAGAGGTGGCTGCGGTACACTTGGGGGTTCACGAATTCACGATGTCGACACACCCGCGGGGTGTGTCCCCCCCGGGAGCGCTAATGAACTGGTTGAACGAAGTGCTGCACAACGATCCGAACCCGCTCGAGACGCAGGAGTGGCTCGAATCGATCAAGGCCGTCATCGACGTCGAAGGCCCTGAGCGCGCCCATCAGCTGCTGGAAGGCATGGTCGAGCAGACCCGCCGGGCGGGCGCCTACCTGCCGTTCTCGCCCACCACCGAGTACGTCAACACCATTTCCCCGGCCAACGAGGCCAAGAACCCCGGCGATTCGGCGCTGGAGTGGAAGATCCGCTCGATCATCCGCTGGAACGCCATGGCCACCGTCGTGCGCGCCAACCGCAAGCCGGGCGACCTGGGCGGCCACATCGCCTCGTTCGCGTCCAGCGCCACGCTGTACGACGTGGGCTTCAACCACTTCTGGCGCGCGCCCTCGGACAACCATCCGGGCGACCTGCTGTTCATCCAGGGCCACAGCGCCCCGGGCATCTACGCCCGCGCCTTCCTCGAAGGCCGCATCAGCGAAGCGCAGCTGGACAACTTCCGCATGGAAGTGGACGGCCAGGGCATCTCCTCCTACCCGCACCCGTGGCTGATGCCCGAGTTCTGGCAGACCCCCACCGTGTCGATGGGCCTGGGCCCGCTGGCCGCCATCTACCAGGCGCAATTCATGCGCTACCTGGAAAACCGCGGCCTGATCGAGAAGTCCGACCGCAAGGTGTGGTGCTTCATCGGCGACGGCGAATCGGATGAGCCCGAAACCCTCGGCGCCATCGCGCTGGCCGGCCGCGAAGGCCTGGACAACCTCATCTTCGTGGTCAACTGCAACCTGCAGCGCCTGGACGGCCCGGTGCGCGGCAACGGCAAGATCATCCAGGAACTGGAAGGCGTGTTCCGTGGCGGCGGCTGGAACGTCATCAAGCTGCTGTGGGGCGGCTACTGGGACGCGCTGCTGGCCAAGGACACCAACGGTGTGCTGACCAAGCTGATGATGGAAACCGTCGACGGCGAATACCAGAACTGCAAGGCCTTCGGCGGCGCCTATACCCGCGAGAATTTCTTCGGCAAGTACCCCGAGACCGCGGCCATGGTCGCCGGCCTGTCCGACGACGACATCTGGCGCCTGAACCGTGGCGGCCACGACCCGCACAAGGTCTACGCCGCCTACCACCAGGCCGTGAACACCACCGGCATGCCCACCGTGATCCTGGCCAAGACGGTCAAGGGCTACGGCATGGGCTCGGCCGGTGAGGCGCTCAACCCCACCCACCAGACCAAGAAGCTGGACGATGCGGCGGTCAAGCACTTCCGCGACCGCTTCAACATCCCGGTGACCGACGCCCAGCTGGAAGACGGCCAGGTGCCGTTCTATCACCCCGGCGAAGACTCCCCGGAAGTGCAGTACCTCAAGGAGCGCCGCGGCGCCCTGGGTGGCTTCCTCCCGCAGCGCCGTCCCAAGGCCAGCAAGTCCTTCGTCGCGCCCACGCTCGACAAGTTCGAGCGCCTGCTCAAGGACAGCGGCGAGCGCAGCTATTCCACCACCATGTCGTTCGTGCAGAGCCTCAACATCGCCCTGCGCGACAAGGAACTGGGCCCGCGCATCGTGCCGATCGTGGCCGATGAAGCGCGCACCTTCGGCATGGAAGGCATGTTCCGCCAGATCGGCATCTATGCCCCGTTCGGCCAGAAGTACAAGCCGGTCGATGCCGACCAGCTGATGTACTACCGCGAAGACCAGACCGGCCAGGTGCTGCAACAGGGCATCAGCGAGCCGGGCGCGATTGCGTCCTGGATGGCCGCCGGCACCAGCTACTCGGTGTCGGATGTGCCGATGCTGCCGTTCTACATCTACTACTCCATGTTCGGCTTCCAGCGCGTGGGCGACATCGCCTGGCAGGCAGCGGACATGCGCACGCGTGGCTTCCTGCTCGGCGGCACCGCCGGCCGCACAACGCTCAACGGCGAAGGCCTGCAGCACGAAGACGGCTTCAGCCAGGTCATCGCCGGCTCCATCCCGAACGTGCGTAGCTACGACCCGACCTTCGGCTTCGAAGTCACCGTCATCATGCAGCACGGCATGAAGGCGATGATGGAAGACCAGGTGGACGAGTACTACTACATCACCCTGATGAACGAGAACTACGCCCACCCCGGCATGCCGGAAGGCGCAGCCGAAGGCATCATCAAGGGCATGTACCTGCTCAAGGACGCCGGCAAGCCCAAGAAGGGCGAGCTGCGCGTGCAGCTGCTGGGCAGCGGCACCATCCTGCGCGAAGCCATTGCCGCGGCCGAGCTGCTGGACAAGGACTTTGGCGTCACCGCCGACATCTGGTCCTGCCCCAGCCTCAACGAAGTGCGCCGCGACGGCTACGCCGTGGAACGCTGGAACCGCCTGCACCCGGAGGCCGAACAGCGCAAGCCCTACGTCACCCAACTGCTGGAAGGCCGCCAGGGCCCGGCCATCGCCGCAACCGACTACGTGCGCGCCTTCGCCGACCAGATCCGCGCCTTCGTCCCGATGACCTACACCGTGCTCGGCACGGATGGGTTCGGTCGCTCGGACACGCGTGCGAATCTGCGCCGGTTCTTCGAGGTCGACCGCTACTACATCGCGCACGCGGCAATTGCCGCGCTGGCGAAGGATGGCAAGATGACCGGTAAGGATGTGGCCCGGGCGATCAAGCAGTACAAGATTGATCCTGAGAAGGCGAATCCGGTTGGGGTTTAAATGAACAACGGGCAGCTATGTGGCTGTCCGTTTCTTTATATTTTCCCGGTATTCGGTAAGTGCACGCAGGGGGATTTGTACTATGGGACGGAAGAAGTCACCACAATTTGACAAAGAGCTTACAAGTAAAGTTTCGAAGCTGCGTGCGGATAGCAAAGGTCCATATTCTGTTTGTTTCTTTAATAACAAGGGCGGAGTTGGAAAGACAAGTCTTGTCGCTAATTTAGGTGCGCAGCTGGCTCTTAATTGCGGCGCAAAAGTACTGATTGTTGATGCGGATCCACAGTGCAATCTTACCCAGTATGTGCTTACTGATGATGAATTCATAGATGCTTATTCCGACGACTCAAATATCGAGAGTATCTATAGCATCATTCATCCACTGTCTATCGGTCGCGGTTATTCCCATAATCTTCCGGTAAAAAAAACGCAGAATTTTGGTTTTGATGTCGTTCTCGGGGACCCGAGACTTGCGCTAAAAGAGGATCTTTTAGCTCAGGATTGGCGAGACGCACGTTCAGGAGGTACTCGTGGACTTAGGACGACATTCGTTTTTTCCGACCTTATAAAGAAAGCCGAAGATTACGACTTCGTTTTTTTTGATATGGGGCCATCACTCGGTGCGATCAATCGTTCCGTCCTTTTGGCGGCAAATTTCTTCATTGTCCCGATGTCCATCGACATATTTTCTCTGTGGGCAATCAAGAATATAAGTGAGGCTCTAAAGATATGGGGGAGGGATCTTTCGAATGGTTTAAAACTCGCCGAGGATCCAAAAGAGTTGGAGGCCTTCTCCCACGAATCGAGGCTTAAGTTTCTCGGCTATGTTACGCAGCAGCATAAGGAGAGGACGGAAAAAGGTAGTGCCAGAATTGTTGAAGCCTACAGCGCAATCAACGAAAAAATACCAGGTGAAGTACAAAATCATCTGTCAGATTTAATGCTTCCCCGAAATAAAATTTCTGCGCATCTTGGTGACATTAAGCACTTAGCGAGCCTTGCGCCGAAGTCACAGACCTTGCACTCTCCGATGATCAATGTGTCTGCAAGTGGAAGTTATACGAGTATGCGCAAGCAAGCTCGCGAGATATATACTGCGATCTCAAACAACTTTCTAGATAGTATCCTCCGCGGCTGAGATTTTTTGTGACTAACTTCAACGCCGATTTAATAAACGATATTGCGCAGAGAAGAGTTGTAATTTTTCTTGGTGCTGGTGTATCGGCTAGTGCCAAGACAAGATCTGGAAATAGCATCAAAGCCTGGAATGATTTTCTTGTTCATGCTGCTTCAAAAATCGAGGACGAGAATGTCAAGAAAATGGCACAAAAGCTTGTTGAGGATAAGGACTACTTGCTAGCTTGCGAGGTGATACGGCGAAAGCTTGATGCTGACTGGACCACAGTCGTTGCTGAGGAATTTAGTCAAGTTGCTTCCCCCTCTTCATTGCACGAGGCAATAATAAATTTAGATCAACGAATAATCCTTACTACAAATTTTGATAAGCTAATTGAGACTGCTTGGGGGGAGGTTAACAAGGAAAGTACACATTATCCACGTGTAATTTCTAAGGTCGATTCATCTGCTTTTAGGATGCTTCGTGACTCCGGCGATTACATCGTAAAGCTGCATGGAACAGTGGATGATCCATCCTCTTTTATTTTCACTAAGTCTGAATATATAGAGCGGGCCTTCGGAAGTTGGGTTTACACGGATTTCGTTTCATCTCTATTAGCGACGCACACTCTACTATTCATAGGCTTCTCGATGGCTGATCCGGCTGTGACTCTCTTGGTTGAGAGGCACGCCAGTAGGTTTCCAGATGCGCGCCCTCATTATATAATTCAGGCGGGGCCAGTGTCGGAAGAGATAATTCAAATCAATAAAGAGCTCAGGCGCTTGTTTGTCATAACGTATGACGGTTCAAATAATCATGAGCAACTTCCTGAGCTTATTCGTGAGCTTGTTGAAAAATCGCAGTTAAGGAGGCGAGAGATAGTCGCAGAGCAAGCGCCTATTTCTATTGAAAGCAGCGCAGCAGACTCCGAAAGCTCCGAAAGCTCCCAATAACGGAAATCGGGGCTAAGGGGGACGGAGGTAATTAAGCGAACCGGTCGTACAAGCCCGCGCGGCGATGTCTGATAGCGGGCCTGTGTCGCTGCCGCCAGGCTGAGATCTTCTTCTTGAGCAGGAGGCCCGGCCATGCCGCGTCAGCCGCGTCTGGAACTGCCCGGCGTTCCGATGCATGTTGTCCAGCGAGGCGTGAACCGGTGCGCGATCTTCTTGGACGATGAGGATCGGCACCACTATTGCCTGCTGTTACGCATGGCCTGCGAGCGCTTTGCTGTGCGGGTGCATGCATTTGTGCTGATGGACAACCATGTGCACCTACTGGTCTCGGCGGATAAGGCGGGCGCGGTGTCTTCGGCGATGCGGCTCAGCGGCCAATCGTATGTGCAGGCCTTCAACGTCAGGTACCGGCGCAGCGGAAGCCTGTGGCAGGGGCGGTTCAAGTCCTGCTTGGTGCAGACCGAACGGTATGTGCTTACGGCCTTGCGCTACATTGAACTCAATCCGGTACGTGCCCGCTTGGTGGCATTGCCAACCGAGTACCTGGTCAAGCGTGCACACGCATCTGGGGCGTGCGAAGAGCCGACTCATGAGAATAATGGGGTCAGGTTCACTTATCAGTCGACGGCGCTTGGTTTACGTGGCCGATGAGCGGGCCTGGCACTCGCAACGCGGCTGGTCTTGGCTTCGACCATCGCGCGGAAGGCATCGTGACCAAGGGCTCGCTGCTGCTGTAGATGAAGGCGGATGCTGGTGAGCAGTTCGTCGGGCAGGGCTTCATCGAGCATGGCGCGGTAGGCATTAGATCGCTCAATCGGGTCGTTGCCAAGCGCAAGCCAACAGGGATGTGGCGTCAGCGCGGAGTGCCCGCGCTGACCTAGACTGGGGGGCGCAGGTCCGAGGCCCGTTTGTAGAGCCGGTTGCGTGTAATGCCCAACTCCCGCGCGATTACGGCCGCCGGCCGATCGCCAGTCTTAAGCAACCGCATTGCTTCTCGCTTGAACTCTTTTAACTGATCGTTGCCTAGCGCGGCTGGTGTTCCAAGTTGGACAGAATGCGCGTGGTCTCGTCCGAGGAATATCGCGTTCAGTACGAAGGCAATAAATCGCTCCACTGACTTCCTCAGTGCCCAGGGATTAGGTAGGCTGATAACCTTGGCAGTCACTGCCGATCGTCGATTAATGCTGTGCCCGGGCGGTTAACTTCTTAATTGATGGATGCTTGCTGGCAAATCCAGCAATTTCGGAACCACAATTGTTCCATATCTGGAGACATGCCTCTTTACAATTGGTGCCATGTAGCTGTCCGTGCGAAAGATGTCCACGTAAGGCGCATGTATAGCATGTATGGCGTCGACAAAGTCACTTGCTTTAGGCTTTCTGGCATGGAGGCTAAAGGAATTTCGTAGTGAGGATGCAAGGACTTTTACCGATGTCGAGATTCCTGGACAGTACTCCTCAACATCTCGGGTAGTGAAACTAAAGCCGGCCTTGGTATTCAGCTTTTGCACTATCGATATTAAAGATTCTTCTGTTGATCTCTACCAGAGATTATCGTTAATCTCCTCATATATACTTGAAGGATGATCCTCTCGTAATGAGCTATATGCGTCAATCAGTGGATTCATTGCCAGCATCAACTGCTCGGCGGGACCTCGCTGCCAGGTTGTGAACTTGCTCATCGACGAGTGATGGTCCTGAGCCCAGCGCATCATCCAGCGAGGATCGCGAAAGCTAGCCAAGAAAGCTTGCTCTGCGCGGGCCTTACTTCGCCTTCCAGAGATGTAGTCGATTATAATTTGAGCATCCGAATGGCGCATTGCGAACTCGGCCACCACCGCTTTCGCGTCTAATCTGGGGTTTTTAACCCGCTTCTTAGAGGGTGTTTACATAATGGTAATCTATGATCCCAACGTGGAAACAAGGGATCGAGATGGGGCGCCCACCCAAG
>NZ_JAJGQG010000043.1:0-25470 GCF_020783795.1 Xanthomonas sp. NCPPB 1067
GGTGCTGGGCGTGGCCGGACTGTGGCTGAGCGACACGCTCAAGGTGTCCGGCGATCTGCGCAAGTTCATGCCCGCCCCGCGCACGCCAGCGCAGAAGCTGTTGATCGAAGAACTGGGCGAAGGCCCGGGCTCGCGGCTGCTGCTGATGGCCTTGTCCGGCAGCGATCCGGCCACCCTGGCCGCGCAGTCGCAGCAGTTGCGTCAGACCCTGGCGGCGCAGCCGGCGCTATTCGAACTGGTCGGCAATGGTGGCAGCGCGGGACTGGAGGCGATTCCGGAACGCTTGCTGCCCTATCGCTACCTGCTCAGCGACAGCTTCGACAAGACTCCGCTCGACGCCTCGGCGCTGGAAGCGGCCCTGCAGGCGCGCGTGCAGGACCTGGGCTCGCCGGCGGCGGCGATGGTGGAGCCACTGCTGCCGCGCGACCCCACGCTGGAAGTGCTGCACCTGGCCGAGACGCTGCAGCCGGCGGCCGCGCCGCAGCTGCGCAACGAGGTGTGGTTCGATCGTGCCGGCACCTCGGCGCTGTTGATCGTGCAAACGCGCGCAGCCGGGTTCGACCCCACCGGGCAGCAGCTGGCCTACGATGCAGTGCAGGCCGCGTTCGCCAAGGTCGCGCAGGGCAGCAGCACGCAGCTGACGCTTACCGGACCAGGCGCGTTCGCGGTGGAGATCACCGCGCGCACCCAGGGCGAGGCGCAATGGATCGGCACGCTGGACACGGTGGGGCTGGTGCTGTTGCTGCTGGTGGCCTACCGCAGCTGGAAGATTCCGGTGCTCGGCGTGCTGCCGCTGGCCAGCGCCGGCCTGGCCGGCCTTGGTGCGGTGGCGCTGCTGTTCGAGAGCGTGCATGGCATCACCGTGGCCTTCGGCTTCACCTTGATCGGCGTGGTACAGGACTATCCGATCCACCTGTTCAGCCATCAGCGCCCCGGACTGGAGCCGCGCGCCAATGCACGGCACCTGTGGCCCACCTTGGCCACCGGCGTGGTCTCCACCTGCATCGCCTACGTGACCTTCCTGTTCTCCGGCGTCGATGGGTTGCGGCAGCTGGCGGTCTTCACCATTGCCGGGCTGGCGACGGCCGCCATCACCACCCGCTGGCTGCTGCCATGGTTGATCGATCCAGCGCCGCGCGACCATGCCGATTCGCGCCTGCTGGCCATGCTGTGGCGTGGCATCGCACGGCTGCCGCGGCCGCGGATCAGCCTGGCGGCGACCGCGCTGATCGGCATCGCGGTGATCGCATTCGCGCCAGGCCCGTTCTGGCAGAACGATCTGTCCAAGCTCACGCCGGTACCACCGAAGGCGCTGGCGCAGGACACCCATCTGCGGCAGGAACTGGGTGCACCGGATGTGCGTTACGTGCTCGCATTGCCGGCCGTCAGCGATGAGGCCGCGCTGCAGGCCAGCGAGCGGTTGCGGCCACGCCTGGACGCACTGGTGCGCAATGGCGCGCTGACCGGCTACGACATGGCCGCGCGGTATCTGCCCAGCGCCAGGACCCAGCGTGCGCGTCAAGCGGCATTGCCGGATGCCACGCAGGCGCGCGCCATGACCGAGCAGGCGGTGGCAGCTACACCGTTCCGCGGCGATGCGTTTGCACCCTTCCTGCAGGATCTGGACGCGGCCAGGCGTGCCGCGCCGCTGCTGCCCAGGGACCTGTCCGGTTCGCCGCTGGCCACCTCGGTCGGTGGCCTGTTGCTGAGCCATGGCGATCGCAGCACCGCGCTGGTGTCGTTGACCGGCCTGCGCGATCCGGCCGTCTTGGCGGCTGCCGTGCAAGGCAGTGACGCGCAGCTGCTGGATCTGAAGGACGCCTCCGAATCGCTGGTGGCCGCCTACCGCGGCCGCGTGCTCGGCGCGCTGGTGTTGGCCGCGTTGCTGCTGGCGGCGACGGTGGCGATCGCGCTGCGCAGCCCGCGCCGCATCGCGCGCGTGCTGCTGCCGATGGCGCTGACCACGGTGCTGATCCTGGCCATCCTGCGCGGCAGCGGCGTGGAGCTCAACCTGTTCCATCTGATCGCGCTCATCCTGGCCGCAGGCCTGGGCCTGGATTACGCGCTGTTCTTCGACCACGCTGGCGACGACCACGCCGACCAGTTGCGCACGCTGCATGCCTTGATCGTATGCAGCCTGATGACGCTGCTGGTGTTCGCGTTGCTGGCCGCCTCCAGCATTCCGGTGCTGCGCGCGATCGGCAGCACGGTGGCGCTGGGTGTGCTGTTCAATTTCATTCTGGCCTTGCTGGTGTCGCGCGAACCGACGCTGGAACGCCTGGCCAACGGAGAGCCGCATGCAGGGACGTGACGCGATTGCCGCCTTGATTCCGCACCAGGGCAGCATGTGCCTGTGGGAAGCGGTGGTCGAATGGGACGCGCAGCGCATCGTGCTGTGCAGCCACGCCCATCGCAGCGACACACATCCGTTGCGTTGCAACGGGCGCCTGCGCGCGCTGCACCTGTGCGAATACGGCGCGCAGGCGATGGCGGTGCACGGCGGTCTGCTGGGCCGTGCCTCGGGCAGGCCGGTGCGTCCGGGCATGCTGGTGGCCCTGCGCGGCGTGGAACTGCAGGTGGCCTATCTGGAGCAGCTGCCCGACGCGATCGTGTGCGAAGCGCAGGTGTTGATGCAGGGCGAGGACAGCCAGCAGTACAGTTTTCGCCTGAGCCACGGCGAGCAGCTGCTGGCCGAAGGCCGTGCCACGGTCATGCTGGGCGCCGCCTGAGGCCTGCGCTCAGGGATTGACGGGTGTCTTCGCCGCGATCAGCGCGCTCAGATTGCCGACGCCGGGCAGGCGATGCGCATACAGCCGCGCGATGTCGCCGCCGCTGTGCAGATGCTCGAAATGCTCCAGACCGATCGACAGGAATTCCGCACTGCCATCGTGCGGCGTCTTGATCTCGCCGACTTCGAGTGCCTTCAAGGCGCTGATCCAATGGAAGGACTGGCCAGCGTCTTCGCGATTGAAGTAAGCGTACCAGACCGGAATGCGGAACAGCCGCTCGAACGCCACCGCGCGTCTGAGTTCATCCTCATAGGGCAGGCTGTAGCAGGTGTTCTTGTACCTGTTGCGGTTCTTGACGTCGATGGCGATCAAGCCGATCGACTCCAGCAGCAGCAGGAAATCCGGCCGTTTGACCGCTGTGCCGAACAACGGTGCGAAGGTCTCCGGCGCCTGGCAGATGGCTACATAACTGAAGCCATGTAACTGCAGCCACGCGTTCATCGCATCCTCGCCCTGCTTGCCCAGTTCGATCAGGGTCACTGCGCTCATGTGGTGCCGCTCCTTGTCGCCGCGCGCGATCGCGTATGTCGAAACGCTAGCAATCCGACGCGATGGCGCTCAAGCGCCCACTGTCCGATGTGCGGCCTGGTCGAGAAAATGCGCCACCGCCGCGTGCTTCGATGCGCGTGTCTGTCTGCGCGCAGGCGGGTTGGTCTACGATAACGCTCCCACCCTGCGCATGCGGTCCTTGCCTTATGAACCCAGTTGCACGACGCGCCATCGTCACCGGCGGCAGCGGCGATCTTGGCGGTGCCATCTGCCATCAGCTGGCCGCGCATGGCCGGCATGTGATCGTGCACGCCAACCGCAATCTGGCGCGTGCCGAAGCGGTGGTGGCGGCGATCCTCGCCGCCGGCGGCAGCGCCGAAGCGGTGGCCTTCGACGTGGCCGATGCGCAGGCCGCAACCGCTGCGTTGGAGTCCTTGCTGGCCGTCGGCCCGATCCAGATCGTGGTCAACAACGCGGGCATCCACGACGACGCACCGATGGCGGGCATGAACGCGCAGCAATGGCATCGGGTCATCGATGTGTCGCTGCACGGCTTCTTCAACGTCACCCAACCGCTGCTGTTGCCGATGGCGCGCACGCGCTGGGGCCGTATTGTCAGCGTATCGTCGGTGGCCGCGGTGCTGGGCAATCGCGGGCAGACCAACTACGCCGCGGCCAAGGCGGCGTTGCACGGCGCCAGCAAATCGTTGTCGCGCGAGATGGCCAGCCGCGGCATCGCGGTCAATGTCGTGGCGCCGGGCGTGATCGAAGGCGAAATGGTCGGCGAGAGTTTCGCCCCGGACGTCATCAAGCAACTGGTGCCGGCCGGACGCGTGGGTAAGCCCGATGAAGTGGCCGCGCTGGTGGCGTTTCTGTGTTCGGAGTCCGCCGGTTACATCAATGGCCAGGTCATCGGCATCAATGGCGGGATGGGCTGAGGGCGGCTGACAAACGCAGGCGCCTGGCGCTTGCCCACCATCGCAGGACACGCTGCAAGTACGTTCATGTAGCTCCTTGGCGGCAGCCATGCCGCCAAGGATCCCGCGACGGTGAGCAGATAAGGACCAGTGGAGATGGTCGTGCGCAGAGGCTTCAACAAGCAGCCGGCAAGCTGGTGACTTGGCATCTTCGGAAAACCACCAACCAACCGTCTGGCGTGGTGTCCTCGCCGATTGCGGGACCGTGTGGCGGCATGGATGCGGCCACCGAGCCTACATGGACGTACTTGCGGCGTGTCCCGCGAGCGGTGAGGGCGCCGCGCCCTCGACCAGACTCGAAGATGGCCAAGTGATCGCGCCACGCACAGTGCAGGCGTCTCGACCTGTTTGCTCAATACCGGCAAATCAGGTGGAGAGCGGATCACCTGCGCCTTTGCTGCAGAGCCCTTGCCCGCCCACCATCGCAGGACACGCTGCAAGTACGTCCTTGTAGCTCCTACGCGGCATCCATGCCGCGTAGGGTCCCGCGCCGGTGAGCGGGCAAGGACCGGTCGAGATGGTCGATGTGCATGATTGCCAGCGGAGCATGCCGACGTCGCTGCTGGTCTGTTTTACCTTCGTGGGCAAATCGCACCTGCTCGCAAATGGGCATCGAAACACGTTTAGCGAGCCGCGTCGCTGCGCATCGGCGCGTTCGTTACACCTCACGCCGCGTCGGCATACCACGGGGCAGTCAGGATCGCCTCGCCGCTGGCATTGGCGGTCAGCGCGTCCAGGCCGTGGTCGGGCAGTTCCGGGTGGCGCTGGCGGGCCTGCTGCAGGATCTCGCGGGCCAGCACCGCCATCTGCGCGACATTGCCGTGGATGCGGGCCACGAACGCCTCGTCGTCGAGGCTGTCGTTCAAGGCGCCATTGAGTTCGTTGAACCAGCCGATCAGATACTGATCCAGCAGGCGGCCGGTGCCGGCGGTGATGCCCTGGGCGGTGTTGCGTGCGCCCCAGTCGTGCAGCACGCGTTGCATGGCCAGGTTCATGTCGCGCGCGTGGAAGAAATCCGCCTTCATGCGCGCCAGCAGGCTCAGCTCGGCGATGCGCCCGGCGCAGAACAACGGCGCCAGCAGCGACCAGTAATAGGTGTAATCCCAGATCACCTTGACCGGCATGACCTGCTCGTCGCCGAACAAGGCGTATTGGTCCTGGTACAGGGTCAGGGTATTTTCGTAGAACGAGAAATACAGCTGCTGATACAGCTCCGCATACGGGCTGAGCGACTTGCCGGCGCGGTCGCGGCCGATCAGCTCGCAGATGTAGGTGTTGGAAATGGCGATGAAGTCGCTGCCGGGCGAATAGAACGGATCCAGGAACATTCCCGCCTCTCCGGTGAGCGCCCAGCGCTGTGCGGAAAACACCTGCTTGCAGCCGTAGGAGAAATTGCGCAGGAACAGAAAGTCCTGCAGCCGGTAATCGGCGCCATCGAGCGTGGCGGCCACCTGCGGTTGATGCAGGCGCAGCCAGTCCATGGCCTTGCCGTGGGTGTTCATGGTCTCCAGCGGATGCATCGCGGCATCGCAGACGATGCCCAGCGAATGCGCGCCCGAGGACAGCGGAATCAGCCAGAACCAGTAGCCTGGCCCGCACATGTGATTGGTCGAACGCCAGCGGTCCGGCGGGGTGCAACGCTGCAGCCAGTTGCTGTCCTGCGACCAGCCGTTGGGATCGATCAGGCCTTCCACACGCCACCACACCGCGTTGGCGTTGTGCGCATTGTCCTGCGCCAGGCCGAGCTTGCGCTTGAGCAGGCCGGCGCGGCCGCTGGCGTCCACCACCCAGCGTGCGCTCAGCGCGCCGGGCGCGCCGTTGCGCTCGTAACGCACCGCATGATCGGCGTCGTCCTCGGCCAGGTCCACGCCCTTGACGGTGCAGTCATCGATGAAGGCGATGCCGTGCGCGCGTGCACGCTCGCCAAGGAAATTTTCGAAGCGGCCACGATCGATCTGCCAGGACGGCGTGGGCAGGATCTTGCTGACGCCCAATTCGGTGCAGCGGTCGATATCGGTGCGCTGATCGGAGAAGAAGAAGCGGAAGCCGAACTTGCGGATCTGCTCGGTCTCCAGATGCTCGCGCAGACCCAGCACCTGGGCGAAGTAATGCGCGCCGATCTCCACCGTGGACTCGCCCACCTTGAACGCGGCTTCGCGTACCGGATGCGCGCGCCGTTCCAGCACCGTGATGGCCAGGTCCGGGTCGCGTTGCTTCAACTGCAGGGCCAGGCTCAGGCCGGCCAGGCCACCGCCGGTGATGACGACATCGGCACGCTGTGCATTCATGGGGAGTGGTGGTTGTTGGTGACCCTGGGCACAGTAGCAAATTCGCCGTCGGCGTCGTCGACGATGACCGGGTTGGCGCGCACGCGGCGATACTCGCGCCAGACGTGGCCGTAGGCCCACACCTGCTTGACCACGTGCGAGGTGATGTTCCATAGATCGCGCACCAGCCGGAAATGGCTCTTGCGGAAGGTGCCGGGCGCACTGCCGGCATAGCGGGTCTCGATCGGCACTGCCACTACCCGCGCACCGGCCTGGCGGGCGGCGGAGATCAGCAGCTGTGCTTCGAACACGAAGCCTTCGCCGGGCACGTTCGGCAGGGTGAACACCGAGGCCGGATACAGCCGTTGACCGCTCTGGCTGTCCACCAGCCGGAAACCGCAACCCCAGGCGATGCCCCAGTCGCCGAAGTCGTTGCCGATGCGGCGAATAGTGGGCTGGGTGGCACGCTTGCGCATGCGCGCGCCGATGATCACGCAGCCGGGGTGGCGGTTGGCTGCGGCCAGCAGGCGTGGGAAATCGGCCGCCTTGTGCTGGCCGTCGCCGTCCATGGTCATCACTGCGCGCATGCCCAACTGCTGGGCCTTGGCAAAGCCGCTGCGCAGGGCGGCACCCTTGCCCATGCGGTGCGGATGGCGGATCAACGTCACCGGCAGGCCGGCGATGCACTCGGCAGTGCCATCGTCGGAGCCGTCGTCGATCACGATGACGTTCGGGCAATGGGTCAACGCGTCGGTGACCACCTCGTGGATGCGCAGCGCTTCGTTCAGGGCCGGCACCAGGATGGCGGTGTCTTCGCGGGTCAGCGGCAGCCGGCTCATCGCTGGAGCTCGACGTGCAGGACCCGGCCGGGACCGGCATACAGCGCCACGCTGTCGCCGCTGCCGGCCAGCAGTTCGAACAACGGCAGCATCGGCGCCATCGCATTGTGGGCGGCGTGCCGGGATAGCGGGGCGTCGCCGGGGGATGGGACGCCATCGTCCAGCCGCGCGTGCAGCTGCGGCTTGCCCGGCTGACCGGGCGGGCCGAGCACCAGGGCGCCGCCGAGCAGGCCCTGGCTGGGTGCGATCCGGCCGAGCGGCCCGACCGAGCGCGCATCGTAGCCGGCCAGCAGCACCGCCTCCACGCCGGAGGCGAGCTGCACCAACGCTTCCAGCAGGCCTTGCGCGAAGCTGGCGTTGGACGCGCTGATCGCGGTGGCCGGCGTCATCGCGCCAGCACCGATGGTCCAGTAGCCGGCGGCGGCGTTGTGCACCGAGTTGTGGAACTTGGTCGGCGAGATCGCCAGCGGGTCGCTGGCCAGGGTGGTGCACATGTAATCGGTGATGGCCAGATCGCCATGGGTGGAAGTGAACACCGACGGCAGGCTGGCCGGGTCGCGACCGGCGGCGGTGCAGGCGGCCAGCGCGGCCTCCAGCGATACCGCCACCGTATCCGGTGCGCGGCGACGCTCGTTGGCGGCCAGCAGCTGCGGCGCCGGGCGAGCCGGCGTTTCCTGCGCCGCGGCTCCGTGCACGAAGGCCTGCGCCGCGTCCCAGTTGGGCAGGCCCTGGGTCCAGAAACCGATGCCTTCGATGGTGGCGGCGAGCATCAGCGTGCCCGCCCGAACAGCAGCGAGCAGTTGTTGCCGCCGAAGCCGAAGGAATTGTTCATGGCGTAATCGATCCGGGCATGGGCGTTGTCGAAGCGGATCTGCGGTCCGCAGGCGGGGTCGGGCAGTTCGCTGTTGAGCGTGCCCGGCAGCAGGCCGTCGCGCAGCGCCAGCAGCGCGATCACCGACTCCACGATGCCGGCCGCGCCCAGGGTGTGGCCGGTCCAGGCCTTGGTGGAACTGGCGTGCAGGGTGGCGGGGAAGATCGCCGCCACCGCCGCCGCTTCCACACTGTCGTTGGCCGGCGTGGCGGTGCCGTGCAGGTTCAGATAGCCCACCGCCTCCGGCGCCAGGCCGGCGCGTTGCAGTGCGCCGCGCATCGCCAGCTGCGCACCCAGGCCCTGCGGGTGCGGGGCGGACATATGGTGTGCGTCGCTGGATTCGCCATAACCGTACAGCCACAACGCGGCGTCCGGTGCGGCGGCGGTGCGTTCGACCAGCGCAAAACCGCCGGCTTCGCCCAGGCTCAGGCCCACCCGGCGCGCATCGAACGGCTGACACGGCTCCGGTGCCACCACCTGCAGGGAGTTGAAGCCGAACAGCACGCTGCCGCACAAGGTGTCCACGCCGCCGACCAGCGCCGCATCGATCACCCCGGCCTCGATCAGCCGCGCGGCCTGGGCGAACACCTTGGCGCTGGACGAACAGGCGGTGGCCACGGTCACGCTGGGGCCGCGCAGGCCGGTGGCATGCTGCACGAAGTCGCCCAGCGAATGCGGGGTGTGCACGATGGGGCGTTCCAGATCCGGCGGGAAGCGTGCGCCATCGGCGTCTTCGACCAGCCGCGTGTACGCCTCTTCGCTGGCGCCGATACTGGAGGTGGAGGTGCCGATGATCACCGCCACGCGCTCGGCGCCGTAGCGCTGCGCGGCGGCCTGCGCCGCTTCCAGAAGGCCGTCCTGCTGCAGTGCCACCCAGGCCAGGCGGTTGTTGCGGCAGTCCCAGCCTTGCAGCGCATCGGGCAGGACCACGTCTTCCACGCCATCGACGCGCCCGATCCAGCACGGCAACGGTTGCGGCCCGAAATCGTTACGGCGCAGGCCGCTGCGGCGCGCCTGCAATGCAGCGGCCTGGGCCGCGAGCCCGGCGCCGAGCGCGGTGGTGGAGGTGTAGGCGGTGACGGCGACCGGGGCCATCGGGGACGGATGCTGCGCTTGGCTCACGGTGGTCTGGCTGGCGAAAAGTGCTGGCAGTATATCGGTGGCGTGTGCATGTCCCAGCGCCGGCACGACTGAACGCGTCGGTCATGTCGCTGACGCGACTGGAATTTTTCGCATCGGCCGCGCTTTCGCCATGGCCGCAATTGGGACACAATCGGCGCGACCTACCGCTCTTCGAGCGCGATCACGCGCGCATGCACGCCTACGTCTACAAAAGCCAACGCAAGCAGGACACCTTCGTCTACCTCGCCACTCGCGACGATTTCGCCGGCCTTCCTGCTGCCGTGCACGCGCAGCTGGCGCCGTTCGCTTTCGTGCTGGAGGTGGCATTGACGCCGGAGCGCCGGCTGGCACAGGCCGATGCGGCCACGGTGCGCGAGGCGCTGGGCAAACATGGCTTCTACCTGCAGCTGCCCAAGACCGTGGTGCTGGCGGGCGAGTGCGACCATGACTGATCCGCAACGCGCTGCGCGCCTGCGCACCGTCGCGCTGGCGGGTGCGGCCGGCGTGGCATTGACGCTGTTGGGCGGACTGGGCGGTGGCCTTGCCGCGCTGAGCCTGTGGCTGGCCCAGCCGGCCTTCGCGCTGGCGGTGTCGTGGGCGCGCGGGACACGTGCGCTGCCGGCGCAGCCGCGCGCCATCGCGCAGGCGCTGCCGTCGCTGTTGGCGATCTGGGGCGTGGGCCTGCTGGCGCTGGCCGCATTGATCAGCTGGCCGCTGACCGCCCTGCGCGACAGCGGCAGCCTGGCCGCTGCGCTGGCGTTGAGCGTGGCGATCAGCGCCGCGCTGTTGGGCCTGTGGCGAACCTGGCCGTTGTGGGGCGAGGTGGAGCGCGACGGCGGCGCACTGGCGCCACGCTGGCACGCCTTGGCCACCCAGGAACTGCATGCCTGGCGCGGCCTGCTGGCCGCGGCGCTGGTCCTGGCGATGTGCACGCTGTGCGTGACCCTGGCCTGGCCGGGCGGCGTCTCCGACGGTCTGCGCTGGGGCCTGGCGATCGCCGCCTGCCTGGCGTTGCCGGCCGCCCATCTGCTGTTGCAGCGGACCGCCGCGCCGGCACGTAGTGCTGCACCGGCCGCTCCGCAGGCCGCCGATTTCTTCAACGAAGCGGCGGCCGAACCGCGCCCGCTGGAGCCGGTGGCACGGCATCAGCTGGTGCCCGAGCTTTTCGAGGCCGCGCGTAGCGGCCGGGTGGACCGCGCCCTGCAATTGCTCGACGCCGGCGCCGACCCGCAGGCGCTGCCATTGCCGGAATGGCGCGACCAGCGCAGCCTGCCGGCGCTGGCCGCCGTGCTGCCGGATCTGCGCCTGCTGCGCGAACTGATCGTGCGCCGCGTGGACGTCAACCAGCCGCATCGCGGCATGACCCCGTTGCTGGCGGCCACCCGCGACAGCTGGCATGGCCGTCCGGATGCGGTGATGACGCTGCTGGCCAATGGCGCCGACCCGCGCGCCAGCGACAACGACGGCAATACCCCGCTGCACCACGCGGTGCGCAGCTCCGATCCGGGCGTGGCCGCGCTGCTGCGCGATGCCGCCGCCGAGCTGGATGCGCTCAACCACGACGGCCACTCGCCATTGGCGATGGCCTGCCAGGTCGGCAACTGGCGGTTGGCGAAGTTCCTGCTGGAGCGCGGTGCGCAGTCCGAACCGGAGGGCGGCGCGCCGGTACTGCTGGCCGCGGCCGGCACCGAAGAGGACGATCCGGCCGGCGTGCAGTTGCTGCTCAAGCACAAGGCGCGCGTGGATGCGCGCGACCGCCAGCGCCGCAGCGCCCTGCACGAAGCCGCGCTGGCCGGCCACGGCGACATCGTCGAAGCGCTGCTGTCGGCCGGCGCCAATCTGGAAGCGCGCGATCTGCTCGGCCGCACCCCGTGGCTGGATGCCGCCCGCCAGGCGCGCAGTGCGGTGCTGGAGCGCCTGGTGGCGCGCAAGGCCGACGTGCTGGCCATCGATGGCGAAGGCCGCAACGCGGTGATGCTGGCCTGCGCCGCCGACAGCGTGTCGCCGGCCTTGATCCGCCGCCTGCTCGACCTGCAGGTACCGGCCGCCGCTGTCGATGCGCACGGCCGCCGTGCGGTGGACGTGGCCGCCGAAGCCGGGCGCTGGGCGATCGTGCAATTGCTCGACCCCGCCTACCCGCTGCCGGCGGCGGTCAGCGATGCGCCGGGCGACATGCCGGGCGTCGCCGTGCTGCCCGACCGCCCGCCGCTGGTGCTGCTGCGCGAAGGTCTGCAGTTCGGCCACCGCGACGGACTGAACGCCCTGGCCCGGCTGTGCGGCCCGGAAGAACTGGGGGGGCTGCTGCACGATGTGCATGTGGCCTTGAACGCCGAGGCGGTGGATTGGTTGCTGCGTCACGGCGCCGATGCCGAAGTGCGCGACGCCTGCGGCGATGTGCCGATGTTCGCGCTGCTGTCGCGCGGGGTGGAGGCGGTACCGGCCCTGCAGGTGCTGCTGCGCCACGGGGTGTCGCCGGCTGGCGCGGGCGGCCTGACCCGGCTGCTCAGCGCCTGCGTGCAGCACGATGCCGCCTCGCGTGGGCTGGAACAGTTCGCGCTGGAGTTGCTCGAGCGTGGCGCCGATCCGTTCGCCCCCTCGGCCGCCGGTGACCCGCCGCTGTCGCTGGCGGTACGCCTGGGTTGGCTGCGCCTGCAGCAGTGGTTGCTGGAGCACGGCGTGGACCGCGAGGCGCGCGACAGCCATGGCATGACCGCGCTGCACCTGGCCACCGCGCTGGGCCGCGAGGCCGCGCTGAAACTGCTGGTCACGCAGGGCGCGTCGCCGGACGCACGCGCCGCCGACGGGCAGACGCCGTTGGGCGTGGCGCTGTCGATCGGGCGGCGCGATCTGGCCGATTGGCTGGACTGGCGGATCTGGCCACTCCCGCGTCGCGCGCTGCGCGAGGCCGACCTGCCGGCTGCGGCGATGACCGGCGACACCGACGCGGTGCGTCGCCTGATCGATCTCGGCCTCACCGTCGATGCGGTGGATGCGCAAGGCTGCACCGCGCTGCTGCGCGCGGCCGGCGGCGGTCACCTCGGCGTGGCGAGCCATCTGCTCGGCCGTGGCGCCGATCCCCAGCGCGCCGCCCATAGCGGGGCCACCCCGCTGTCGGCGGCGGTGAGCATGCGTCAGACCGAGATCGTGGCGGCCCTGCTGCAGGCCGGCGCGCAGATCGAGCATCGCCTGCCGGGCGGGGTCACCGTGCTGATGCTGGCCTGCGCCCTGGGCCTGCCGGATATCGTGGCGCGTCTGCTCACCGCCGCGGCCGATGTGCACGCCACCGACGACCAGGGGCTGGCACCGCTGCATTGCGCCGCGCTATACGGCTTCACCGCACGCGATACCACCCGCCTGCTGGCCTTGCTGGACACGCTGCTGCTGGCCGGTGCCGACCCCGAACACCTGGCCGGCGGCCGGGTCAGCCCGCTGCTGCTGTTGTTGGGTGCGCGCGCCGAACCGGGCACCGCCTGCGACGAGAAAGTGGTGTTGGCCGGGGTCGAGCGCCTGCTCGACGAAGACGTCTCGCTGGAGGTGGCCGACCAGCGCGGCTTCGGCCCGCTGCATCTGGCTGCGCTGCACGGGCTGCCGCTACTGGTACAGCGCCTGCTGCGTGCCGGCGCCGACGCCGACCGGCGCGATGCGCTCAACCGCACCCCTCGCGAGATCGCCATCATGCGCGGCTTCATCGATGTGGCCGGCCAGTTCGAACCGGCGTTGCCGGGGGTCTCCTCGATGGCGCGCTTCCTGCGCGAAGGCCGCTGAGCCGGCGCGGCGGCGCCCCGTTGCTGGTGCTGTTCGTCTGCAGCCGCAACCGCCTGCGCAGCCCCACCGCCGAACGCGTCTTCGCCGACTGGCCCGGCGTGCAGACCGCGTCGGCCGGGCTGGCCGCCGATGCCGAGCTGCAGGTCACTCCCGAATTGCTGCACCAGGCCGATCTGGTGCTGGTGATGGAGCGCCGCCACCTGCAGCTGCTGCGCAGGCGCTTCGCCGCGCACCTGCGTCACTGCCGCGTGTGTGCCTGCAGATCCCCGACGACTACGCCTACATGGACCCGGCACTGATCCGCCGGCTGGAACACACGGTGCCACCGCTGCTGCGTTGACCGGGCGGCTCGTAACCTGATCCAGACACCGCGCATGCAAGACTGGTGGTTCTTTCGCAGGAAGGAAGCCTCCCGACGATGAGCGTGCGTATCGAGGACCACGCCATGCTGGGCAACTGCCACAGCGCGGCCCTGGTCGACCACCGCGGCACCATCGCCTGGCTGTGTCTGCCAAGGTTCGACTCCGATGCGGTCTTCGCCTCGCTGCTGGGCGACGAGCAACACGGGCAATGGGCGCTGGCGCCCACCGCCGACTACCGCAGCGAACGCGCCTACGAGGACGACAGCCTGGTGCTGTGCACGCGGTTGATCACCGACAGCGGCACCGTGGAACTGGTCGACTTCATGGCGGCCAGCGAGAACGGCGAGATCCACCAGCATGTGGTGCGCATCGTGCGCTGCGTGCAGGGCGAGGTGGCGATGCACATGCGGTTGACCCTGCGCTTCAACTACGGCCGCACCGTGCCATGGGTGACGCGGATCGTCGACGGCATCCGCGCCATCGCCGGGCCCGACCAGCTCGCCCTGCGCTCGCCACAGGAGCTGCATGGCCAGGACCTGGGAACCGAGGCAGATTTCACCCTGCGCGCCGGCCAGAGCACCTGGTTCGTGCTCAGCCACGGCGCCTCGCATCTGCCCGCTCCGCCGCCGATCGATCCGCAGCAGGCGCTGCACGCCACCACTGCGTTTTGGCACGGCTGGGCGCGGCGTTGCACCGATGTGGGCCCGTGGACCCAGCAGGTGCGCCGCTCGCTGGTGGTGCTCAAGGGCCTGAGCTATCTGCCCACCGGCGGCATCGTCGCCGCCCCCACCGCATCGCTGCCCGAACATCTGGGCGGCACCCGCAACTGGGATTACCGCTACTGCTGGCTGCGCGATTCGGTGTTCACGCTGATCGCCTTGCTGCAGGCCGGTTATCGCGACGAAGCGGCCTCGTTCCGCGACTGGGTCCAACGCACCATCGCCGGCTCGCCGGACCAGCTGCAGGCGCTGTACGGCATCGGTGGCGAGCGCCGTCTGCAGGAATGGGAGGCGCACTGGCTGCCCGGCTATGAGAATTCCGGGCCAGTGCGGATCGGCAACGGCGCGGTGGACCAGTTCCAGCTCGACGTCTATGGCGAGCTGATCGGCGCGTTCCATTACGCACGCGAGAAGGGGGTGACGCCGCCGCCGGACGACGACGGCTCCTCGGCCGCCTTGCTGGAGAACATCCTCGACACGCTCGAGGATCTGTGGCGGCAACCGGACGAAGGCATCTGGGAAATCCGCGACGAACGCCGCCACTTCGTGCATTCCAAGGTGATGGCGTGGCTGGCCTTCGATTGCGGCACGCGCGACGGCATCACCAATGCCGATGCCGACAAGCGCGCGCGCTGGGGCCGGATCGCCGAGGAAATCCGCGCCGAAGTGCTGGACAAGGGCGTGCATCCGGATGGCCACTTCGTGCAGAGCTACGGCTCCGAACGCCTGGATGCTGCCTTGCTGCTGATCCCGATCGTGGGCTTCCTGCCGCCGGACGATCCGCGCATCGCCGCCACCGCCGATGCGATCGCGCGCGAGCTGACCATCGACGGCCTGGTCGAACGCTATCGCGCCGACGACAGCGCCGACGGACTGCCGGCCGGCGAAGGCACTTTCCTGGCGTGCAGCTTTTGGCTGGTGGAAAACTACGCCTTGATCGGGCGCACCGATGAGGCGCGCGCCTTGCTCGAGCGGCTGCTCGGCTTGTGCAACGACGTGGGCCTGCTCGCCGAAGAGTACGACCCGCGCGCCAAACGCATGCTCGGCAATTTCCCGCAAGGGTATTCCCACGTGGCCCTGGTCAATGCGGCGCTGCGCCTGCATGGACGCATGGGCGAAAAGGAAACGCATCCATGAATGAGCAACAGACCACGCCGCCCTGCATCATCGTGGTGTTCGGCGCCCGCGGCGACCTGACCCGGCGGCTGGTGATGCCGGCGCTGTACAACCTGCGCCGCTCCGGCGCATTGGGCGAGCAGTTCGCCATCGTCGGCATGGACCACGGCGACATCAGCGAGCGCGCCTGGCGCACCAACATGGGCAAGGCGATGACGCAGCTGCTGAGCAGCCGCGATGCCGAATTCCAGGCCGATGCCTTCGATACCGCCACCTGGGACTGGCTGCGCGAACGCATGCATTACCTGCGCGGCGACTTCACCGACCAGGGCGCTTATCAGGCGCTGGGCGGCGTGCTGGACAAGCTGCACAAGCGCTACGGCACGCAGGGCAACGTGCTGTTCTACCTGGCCACCGCCGCGCGCTTCTTCGAGCCGGTGTTGCTCAACCTGGGCGAAGCCGGGCTGGTCCGGCAACGCGAAGGCGAGGGCTGGCGCCGCGTGATCGTGGAAAAACCCTTCGGACACGATCTGCCCAGCGCCGTCGCGCTCAACGCCACCGTGGCCAAGGTGCTGCACGAGGATCAGGTGTTCCGCATCGATCACTTCCTGGGCAAGGAAACGGTGCAGAACATCCTGGCGTTCCGCTTCGCCAACGGCCTGTTCGAGCCGGTGTGGAACCGCGATCGCATCGACCACGTACAGATCACCGCGGCCGAAACCATCGGTGTGGAAGGCCGTGGCCGCTTCTATGATCCCACGGGCTGCCTGCGCGACATGGTGCCCAACCATCTGTTCCAGTTGCTGGCGATGATTGCGATGGAGCCGCCGGCCGCCTTCACCACCGAGGCCATGCACCGCCGCCGCGCCGAGGTGATCGAAGCGGTGCGCCCGATCCGGCCGGAGGATGTCGTGCGTGGCCAGTACGCGTCCGGCGCGGTCAACCGCAGCGCCGTGCCCGGCTATCGCGAAGAAGACACCGTGCCCGAGGATTCGGACACCGAAACCTATGTGGCGATGAAACTGCAGGTCGACACCTGGCGCTGGGCCGGCGTGCCGTTCTATCTGCGCACCGGCAAGCGCCTGCGCGAACGCACCACCGAAATCGCGATCCGCTTCAAGCCCGCACCGCTGGCGCCGTTCCGCAGCACCGAAGTTGGCGGCTATGGCCCCGACTGGCTGGTGCTGCATATTCAACCTGATGAAGGCATCTCGCTGCAGTTCGACGTCAAGCGCCCGGGCGCGCAGGTCGCATTGGCGCCGGTACGCATGGACTTCCGTTATCGCGACTGGTTTCCCAAGGAATACACGGTGGGCTACGAGCGCCTGCTGCAGGACTGCATGAACGGCGAAGCCGGGCTGTTCCAGGACGCCGCCATGGTGGAAGGCGCCTGGCGCATCGTGCAGCCGATCCTGGACGCCTGGAAACAACCGGCCAGCGACTTCCCCAACTATGCCGCCGGCAGCGCCGGCCCCTCGGCCGCCGATGCGCTGCTGGCGATGAACGGCGGCCACGCCTGGCGCGCCCTCACTCCCGGCCGCAAACCGCCACCGCGCCGCCCGCCGGAGGTGCGTGCGGGTGCCGCAACGCCGGTGAAGAAAGCCGCCAGGAAAGCTGCGAAAAAGACCAGCAAGTCGCCAAGCAAGCGTGCCTCGCCAGCGGCTTCGGCATCGAGTGAAAGTACCGCTGGCGCCAGCCGCAAGATCGCCAAGAAGGCGGTCACTAAATACTCAAGTAAGAAGGCCGCAAGAGTTCCAGTGAAGTCGCTGGGTAAATCAGCGGTAGGCAAGACGGCAAAAGCGCGCAAGCCGCGCAGCTGATCCGCACGCGTCAGCCATGGGCAGCATGGTTGACGCATTCTTCGGGTTTGCGGTGGAGCGCGCCGTTTGCCGCGTCATGATGCGCGTTCTCTACCCATGCCGGCGCCATGTGATGGCAACACCGATTTACCCTGACGCTCAGCCATGAAAAAGGCTCGCCACGCGCAGGGCCGGCCTTGTCCAAAGATTCGCGATGCATCATCGACGTGGCGACTCGCGACAGCATTTCGCGTAGGCGAAGCTGGCGGTTGAAACGGCAGGCGGCCTCGGCCATAGCCTTGCGCGACGTGACAGGTGCCCCTGATGGCACGATGGACGAGGCCAAGCATCAGCGAACCCACCGAGCAACTGACCCGCCTGCAGTCGCTAGCAATTGACAAAGTCGGTTGTCAGCTAGGAGGCCATTACGTACTATCGCAGCCTGAGCTGACAAGGATTGTCGTATGCGACACGTGTGTATCCCGTTTTTCGCGCTGCCTCTCTCAGGGATGATGAAGCGCATTGCCCATGCGGCCAACATGCGCCTGAAAGAGATTGATCGCACCAGATCAGCCCGATGGGCGGCCAGGCCAATGTTGCCGCCTGCAGCATTCGACTCGATTGGACCGATTGACTTCTTGCAAGGACTCGCAATGACCACGCCATGCCGCAACCAGAAAAAGACCGGCTCCGCGCGCTTTCTGCCTTTGATGGCAATGCTTTGCCTTTTCTTTCTTTCCCCGCTCGTCTCTGCGCAAGGAAAGAAACAGCAATTTTTGGTGCGCAATGCGGAAGGAGCATCCCATGGCGCCTACGACACGCAGGCGCAGGCGGAAGCGGCGATCAAGGCGATTCCTGGGTCGCAGTACATGCAGGATGCTTATCGGTACGTCGACACTATTAGGGACCAGACAGTCGGCGGAGACGGAAAGATGCTGATCACCTATTGGATGGGCAATGCGAAGGCGAAGGACGAAGATTGGCGCTATTCACCCGCCATTGGTCGATCCAACTTTCCTTCGGAAGAAGAAGCCGCTGCAGCGATAGTGCAGACGTTGAGCGAGCAGTCCCCCCAATGTGGAGCCGCGTCCGTCGCGCCGCTGGGCGGGTGGACTGCACAAGCAGGCCCATTTCCAGAGTACGACCTGGGTATCGAAACTCAGTCTAGGCAGTACGTAGCTCGTGCATTTTTTGACGATTGCAGCGATACCTATGAATTCGAATTAGGCATAACCCGGTCAAGGCGGTTCGAATGTCCCAAGCCCTACAGCAACTGGCACATCAGCGACCAAGGTTGTACGAACAAGGGGCTCATCGCGACGATCGAAGTCTCAGCCCCGCAGTGTGAGGGAGATCAAGGCGGCAACTCCGGCATGGTCGGCAATCCCTGCGACGTCAAGACAGGCGAGAAATTCCAGGCCGAGCGCGATTTCGATCTGGGCTGGCTTGCCCTGACGCGTTACTACCATTCGGGCATCGCGCTGAACACTGGAGGGTTCGGACCAGGATGGACGTTCTCGCACAGCCTGCATCTGACGGTCCAGGGTGACGCGTTGGGGCTGGTGGAGGGTAGCGGTTACGCCGTGCCGTTCCGCAAGGTGGGCTCGGACTATCGCGCGGCCAATGCCTCTGGCGAGCGCATCATCGCCAATGGCAATCAATGGGTACTGTATCGCCAGGATGCCATCTATACCTTCGACGCCCAGGGCAAGCTGATCTCGCGCACCGCGGAGGACGGCAACGGGCTGGTGTATGCCTACAGCGCGCGCGGCCGGCTGCAGAGCATCGCCTCGCTGCAGGGTCGTTCCATCCAACTGGTGTACGCCGACGACAGCGACGACGCGCTGATCACCGGCATCGTTTCCGGTGGCGTACAGCTCGCCAGCTACGGCTACGATCAACAACGCTTGGTCGCCGTGACCTATGCCGATGGCAAGGGCCGCACCTACCACTACGAAGACATGCGCTTTCCCCGGCACCTGACCGGTGTCACCACGGAAGACGGCCGGCGCTTCAGTATCTTCGCCTATGACGATGCTGGCCGCGCAATCTCCAGCCAGCATGCCGGCGGCATCGATGGTGTCACGCTCGCATACTCGTCCACCGGCACCGCCGTCACCGATGCCCTGGGCAACACGGTTGATTACACGATGACTGCCGCGGGCGGCGAATCTCCGAAGATCGCATCCGTGGCAGGAAGCGACGGCACGATGCGCTACGCCTATGACGATCAGGCGGCCGACTATCGCAGGAGGCTCAGCGCGGTGATCGACAAGCGTGGGGTGCAGACAAGGCATACCTATTCGGAGCTGGCCGAAAATGGCGTGGACATCAATATCCACACCGTCCAGGAAGCGTTTGGGCTTCCGCAAGAACGTACGACCACGACCCGGACAACCGCCGGCTCCAACCGGATACTGTCGATCCAAAGCGCTGGGCGCACCGTTTCCTACACCCGCAATGATCGTCTTCAGCCAATGCAAGTGTCGACGATTGGCGCAACGTCCAGCGAGAGGCGCGACGTGGCTTACAGCTACTGCGAGGCATCCGATGTCGCCGCAGTAGGTAGCACCTGCCCGGTCCTGGGCTATCTGAAGTCCATCGATGGCCCGCGCACAAATATCGACGACCGTACGACCTACAACTATTACCCCATCGATGCCGCGGGGTGCGAGACCGGCACCGGACCATGCCCGTATCGCAAGGGCGACCTCAAGCAGACCATCAACGCCCGCGGCCAGATCCGCGAGAATCTGAGCTACGACGCTGCGGGCCGTGTTCTGTCTGCCGTCGACGAAAACGGGGTGCTGATCGATTACAGCTACCACCCGCGTGGCTGGTTGGCATCCACAACGGTGCATGGCGCGACTTCCACGCAGAACCGCGTCACCACGATCGAGTACTGGCCCACCGGCTTGGTCAAGCGCATCACCCAGCCCGATGGCAGCTACGCCACGTTTATCTATGACCAGGCCCAACGCCTCACCGATGTGACCGACACGCTCGGCAACACCGTCCATTACGTGCTCGATAAAGCTGGCAACCGTGTAGAAGAGCAGACCAAAGATGCACAAGGCGCGCTCAAGCGCAGCTTGAGCCGTATCTACAATCAACTGGGTCAACTGAAAACGCAGGCAGACGCGTCTGCAAATCCCACCGACTATGCCTACGATGCAAATGGCAACCTGCGCTTGATCACCGACGCATTCGGCCGTAGCACCCAGCAAGAGCACGATCTGCTCGGTCGGCTTGCGCGCACGTTGCAGGATGTCGATGGCATCAAGGCAGAAACCAACGTGGGTTACGACACGCAGGATCGCCCGTTGCAGGTCAAGGATCCAAAGCGCCTGGACACCCGCTACACGTACAACGGCTTCGGCGATATCCTGAAGCTGACCAGCCCCGATACCGGCGTCACCAGCTACACCTACGACAGTGCCGGCAACCGCGCCACGCAGACCGATGCGCGCGGCATCACCTCCACCTATGCCTACGACGCGCTCAACCGCGTCGTGAGCATCAGTTATCCAACCGCCGCCTTCAATGCCAGCTATACCTATGACCTCACGCAAAGCGTGTGCGCCAGCGGTGAGACATTTACGGTCGGGCGCCTGGCCAAGCTCCAGGATGGCAGCGGTACCACCCAGTACTGTTACAACCGCTTCGGCGAGGTGGTGCGCAAGGTGCAAACGGTCAACGGCAAGGTGTTGGTGGTGCGCTACGACTACACGCCGGGCGGCCGCCTGCGGTCGATGGTCTACCCGGACGGTACCGCTGTGGACTACGTGCGCAACGCGCAAGGCCAGACGACCGAGGTTGGGGTGACTGCGCAGGGCGGCAGCCGCCAACATCTGCTGAGCGGAGCGACCTACTATCCGTTCGGTCCATCCGCCGGCTGGACCTACGGCAACGGCCGCAAACTGGCGCGCATATACGATCTTGACTACCGTCCCCGCAGCATCCAGGACACCCGCGCGGGCGGCTTGGAAATCGGCTTCGGCTTCGATGCCGTTGGCGACCTCACTGCTTTGACCCCGGCTGGCAATCCGACACCAGAGCTGCGACTGGACTACGACGCACTCGGTCGGCTGACAGCGTTGAAAGACGGCGTCGCCAATACCGTGATCGACGGCTACAGCTACGATGCCACCGGCAATCGCCTGAGCGCCAAGGTTGGCGGTGCGACCCAGGCCTACACCTACCCAGGCACCAACCACCGCCTGAGCGCAGTCGCAGGCGTGGCGCGCACCTACGACAAGATGGGCAACACCCTCACCATCGGCGGCAAGGCACGTGAGTACCTGTACGACACCACTGGCCGCATGACCCAGGTCAAGCGCGCGGGTGTCGCGGTCATGAACTACCGCTACAACGGCCGCGGCGAGCAGGTACGCCGCTACCTGGGCACCACCAATACCTACACGCTCTACGACGAGGCCGGCCATTGGCTGGGCGACTACGACACCAACGGCACACCCAGGCAGCAAGCGATCTGGCTGGACGACCTGCCGGTGGGCCTGCTGGCCAACGGCGGCCAACTAAACTACATCGAACCCGACCATCTCGGCAGCCCGCGCGTCGTCGTCGATGCTGCCCGCGACGTTGCGGTGTGGAGCTGGAGCCTGAAGGGCGAAGCTTTCGGCAACACCGCACCCAACCAGGATCCGGATGGCGATGGCACCGCGATGGTGTTTGACATGCGCTTCCCAGGGCAGCGTTTCGATGCAGCGAGCGGGTTCAATCAGAACTACTTCCGCGATTACGATGCGGCCACTGGTCGGTATGGGCAGAGTGATCCGATCGGATTGAATGGTGGCTCATCCACCTACAGCTACGCGTTTAGCAGCTCTTTTGCGGCCATCGACTTTTTCGGCCTGAAGACTTACATAATAACCACCTATGACTATGGATTTGGCTCGCACTCAGCAATGTTCATCGATGGAAGTAACGGTAAGCCGCCATTTCTGTATGACCCGTCCGGAAGCTATTTGAACGAAACGCGGGGCAGTAGTGGTATCTTCGAGAGATCTGTTGACGGCGCTGACTTGGAAAGGTACATAAATTATCAAAAAGGAACGGGCAGTAAGGTAAAGGTTGTTATTTTGAATACCAGTGCTAGCCAAGAGGCGAGATTTAAGAATCTAGCTGAAGAGATAAGTGATCCACGAGGTTTATTTTGCGCGGGCTCTGTTTCTTCAGTAATGTCTGGCTATTGTTCCATTAGTCATACGTTACTTCCAGGAAAACTAGCAGGAATGGTTGACGAAGCAAAAAGAAGAGAATCATCAAATACCTGTCCTGGCGAGGAATAGTGATGAAAAAGTCTTTCTCTCTTTTGGTGTTGGGAACTGCTCTTTCATTAACTTACTTGTTAATTTCTTTTTACATATGGCCTTATGCTGTCTCATCGGTAATTAAAAACGAGGGAATGGCATTTGAATACAAAGTTATCTTCGCCTCTTCTTTTGCTATGCTTCCCATCATTATTTCGAATATTTCAAGTAAATTATCGGTTCAGATTCTTGTTGGTGCAATTCTAGGGGCTGTCTTGGGGCTTATATCTACGTGTGTGGTTGCGGTGTGGTCTTCGGGATATAGTTATTATTTAAAATCCATAGAAGGCGGGAGCTTATACGAGCTAATATTGCTTCATGTGGCAATTTCATTGGTATTGGGTGGTTGGCTGTTTGGTGCGGGAGCTGGATTGGCGACAGGCATTCATTTTAGGATAGGGAGTCGGAGTTAGTTTTAAATATATAGGCCATAGTGCAGCGCGGTCATTAGATGCTGATGTAACGCTAAGGCGAGCAGGTACGCCGCTACTTGGGCACCACCAATACCTATACGCTTTATGACGAGGCCGGCCATTGGCTGGGCGACTACGACACCAACGGCACACCCAGGCAGCAAGCGATCTGGCTGGACGACCTGCCGGTGGGCCTGCTGGCCAACGGCGGCCAACTGCACTACATCGAACCCGATCATCTCGGCAGCCCGCGCGTCGTCGTCGATGCTGCCCGCGACGTTGCGGTGTGGAACTGGAGCTTGAAAGGCGAAGCCTTCGGCAACACCGCACCCAACCAGGACCCGGATGGAGACGGTACCGCGATGGTGTTCGACATGCGCTTCCCGGGCCAGCGTTTCGATGCGGCGAGCGGGTTCAATCAGAACTACTTCCGGGATTACGATGCGGCCACTGGTCGGTATGGGCAGAGTGATCCGATTGGGTTGAGAGGAGGAATTTCTTCTTACTTATATTCGTTAGGTACACCGACTTGGCTTTATGACCCATTTGGACTGGAAGCTGTCTGGGACACCAAAACTTGCGCGGGCCAACTGGGTCTAACGACCTGCGACGGAAAGGGAGGGTTCATGGTAAGTAACTGCAACTTTGGTTGCGATCGTGAATGTACGCAGCGCCATGAAGAAGAACACAAGAGATTTTTAAAAGCTCTTCATCCTGGCGCATGTTTAGGCCGCCCACTCGGAGCTGCTCCTTGGCCCCAAAATTATGCTGCTGATAGCGAGGCTTACGCACGGGAGTTTCATGAAACCGAATGTAAGGCTGATGCCATTACTATTGATTGCATCTCAAAAATTAAGAAGAAAGCCCAGTTAGATTCGAACGCTACGCGTAACCTTCTTGAAGCTGTCAAACGTCGGGAGTCTAGAAGATGCGAAGATTATGGATTTTGATTTTATTTACTTCAATAATTTCAAGCGCTTTTGCTGGCGAGGCATGCCAAACTTTCTCTGGGGTAGACCACAAATTGCCAGCTGCAGTTAAGAAAGGGCTCAGAGAGAAAAAAATGGAAGAGTTCCAGCTAGTGAACAAGACGGTGTGTGCGACATACGTGACCTGGCACGCTTTGCCGCCAAATTTCCCGCCGTCGCAGCCTTGGCCGCCTGGAGTCATGAAACTTGTTTCATGGGACACGACGAATAATAAGATTGAAATTCTTTAGTGGTCTGGTTCCCGTCTTGATAAGCTGTGGCACCGTGTAGCAGAGGGTAGATGTGCAAATATTAAAATATTTCTAACAGTGAGGTTAATAAGGCCAAACTACTTCCGGGATTACGATGCTGCTACTGGGCGGTATGGGCAGAGTGATCCGATTGGATTGAGAGGAGGGCTGAATAGCTACTCATATGCTAACAATCGCCCGTTTTTCTCCTCTGATCCATTTGGCCTTCGTGCGCTATTTGCTCAAGAATCTGCTTCTATTGGCACTCTGTTCGGTAGCAGCTTCGATACTGCATCACTAGATATCCAGCAAGCATCGGGAAGCCGCGGCTCATCTCTGCGTGGCAGTAATGTTAAGCTGCCACGAAGCCTTTTTATTGATGTTGATATAGGTAAAGGCATCGACCTCAATAAAGTTGAAGCCCGCTCAACTCTTGCTCACGAGGTTTTTCATGTGTGGCAGCGTCGTAGAGGTGCAAAGGTCACCTCACGCCTCATACTTCCTCAGGTTGGATATACACTTGGCTTTGGGAGTCCCTATGATTACGTGAGTCCCTCTAGCGCTGAACAAGCATCTCAATACTTCAATGCACTTTTGGGAGATGGCAAGTACGAAGCACAGGCTCAGTTATGGGAAGATTCGTACCTCGCTAGCGACTCCAGTAGCTTAGCTGGGGAAATTTGGACTGCCTTGCAAAACGAGGTTCAAAATGGGTGCTTGGGCCAATGATTACTGATAATTTAAGGCTGGCAATTATTCTTATGATCTCCTTGTCTGCTTGTGCTGCTCCTGGCCAAGGTATAAAAGCCAAGAAGACGAAGGAGGTCGGTAACGCTATAGTCCGTTCAATCGAAGCTTATCGTCTTGAGAGGGCTGCTTATCCCAAGTCGATTGATGAGCTTGGTAATTATAAGGAAATCATGACGGATGTTGATTCCGCAAATTTAAAGTTATTCTTTGTCTCAAATTCGTCTGATAATTACGAGCTAATAATAAAGTATTTTGGCCCAGGCAGTAATTTATGCGTCCATCGATCTGCAGACGCCGAAAATGTCTGGAATTGTACGGGCAGCTACTGATCAGATGTCACTACCTACTAGGAAAAACTGCGGCGACTCTTGGGATTACGTTGGGTGCTGGTACAATGCCAAAAACCCCATCTGAGCTCAGGGGTTTGGGCGTTCCGAAAAATCAGCTGAATCCGTACACGAGTCAGCTCAGCCGGTGGGCAGGCAGAACAGGGATTAGGGATCTGCGTGAGCTCGGTCGGACTGTCGGCGGAAAGGCGCTCGGTGTAGCTGCGACTGGCGACGCCCCCCCAGTTTGAGTAGCACCTTGGTTTGGAGTCCAATTCCCTACCCCGAGGAGATTGGACGTGAAGAAGCGTTTT
>NZ_JAJGQG010000044.1:0-23508 GCF_020783795.1 Xanthomonas sp. NCPPB 1067
TGGGGAAAACCTGCTTGCTCTGCTCATGGCTCCATCTTCTCAAGTAATGGAGCCTCTGGGGTTCCCGGGGCGGTTCAGTGTTCGACTACATCGAAATGTTCTACAACCCACAACGCCGTCATGGTTCAACTGGCGACCTATCGCCTGTAGAGTTCGAACGGCGCTACGCGCAACGAGGGTCTTGAGTGTCTACAGAACCCTGGGCGTATCAACATACCAGCGTACGCAAACACTGGCTGGAATCGAGTTCCACGACAGCGCTTCGCTCCTGTGCAGGGCCTGTGCCCACCCAGCGCCGACAATCGCGGCATCGCCTCGCTGTTCGTCGCGCGTTGTCTTCCCTTCCATCCATGCGGCTGCCGGTGTTCCGGCGACGCGCTCCACCGAACCGACCCCATGCATCTGGCCGATTTCGCAACTCCCTCCTTTCGACAGGATCCATATCCGACTTACGCGCGCCTGCGCGCTGCCGGCGCGCTGGTGGAAGTGGCCGAGGGCAGATGGATGAGCGGACGCTATGCGGTGGTCGACAGCCTGCTCAGCGACCGCCGGGTCGGGCGCGACTACCTGCAAAGCATCCGCCTGCGCTACGGCGAACAGGCTCCGGAACTGCCCTTGTTTCAGGGCATGAGCCGCATGTTCCTGCTGCTCAATCCGCCGCAGCATACGCGGCTGCGTGCGCTGATGAACCAGGCCTTCGGTGCGCGCGAGATGCAGGCCATGCGCCAAGTGGCCGGCGACACCGCCGCCGGGCTGATCGATGCCTT
Organism: Xanthomonas sp. NCPPB 1067; assembly: GCF_020783795.1. Classification (NCBI taxonomy): domain Bacteria; kingdom Pseudomonadati; phylum Pseudomonadota; class Gammaproteobacteria; order Lysobacterales; family Lysobacteraceae; genus Xanthomonas; species Xanthomonas sp. NCPPB 1067. Next base: position 768 of record NZ_JAJGQG010000044.1, read on the forward strand.
CCGTGCCAGGCGTCAATGCGATCTGTTGCAGGAGTTCGCGTTTCCGCTTCCCATCGCCATCATCTGCCGGATGCTGGATATCGATCCCGCCGACGCCAGCGTGGTGGGGCACGCCACCAGCGCGCTGGCCAATGTCTTCGATCCGATGATGACGCCCGGCGTGTTGGCGGCCACCGGTGCGGCGTACCTGCAACTGGATACGTATTTCCGCAAGGTGATCGCGCAACGCCAAGGCGGCGACGGTCAGGACCTGATCTCGCGCTTCCTTCATGCAGAAGAGGACGGTCACCGCCTGAGCGAAGACGAGATCGTGTCCAATGTGATCCTGCTGTTCTTCGCCGGCCACGAAACCACCTCCAACATGATCTGCAACGCGCTGGTCGCCCTGCATCGGCATCCGGATCAGTTGGCGCTGCTGCGCAGCCGGCCGGAGCTGTTGCCCAACGCAGTGCTCGAATGCCTGCGCTACGACAGTTCGGTGCAGATGGCCACGCGCACGGCGCTGCAGACCTTCGAACTCGATGGCGTGACGGTGCCGAAGGGGGCAATGCTGTACCTGATGCTGGGCGCGGCCAATCACGATCCTGCACGCTTCGCCGACCCGCAACTGCTGGATATCTATCGACAGCAGGGGCGTGCCTTGTCGTTCGGTGGGGGCATCCACCATTGTCTGGGCAACCGGCTCGCCCTGATCGAGATGGAAGCCGCACTCGCGGCGCTGTTCGCGCAACTGCCGGGGCTGAGGCTGGAAAGGATGGAGGAACTGAGCTGGAACGACCGCGCCAACCTGCGCGGCGTGGATGCCTTGGCGGCCTCCTGGTGAGGCCTTGCGCCCGGCACCTGCGAGGCCGGCAGGCACTGCCCGACGCGATGGGTCGCGGCAGCACATGATTGCCGATGACGGCCGCGGACAGGCAGCGCCGGGACGCTGCCCGGCGCTGCCCATGGCCGATCAGAAATGGCCGATCAGAACCGGTAGGTCACCCGGCCGTACCAGTACCGGCCGTTGAAACCGAACGGCGACAGCGACGGATACTGCAGGCCGCTGGCGCGGTCGTCGTAGCCGGTGGTCAGTTGTGCCTTGGTCGGGTACTGGTTGGTGAGATTGTCGGCGCCGACAGTAAACGTGAAGGCATTCCAGGTCTGGCTGGCAGCCAGATTGAGCAGCCAACGCGCAGCGTAGGTCTGGTCCTGGCTGCCATCGGCCGGGTCGCCGATGCGCTTGATCGCGCCGTAGCGGGTGGCATTGAAATTGAGCGCGAATCCGCCGATCGACCAATCCGCGGCCGCCATGTACTTGGTGCGCGGCGTCGACTGGGTGAGCAGGCCCTGGCTGGCGCGCCCGAAGTTGGGATTGGACAGCTCCAGGATGGTGGTCTTGTTGTAGTTGGCGCTGGCGCTGAGGTTGAGCTTGCCGTAGCTGCCCAGCTCGGCCAGATAGCTGTTGATCCAGTCCACGCCGCGGGTGCGGCTGGTGGCGCCGTTGACGAAGAACTGCACCGCCGCCACCTGGCCGATCGGTTCTGCCAATTGCAGCTGGTCCGAATACAGGATCTGATCCCAGATGCGGATCTGGTACACGTCCAGGCTGGAGGTGAAGTTGGCCGTCGGTTGCCACACGCCGCCCAGGCCGTAGTTGGTGGATTTTTCCGGGCTCAGCGGGCGGGCGCCCAGTTGCAGGGCGATCGGATCGGAGGTGCGGTACGTGCCTACCTGCACCAGTTGGCCGTCCTGCGGCAGGGTCACCACCGAAGCGTAGTTCTGCTGTGCCAACGAGGGCGCGCGGAAGCCGTTGGAGATGGTGCCACGTAGCGCGAACGTATCGCTGAAGGCGTAGCGCGCCGACAGCTTGCCCGAGCGCGTGGAGCCGGCATCGCTGTAGTTCTCGAAGCGCCCGGCGATACCGCCGGACAGCTTGTCGGTGAGGTCCGCTTCCAGGTTGGCGTACACCGCGTTGCTGTGGCGACCGAACTTGCCGGCGACCGAGGGCTCCAGGCCGGAGAACACCTGCGCGCCGCCCGGGTAGGGCGTGCCGGTAGAAGGGTCGATGGTGGCCGGGTCGAAGAAGTACGAATCCGGTGAACCGGCGGTGATCGCGTAGCGGTCCTGGCGATGCTCGGCACCGAAGGCGACATTGACCGGATACGCCAGTCCCCAGTCGAAGGACTTGTTGATGTCCAGGTTGACCACGCCCTGTTCGGTCTCGAAGCCGCCGGCATTGAAGTCGGTCGGCGAGCTGCCGGTAGACCAGTACAGGTTGGTGTTGATGCTGTCGAGGATGTTGAAGCTCATGTCGTTCTTGCCGTAGGTGGCCGACACGTCCCAGTTCCATTCGCCCGCGGTGGTGCCCTTCAATCCCAGCACCGCCGAGCGGTCGTTGACGGGGTTGTAGATCTGCGGCAGGAATCCGTTGGGATAGACCGCCTGCACGTTGCGGCTGGTGTTGTCGTAGGCGCGGTAATAGCCGTTGGAAGTCACCTCGCGTCGGCTCGCGCTGAAGTGGCCGTAAAGCTCCACGTTGGGCGTGAATGCATAGCCGAAGGCAGCCAGACCCTGGTAGAAGGTCGAATCCGGATCGCCGTGGCGCTGGTAGGGAACGCCGCTGGGATTGGCCGCCCCTGCGATGGTGGTGGCGCGGTTGGTGTTCTCGCTGCGGTTGGTGTCCATGGTGTTCTGGTAGTTCCAGGACAGACGCACCCAGCCAGGCGCCGAATCGCCACCGCTTCCGCCGAACGGCAGGCCGATCGAGCCATCGATACCGTTCTGCGCGCCATCGCCCTTGTCCATGAGGCCGCCATTGATCGAAACGCTGTTGCTGCCGGCGTCGGCGCCATGCTTGAGCACGATGTTGACCACCCCGGCGATGGCATCGGAGCCGTATTGCGCCGATGCGCCGTCGCGCAGCACCTCGATGCGTGCAATGGCCGACATCGGCAGCGAGTTCAGATCGGCCGGTGCCGAGCCACGGCCCACGTACGGGTTGTAGTTGATCAACGAGGAGGTGTGATAGCGCTTGCCATCGACCAGCACCAGCACCGCATCGGGCGACAAGCCGCGCAGGGTGACTGGGCGCGCGGCGTCGTTGCCGTCGGAAATGGCCGGGCGCGGGAAGTTCAACGATGGCAGCAGCTTGCCCAGCGCGGTGGCGATGTCGGTGGCACCGGTGGCCTGCAGCGATTGCTCGGTGATGATGTCGATCGGCGATTCGGATTCGGCCACGGTGCGGTCGCTGACGCGGGTGCCGGTGACGATCAGGGTGTCCAGGGTCTTCTGCGGCTGGGTCGACTGCGACTGCGCACTGGCAGCGAAGGAACAGACGGTGAGTGCGACTGAAATCGCCAGCGAGAGTGCGTTGGAGGTGTGCATGGGAATCAAGGCTCGAAGGGGCTGATGGACGCAGCGACGAAGCAGCGGAATGCCGGGGGAATGTGACTGCGGGTGGGTATGGTCTTGCCTGCGCGGCACGCTTCCAGCTGCGGAAGCGGCGTGCGCGAAGATGACAGCAATCGGCAAGGCGCGATGTGGCGCCTTGCGCGTTTTGCTGAGCGCATCCGTGCTGAAGCGGTGCAACCACGACTCGGTCAGGCAGGCCCGCGCAGGTACGCGAGCAGCCAGAAGAACCTGACGTCGTCAGGGCGTACTGATGCGTTGCCGCAACCTGCCTGCGCCGGTCGCTGCCGACCGGCGCAGGTGACTTACCACTTGTAGTTCACGTTGGCGTACACCAGCGCGCCGTTGAAGCCGAACGGCGAGGCGCTGCTGTAAGGCAGGTAGTTGCGCGTGCCCAGGCCGGCCTGCTGGCGATCGGGATATTCGTTGAGCACGTTGTCGCCGCCGATGGTGAAGTTCCATGCACCCAGCCGGTAGGACGCGGCCAGATCCAGCGTCCACTTGGCCGCATAGGTCTGGTCGCTGCCCGCATTGGTGCCGAAGGTGGTGAACTCGCCCCAGCGCGTGGCGGTACCGGTGAAGGACCAGTTGCCCGGCGACCAGGTGCCGCCCAGGAAGAACTTGTCGCGCGGCGTGCCTTCGGTGATACGGCCCAGTTCTGCGCGGCCGATGCGGACCGCACCCGGATCGATCGCCTCCAGCGCGGCGGGATTGGCGGCGATGCGTTCGATCTCGGTCTTGTTGTAGTTGTAGCCGGTGGTCAGTTCGGCGCTGCTGCCGTCCAGATTCCAGCGGTAGGTGCCCACCGCATCCACGCCCTGGGTCTTGGTATCCACCGCATTGGTGAAATAGCGCCCGCCACCGATGCCGGGGAAGCCGTTGGCCTGCAGGTAGTTGCGTGCGGCAGTGGAGGTGAGGTTCTCCGACAGCACGATGCGGTCGTCGATATCGATGCGGTAGGCATCGACGGTGATGTACAGATTGTCCACCGGCTGCAGCACCACGCCCAGCCCGTAGTTGTTGGACTCCTCGGCCCGCAGTGGTTCCGCACCGAGCGCGATCGCGGCCGGGTTGTCGGTGCGGAAGGTGCCGATCTCGAACGGAATCGCCGTCACCGTGCCGTTGGGCTGGGCCACGTTGAGGAACTGCGTGGCGATCGACTGGAAGTTCTGCTGCTGCAGCGACGGCGCACGGAAGCCGGTGGAGACCGTTGCACGCAGCGCCACCTTGGGGCTGAAGGCGTAACGCAGCGACAGCTTGCCGGTGGCGGTGTCGCCGAAGTCGCTGTACTTCTCGTAGCGCCCGGCCAGGCCCGCCGACAGCTTCTCGGTCAGGTCCGCTTCCAGGTCGATGTAGGCCGAGTGGCTGTTGCGGTCGTAGTAGCCGGCGTCGGAGAGTTTGAAACCGGGGAATACCTGCGCGCCCGGGATCAGCGTGCCGGCCGCGGAGGGAATGCCGCCGTTGGCCGAAGACGCCGCATCTCCCGGCGACTGGTTGAACTTCTCGCCGCGCCATTCCGCGCCGAAGGCCAGCGTGACCGGATAGGCCAGGCCCCAGTCCAGCGTCTTGGTGAAGTCGGCATTGAGCACGTTCTGCGTCACTTCCAGCGTACCGGCGTGGAAGTCGGTGGGGCTGGCCAGCCCTAAGCTGTTGTTCAAGCTGTTGCGTACGTCGAAGGTGAGATTGTTCTGGCCGTAGTTGTAGCTCAGGTCGATGTTCAGGCCGCCTTCGGTGGACGTCTTCAGGCCGCCCACCCAGGACACGTCCTTGGTGACGTTGTAGATCTGCGGCAGGAAGCCGTCCGGATAGATCTGCGGACGGTTGCGGTTATCGCCGGCAAAACGGAAATAGCCGTTGGAGAGCACTTCGCGCCGGCTGAGCATGCCAAACGAGTAGAAAGTCAGGTATTCGGTGGGGCTGTATTCGCCGTTGAACGACACTGCGCCCTGGTCGATCTCCGGGTCGCCATAGCGCTGCTCCACGCGGCCCTGGAACGGCAAGGCGCGATTGGTCTGGTCCGAATGCCCGGCCTGCGCGGCCAGGTGCACCTTGCCGGTGCCGGCGAAGCTGAAACCGGCGTCGCCGGACAGCTGATACTGCTCGCCATCGCCGGCGCTGTACTTGCCATAGCGGCCATTGAGGCTGCCGCCCTCGCCGCTGCCCTTGAGGACCACGTTGATCACGCCGGCGATCGCATCCGAGCCGTACTGCGCCGAGGCGCCGTCGCGCAGCACTTCGATGCGCTCCACCGCAGCGATCGGGATGGTGTTGAGATCGGCTGGCGAAGAACCGCGCCCCTGGGTGTCGTTGAGATTGATCAGTGCGGTGGTGTGATAGCGCTTGCCGTTGACCAGCACCAAGACCTGGTCGGGCGACAGGCCGCGCAGCTGCGCCGGACGCACGGCATCCGAGCCGTCGGAAATGGCGGGGCGAGGGAAGTTCAGCGAAGGAATCGCGCGCGACAGCGCAGTCGCCAGCTCGGTGGTACCCGTGGATTCCAGTGCCTGCGGCGAAATGATGTCGATCGGCGATGCCGATTCGGCCACCGTGCGGTCGGCCACGCGTGTGCCGGTGACGATCAGCGTGTCGAGCGTCTTCTGGGCCGGAGCCTGCGACTGCGCGACTGCATGTGGGGCGGAAAACGTCAGAGCAACGGCGACAGCGACTGCAAGTGGACTGGACGTGCAATTCATGCGGTGACAACTCCGAGTGGGGAACGGATGCAGCGCAGTGGGCCCCCTCCCAGGCCGCGTCCGTTGCGGCAGCTGCGGTGCGTTCTCAACCATTAACCACGCGTAACCGCATGTCAAATTTTGGTTACATCACGCATGCGATCGTCATCGACGATGTGTTGGTGTCAACGTTGTCATCGTGCACCAAAATGAGGCGCTGATTGCACTTCCCGTGCCCACGCAAGGCTTGTGGGCGCCCCATTTTGGACATCGATACCAGTTATGAAAGTTCGGTTCAGAATGTGATCTGCACCGCATCTGCGCTTCGTTGCGCAGGTCCGTGGAAGACGGCTTCGATATTGTTGCCATCGGGATCGAGCACGAACGCGGCGTAGTAGCTCGGGTGATATGGGCGCAGGCCCGGTGCTCCGTTGTCGCGGCCACCGTGCGCCAGTGCGATGTCATGAAAGGCATGCACCATGGCCACGTCGCGGGCCTGGAACGCCAGGTGATGACGGCCGGTCAGCACACCCTGTGCCACGGTGTGGCGATCGGAGACGAATAGTTCGTCCGCCCAGAAGAATCCTTCGCCTTCGCCTCCGATCGGTACGCCGAGGACGTCGAGCACGGCCTGATAGAAGCGCCGGCTTGCGGACAGGTCCTGCACCACCAGATGCAGATGATCGATCAGGCGGCCACGACGCAACTGCGATGCTTCCATGGGCATGCTCCGGCAACGACAGGAACTGCGTCATAGCACGGGCCACGCCGTGGCATCGTCATGGGCCGCGCTGCGTCGTGGCCGGGAGTCGAGGCCAAGCGAGCCCGGCACATGACGCCGGCCGCTGCGTCCGCCGGTGGCAGACGGTGTCCGGACAGTGGCTATCGCCCATCGCCCCATCGCCCCGGGAGCAAGCCGGGGCGATGGGCGATGGGCGATGCCAGTGCAGGAACGCTCACTCGCACTGGCTGAAAGCCACCGCGCGTCAGCCGGACGAGCGGTGCTCGCGCACTCCTGCCGTGCTTACCAGCGGTAGTTGATGCGCCCGTACACGTAAGCGCCATTGAAGCCGAATGGCGACAGGTTGCTGTACGGAAACTGCCCGCTGGTGGAGTTGGCGAAGTTGTTCTCGTCCGGGTATTCGTCCAGGACGTTGTCTGCGCCCAGCGTCAGCGTCCAGCGATCCACCTTGTAGCTGGCCGAGGCATCCACCACCCACTTGGCGCCGAAGGTCTGGTCGTTGATCGCCGCGGCCGGGCGGGTGCTGTACTTGCCGTAACGGGTGGCGCCCAGGGCCAGCGTCCAGTGCTCGGAATTCCAGCTGCCATTGAGCAGGAACTTGTCGCGCGGGAAGCCTTCTTCGATGCGGCCACGCTCGGTGCGGTCGATGCGTTCCAAACTCAGCCCGTTGGCCGACAGCGCGGCCGGATTGGCCGCCACGCTGCGCACTTCGGTTTCCGAATAGTTGTAGCCGGCGGTCAGGTCCACGCTGCTGGCGGCCAGCTGCCAGCGGTAGCTGCCCACCACGTCCACGCCGCGCGTGCGCGTATCCACCGCATTGGTGAAGTAGCGCCCGCCGTTGATGCCGAAGATGCCCTGCGATTCCAGCAGCGTGCGCACGCCGGTGCCGGTGAGGTTGGACGACAGCACGATACGGTCGTCCACATCGATCTGGTACGCATCCACGGTGAGGTAGAGCGCATCGGTGGGCTGCAGCACCAGGCCCAGGCTGTAGGACAGCGAGGTTTCCGCATCCAGTGGTTCTGCACCGAAGGCGCGCGCGACGGCGCTATCGGCCGGGAAGGTGCGGATCTCGAACGGATTCGGGTTGCCGGCCAGGAAGGTGGTGCTGGTGGACTGGAAATACTGCTGCGCCAGCGACGGCGCGCGGAAGCCCGACGACACCGTGCCGCGCAGCGCGATCCTGTCGGTGAACGCGTAGCGCGCCGACGCCTTGCCCGAAGCCTGGCTGCCGAAATCGCTGTAGTCCTCATAGCGCCCGGCCAGGCCGGCGGAGAACTTGTCGGTGAAATCGGCTTCGATGTCGGCGTACAACGCGTAGCTGTCGCGCGAATACTGCCCGGACACGCTGGGTGCGAATCCGCCGAAGCCCTGCGCGCCGCCGGCCAGCGTGCCCGCCTGGAAGTACGAACCCACTTCGCCCGGCGACTGGTTCCACTTTTCGTTGCGGTACTCGGCGCCGAAGGCCACGGTGACCGGATAGGCCAGGCCCCAGTCGAACCCGCGCTTGAGGTCCAGGTTGACGATGTTCTGCGTGGTCTCCAGCGCGCCGTCATAGAACGACGTGGGCGAGGTCGGCCCCAGGCTCACGTTGAGCGTGTTGCGGGTATGGAAATCGATGCGGTTGTAGCCGTAGTTGTAGCTGGCATCCCAGTCCCAACCACCGGCGGTGGAGCCGCGCACGCCGGCCACCAGCGAGCGGTCCTTGGCGTAGCTCTGGATCTCCGGCAGGAAGCCCTGCGGATAGATCGAGCGGATGTTCTGGCTGCTGCCCGGCGCGCGGAAGAACGCGAACGAGGTGATGTCGCGGTTGCTGGCGGTAGCGAAGGCATAGCCGGTGACGGCAGCGCTGAACTGGTATTCGGTATTGAGCGATGCGGCCTGCGCATTGACGTCGGGGTCACCGATCTTGAACGCCTTCTGGCCCACCGCCGGTTGCGAGACGCTGGGCGCGCCGGCGTAGCCGCGTGCGCGGTCGGTGGGGTCCTGCTGGTTGAGCTGGGCGGCCACGTGCAGCCAGCCGCGGTCGCCGCCATAGGCCACGCCGGTGTCGCCGGACAGCTCGTAGTTGCTGCCGTCGCCCGCCGAATACTGGCCGAAGCCGGCCTGCAGGCTGCCGCCCTTTTCCGCGCCCTTGAGCACGATGTTGACGACGCCGGCGATGGCATCGGAGCCGTACTGCGCCGAGGCGCCGTCGCGCAGCACTTCCACCCGTGCGATCGCCGCGACCGGGATGGTGTTCAGATCCACCGCGGCGGCGCCGCGGCCGATGGTGCCGTTGAGGTTGAGCAGCGAGGAGGTGTGGCGGCGCTTGCCGTTGACCAGCACCAGCACCTGGTCCGGCGACAGCCCGCGCAGCTGGGCGGGGCGGATCGCGCTGGTGCCGTCGCTCAGCGCCGGGCGCGGGAAGTTCAGCGAGGGCAGGGCGCGCGCCAGCGCGGTGGCCAGCTCCGGGGTGCCGGTCGCCTGCAGCGATTCGGCGCTGATGATGTCGATCGGCGACTGCGACTCGGCCACGGTGCGGTCCGACACCCGGGTGCCGGTGACGATCACCGTATCCAGGGTGTTGGCCGGGGCGGTCGCCGGTGCGGCGGTCTGAGCCAGGGCGGGAGCGGCAAGCAGTGCAGCGACCACGGCGGTCGCCAGCGAAGACAGGGGGGCGTTCATGACAACTCCGAAACGTGGGTCCGGGCAGGACCAGGCAAGACTAGGCGGCTGGCGGTCGCGGGCGGGCGAAGAGGCCGGCAGCGAACCTGAAGGCGCTAATTATTCGTTAACGCTAGAATGGCGTCGCAGGAATGCTGCTCATCTGCTCATTCCTTTTCGTTCTATCGGACTGTCCATCCATGATTTCCCTGCGCAACTTCTCCATGCGACGCGGCGAGCGTCTGCTGCTGTCCAACGTCGACCTGACCATGCATGCCGGCTACCGCGTCGGTGTGGTGGGCCGCAACGGCACCGGCAAATCGAGCCTGTTCGCCGCGGTGAAGGGCGAGCTGGAGGCCGACAAGGGCGATGTCGACCTGCCCGGCAAGGTGCGCACCGCCAGCGTGTCGCAGGAAACCCCGTCCCTGCCCGACCCGGCGCTGTCGTTCGTACTGGGCGGGGATATCGAGGTGTCCGCGGTGCTGCAGGAAGAGGCCGAGGCCACGGCCCGCGAGGACTGGGAGGCGGTGGCCAATGCGCACCAGAAGATGGCCGAGATCGGCGCCTACGATGCCGAGGCGCGCGCCGGCAAGTTGCTGCATGGCCTGGGCTTCCCGGCCGATACGCATCACCGCGCCGTGTCCTCGTTCTCCGGCGGCTGGCGGGTGCGCCTGAATCTGGCGCGCGCACTGATGATGCCCAGCGACCTGCTGTTGCTCGACGAACCCACCAACCATTTGGACATGGACGCGGTGCTGTGGCTGGAGCAGTGGTTGCTCAAGTATCCGGGCACCTTGTTGCTGATCAGCCACGACCGCGAATTCCTGGACAACGTGGCCACCCACACCCTGCACCTGCATGGCGGCAGCGCCAAACTGTACGTCGGCGGCTATACCGATTTCGAACGCCAGCGCATCGAACACCTGCGTCAGCAGCAGATCGCCCACGAAAAGGAACAGGCCGAGCGCGCTCACCTGCAGAGCTTCATCGACCGCTTCAAGGCGCAGGCCAGCAAGGCGACCCAGGCGCAGAGCCGGATGAAGCGCCTGGCCAAGCTCGCCGGCACCGAGGCGGTGCGCGCCGAGCGCGAGTTCCGCATCCAGTTCGCGCAGCCCAATCGGCTGCCGTTTTCGTTGATCCGGCTCAATCATGTGGAAGCCGGCTATCCCGCGCCCGCAACCCTTCCCCCGCGTGCGGGGGAAGGTGCCCGCAGGGCGGATGGGGGCGACGCTGCCACGGTCATCCTGCACGACGTCGGCTTCGGCCTGGAGGCGGGCGATCGGATCGGTTTGCTGGGGCCCAATGGCGCGGGTAAGTCCACGCTGGTCAAGACGCTGGTGGGCGAACTGGCACCGCTGGCGGGCGAGCGCAGCGCGCACCCGGACCTGCGCATCGGCTATTTCGCCCAGCACACGGTGGAATCGCTGCACGAAGGCCAGTCGCCGATGGACCACTTCCGCGAGCTGTCGCCGGATGGCGCCAACCAGGCGTTCCGCGATTTCCTGGGCAAATGGAACTTCGCCGGCGACCGCGCCTTCGAAGTGGTGGACGGTTTCTCCGGCGGCGAGCGCGCGCGTCTGGCGCTGGCGTTGATCGCCTGGCAGCAGCCCAATGTATTGCTGCTCGACGAACCGACCAACCACCTGGACCTGGAAATGCGCGAAGCGCTGGCCGAAGCGCTGAGCGATTTCGAAGGGGCGATCGTGATGGTCTCGCACGACCGCCATCTGATCGGCCTGGTCTGCGACAGTTTCTGGCGCGTGGCCGATGGCGTGGTCGAGCCGTTCGCTGGCGACCTGGACGAATACGCCGCGTGGCTGCGCAGCCGCCCTGCCGCGCAGGGCACCAAGCAGAAGATGGCCGAAGCTGCGCCGACGCCAGCGCCGCCGACCAAACCGCTGCCGCCGAAAAAGGCGGTCAACCCGCACAAGCTGGCCAGCGCCGAGAAGCGCGTCGGCGAGCTGGAAGCGGCGCTGGCGGAGCTGGACCGCGAACTGGCCAATCCCGGCAACTATGCCGACAGCGAGAAGATGGCAGTGCTCGGCCGCGACCGCGAAGCCACCGCGCAGCAGCTGGCTGCCGCCGAAGCGGCGTGGATGGAGCTGATCGAGGGCGCGTAACGCGCCTGGGTTAGGCTATGCGCCGAGCCACGCACAAGGATGCCGCGAGCATGATCACCGCCACCATCAGCCTGGAAGACCATCTGGCCGCACAGCGGTTGCATGCGCGTCAGTATTCCAATCGGTTGATCGTGTTTCTGGCCGTCCTGCTGCTGATCGGGGCAGGGCTGCTGAAACTGAGCGGCGCGAACGAGATCGCCGGGCCGGTGCTGATCGGCGGCGGTGGCGGCGGTTTGATCGGCCTGGCGCTGTTGCACGTGTGGGGCCTGCCGCGGCGGATCAAGCGCCTGCATGCACAGCACGCCGCACTGCGGCATACCTACACCTATGCGTGGGACGAGAACGCGCTGGAAGTCACCTGGGCGGACGGACATTTCCGCCGCCCCTGGACCGATTACATTCGCGTGCGCGAAAACGACCGCGTGCTGCTGCTGTACCACAACGATCGGCTGTTCGAGCTGTTCTGCCCGCACTGGTTTGCCGACCGGGCGCAGTACGAGGCATTTCGCCAGTTGGCCTTGCGGGCGGTGAAGGCGCCTGCCGCGCGCTGAGCGCAGCCGACGCGGCTTCTGCGCAGCTGCTTGCCACGTTTGATGTTCCGGGCGCGGTGCTGCGCCAGCGCCGGTCAGCCGCCCTGCGGCTGTTCGGCCAGCAGCCAATCGCGCAACCGACGCCCGGCCTCGCTCTCCGGCCGCGAACGTAGCCGCGTCAGCCAATAGCGCCCGGCGTCGATGGTGATCGGGAACGGGCAGACCAGACGCCCGGCGTCCAGGTCCTGGCGAAACATCGGTAGCGGCAACAACGCCACGCCGGCGCCGGCCGCCGCCGCGCTGGCCAGGGTCAGCGAGGAATCGAACATCGTCCCGCGCGCGGGCACCTCGGCCGCTCCCGCGGCGCAAAACCATTGCGGCCACTCGTCCAGACGATACGAGCGCAGCAACGGCACCCGCGCAAGATCGTCCGGAACGCGCAGGCTGCGCGCCATTGCCGGCGCGCAGACCGGCGCAAAGGGCGCTTCCATCACCGCCTCGGCAAGCTGGCCCTGCCAGTCGCCGTCGCCGAAGCGGATCGCCAGATCCAGCCCTTCGCCGGCCAGATCGACACGGTTGTTGTGGGTGGACAGGCGCAGTTCGATATCCGGATGTGCGGCATGAAACGCCGGCAATCGCGGCAGCAGCCAGCCGGTGGCGAAGGTGCCCACCACGCCGACGCTGAGCACCTCGCGATACCGCCCGTCGGCAAAGCGCTCCAGGGTGGCGGCGATGCGGTCGAAGGCCTCGCCCAGCACCGGTGCCAGCGCGGCGCCTTCGTCGGTCAGCGCCACCCCGCGCGGCAGGCGATGGAACAGGCTGGTGCCCAGGCGCTGCTCCAGCGCCTTGATCTGGTGACTGAGCGCGGCCTGGCTGACGCACAACTCGTTCGCCGCGCGGGTCAGATTCTGATGGCGCGCAGCGGCTTCGAACGCGCGCAGGGCATTGAGCGGGAGGCGGGGGCGGAGCATCGAAAGAGATTAGTTCAATTCATGCCTGGGATCGAAACATCGCGATGGTCGGCTGCTGTGCACGCATCGATACTGCCGGCTCCATCAAGGAGGCAGACGCATGTTGAATCGGCGACAGTTCCTGTACGCAACCGGCGCGGGCGCGCTGCTTGCGGCGTCCAGGCCCGCGTGGGCAACTACCCTGGCGGTGAACGAGGACGACATGCTGCGGGCACAGTGGGCGGAAATTGAACGTGGCACCGGCGGCCGCCTGGGCATCAGCGTACTCGACAGCGCCACCGGCTGGCGCCTCGGGCAGCGCGAGAACGAGCGCTTTCCGATGTGCAGTACCTTCAAATTTGTATTGGCTGCTGCCGTCTTGCAGCGGGTGGACCAGGGCAGGCTGTCGTTGGCGCAACCGGTCGGGATCCGCGCCTCGGACATGCTGGCGCATGCGCCGGTGACCGAACGCCACGTCGGCGGCTCTCTGAGCGTGGGCGAATTGTGCCGGGCCACGATGATCCATAGCGACAACCCGGCGGCCAATCTGTTGTTCCCGCTGGTCGACGACCCGGCCGGGCTGACTTCCTTCCTGCGCAGCATCGGCGATGCCAAGACCCGCAGCGACCGCTACGAGCCGGAGATGAACCGGTTCGCCCCCGGCGACCCGCGCGATACCACCACGCCCGCGGCGATGGCATCCACGCTGCGCACGCTGCTGCTCGGCGACGCGCTGGCGCCTGCCTCGCGCAAGCAGCTGACCGACTGGATGATCGACAACCGCACCGGCGACGACTGCCTGCGTGCCGGCCTGCCGCGTGGCTGGAAGATCGGCGACAAGACCGGCAGCAACGGTACCGACACCCGCAACGACATCGCCATCGTCTGGCCGCCGAAGGGCCGGCCGCCCCTGTTGCTGACGACGTACTTGAACGGAGCCAAGGTCGACGACGCAGCACGCGATGCGGCGTTGAAGCAGGTCGCGGCCACCGTTGCCGCGGCAGTCGCACCCGCAGGCCCGCTCGCGCAGTGACGCCGATGCGGCAGGGGGAGCATTGGTCTCCAGTGCGACGGCAACCTGCGCGCCATGTGCACTAGCCCGAGCTCGTCACGGCCTCCAGGCGATGCCGTATCCGCCGCCATGCTGCGCAGGAGCAGTCCCGGCCGCGAGGGCTTCACCAGGAACGGCAACGTGGCGTCGCGGCCGCTCCTGCGATCCGGCGCGAAGCAAGGCGTGCACGCCGCTGACGCGCTGCTGGCCAGCGCGCGTCGAGCGGGCGGTCGCTGCCACCGCTTGCCTGTTCGCGGCTGGACGTGCCCCACGCGCTTAGCCGCGCTTGCTGCGTGGTGCCGTGTCGGCGTGCTGCGTCTCCGGCATCAGTTCCAGCGCTGCCGGCGTGGTGCGCAGCATCGGACGGAACGCAATGGGATGGGTACGGCGGCGGGCGAAGCGCAGCAGGCGCGAGAGGGTGAACCCGGCCAGGCCCAGCAGCATGACGGCGAAGTAGACCGGCAGCGCCGCCGGACCGAATTTCTGCATCGCGCCGCCTGCGAGCGCCGGCCCGAGCGCCGCGCCGACGCCATGCACCAGCAGCAGGCTGCTGCAGCCGGAGAGCAGGTCTTCGCGCGGCAGGTAATCGAGCATGTGCGCCACCGCGAACGGGTACAGCGAGAACACCAGGCCGCCGTAGACGAAGAACAGCACGAACAGCAGGGTGGTCTGGGCCTGCACCGCCGGCAGCGCGGCGGCGATCGCCACTCCCGCCGCCAGCAGGCTTACCGCGACCAGGCCGATGCGGCGGTCGTGGCCGTCGCTGATGCGCCCGATCGGCCACTGCAGCACCGCGCCGCCGACGATGGCGGTGAGCATGAACATGGCCACGCCATCGGCATCCAGGCCGATGCGGTCGGCGTACACCGGCAGCAGCCCCCAGAACGCGCCCATCGCCAGGCCAGACAGGCCGGCGGCGATCGTCGCGACCGGTGCCAACGCATACAACCTCGCCAGCCGCAGCCGTGCCACGTGCGGCACTTCGGGCGGGATCAGGCGCGTGGTCACCACCGGCATCACCGCCGCGCAGATCAGGATCGCCGTCAGCGTGAACATCGCCGGCGCGCTCGCGTCGCCGGCGGTGAGCAGGATCTGCCCCAGCGCCAGCGCCGAGAGATTGATCGCCATGTACACCGAAAAGATGCGGCTGCGGCGGCGCGCATCCGGCTCGGCGTTGAGCCAGCTCTCGATGACCGTGTACAGGCCGACCAGCGCCGCGCCGGTGACCAGGCGCAGGACGCTCCAGCCCCAGGGCGTGAGCCAGATCGGATGCAGCAGCACGGCGATCGCCGCCAGCGCGGCGTAGAACGCGAACGCTCGGATGTGGCCGATGCGCCGGATCAACGGCGGGGCGAAGAACGTGCCCAGGAAGAAGCCGGCGAAGTATCCGGACATGATCAGGCCGAGCGCACGCGCATCGAAACCGGCCTGGCCGCCGCGCACGGCGAGCAGGGTGCCCAGCAGACCGCTACCGGTCAGCAGCAAGGCCACGCCGAGCAGCAGGGCGGTCAGTCGCCACACGGATGCGGCCCTCGTGGGGAGAACGTCGCGTCGATCACGCGTTCGAGTGTAGCAGCCCGGCGGGCGACGTCAGGCCGGCCTCGGCCTGGGGCCGTTTGCAGCGACTACGAATAGCGCGTGCGTGGCGCGCTCGCGCACGCAGCGACAGCATGCGTGCCCGGCATCCGGCCGCGCGCGCAGGCCAGCGGGCGTCGCGTGTCGAACGGATGCGCGCGTGCGTTCCCACAAGCGCAGGCCGAACCGGCCCCGCGCGTCGCGGCCAACCGCTGCGCCGGTACGCGCGCATCGGTCTAGAATCTGCGCCCCTGTACCGTTCCAGCGACTTTCGTCATGCCCATCTACGCGTTTCAGTGCACGACCTGCGGCCACGCCTTCGACCGCCTGCAGAAGATTGCCGACCCCGATCCGCAGGCGTGTCCGGCCTGCAGCGCAGCCACGGTCAAGCGCCAGGTCACCGCGCCGGCATTCCGCCTGTCAGGCAGCGGATGGTACGAGACCGATTTCAAATCGGCCGGTGAAAAGAAGAAGAATCTGACCGAGAGCAGCGGTGGCGGCGAGGCCAAGCCGGCGGCAGCCAGCGACAGCAAACCGGCCGCTGCCAAGCCGGCGGCCGATCCGGCGTGATGCGGCGGACGCACGGACAGGCGGCCAAGCGCGCGCTGCAGCGGGCGCTGTGCCTGATGGCTGTGGCCCTGGCGACAGCCGGATGCGCCACATCCGTATCCCCTTCCGTCGCTGCCGCACCGGCCGATCGCTTTTTGGCTGCGCTTGCCGGCTACTGCGGGCAGGCCTTCGCCGGCCGCGTGCTGGTCGATGTCCCGGCCTCGGCAACGCCCGGCCCGTTCGCCGGCAAGACCCTGGTGATGCACGTGCGCGGCTGCGAGGATCCAGGCCGCGAGCTGCGCGTGCCGTTCCATGTCGGCGACGATCGGTCGCGAACCTGGGTGCTGACCCGAACACCGGCCGGGCTGCGTCTCAAGCACGATCATCGGCACCCGGACGGCAGCGCCGATGCGCTGAGCCAGTACGGCGGCGACAGCCGGGCGGGCGGTACCGCCACCCGCCAGGAATTTCCGGTGGACGCTGCATCGATCGCCTTGTTCCGGCGGCTGGGCTCCACCGCGTCGCTGGAAAACACCTGGGCGCTGGAACTCCAGCCAGGCCAGCAACTGGTCTACGAACTGAGCCGCCCGAACGGGCGCTTGTTCCGGGTTGCCTTCGATCTCACTCGTCCGGTGGCGCCGCCGCCCGCTCCCTGGGGCGGTTGAACCGCCAAGGAGCGATGCGCCTTCAGCGCGCCTCGAAACGCGCGCGACAACCGTCGTTGACCCAGACCACCGCGCGGCGCCGGTCGTAACCCCAGGTGCGGCCTTCCTCGCAGCGGGTGTCGGAGAGCTGACGGGTCGGCACCGGGTAGCCGGCGCGGTCGTCCCATTGACAGGTGCGCAGGCGGCGATCGTCGCTGCTGCAGGTGATCGCGTAGCCGAGGCGGGGGCGGTCGCCCGGCCTGCCGTCGTCGTCGCGGTCCCAGCCGCGGCCGCCTCGGGCCGGTGCGAAGTCCGCCCGGCACCCGTCGTCCACCCAGATCCGGCCGTTGTCCTGGTGCCAGTTGCGCCCCTCCACGCAGGCGGTGCCCGATAGCTGGCGTACGATCATGGCGCGTCGCCAGCCGGTGTCGCAGACGACCTGGCGCCGGTCGCGACTCTCGCAGCGCACCGTGCCTGCGGGCAGGTTGCCGGGGCGGTCGCCGCCGCCCCAGCTGTTGCCGCCCCAGCCGCCGTGCGCCTCCACGAAGCGGCCGCGGCAGCCATTGTCCACCCAGACCCGGCCGCGCTCGCTGCCCCAGTTGCGGCCTTCGATGCATCGGGTCCCGGAGATGTTCTCCACCAGCGCAGCGCGTCCCCGGAACGGGGTATCGCATTCGCGGCGGCGATTGTCCTTGCTGGAACAGGTGATGCTGGAATCGTTCCAGCCGCGTTCCTGCGCGGCGGCGGGAGCGCTGGTCAGGGCGCCCGCGCAGACGACGAGGCCAAGACAGGAAGTCAGCAGGGCAGTGCGCAACATCGTGGCGTCCTTGATGCGAGAGGGGCGTGGCGCCTATTCAGCCGAGCGCCGACTTAAGCGCCGATGACCGCTGCCGCATTTGCTCCTGCCGGCCGCCGGCCCCAGAATATCCGGCTTTCCGACGCCGTCCTGCGTCGGGTTTTCAGCGGAGCTTTCGATGCGTACCCACTTCTGCGGCCTGGTCGACGAGACCCTGATCGGCCAAACCGTCACTCTCGCCGGCTGGACCGACGTGGCCCGTAACCTGGGTGGGGTGTGCTTCATCGACCTGCGCGACCACGAAGGCATCGTGCAGGTGACGGTGGAGCCGGCCGAAGGCGACGCCAATGCCGCCGAAGTGTTCAAGGTGGCCGCCAGCCTGGGCTACGAGGACGTGCTACAGGTCGAAGGCGTGGTGCGTGCGCGGCATGCGGTCAACGACAAGCTGCGCACCGGCAAGGTGGAAGTGATCGCCACCCGCATCAGCATCCTCAACAAGGCCGCACCGCTGCCGTTCCATGCGCACGAAAACCCGGGCGAGGATACCCGCCTGAAGTATCGCTACCTGGACCTGCGCCGGCCGGAAATGCAGCGCATGCAGCGCACCCGCATCAAGCTGGTGCAGGCCCTGCGCCGCCACCTGGATGCGCGCGATTTCCAGGACATCGAAACCCCGATCCTGACCAAGGCCACCCCCGAAGGCGCGCGCGACTTCCTGGTGCCGGCGCGCATGCATCCGGGCGAGTTCTACGCCTTGCCGCAGAGCCCGCAGCTGTTCAAGCAGATCCTGATGGTGGCCGGCTTCGACCGCTACTACCAGATCGCGCGCTGCTTCCGCGACGAAGCGCTGCGCGCCGATCGCCAGCTGGAATTCACCCAGCTGGACATGGAGTTCGCCTTCGTGCGCGAGCGCGATGTGCAGGATTTCGTCGAAGACATGATCCGCGCCATCTTCAAGGAAGTGGTGGATGTCGACCTGGCTGCGCAGTTCCCGCGCATGACCTGGGCCGAGGCGATGCGTCGCTACGGCTCGGACAAGCCGGACCTGCGCATCGCGCTGGAACTGGTCGATGTGGCCGAGCTGGTGAAGGACAGCGAGTTCGCCGTGTTCAGTGCCGCCGCCAACGATGCCGATGGTCGCGTCGCCGCGCTGCGCATCCCCGGCGGTGCCAGCCTGTCGCGCAAGCAGATCGACGACTACGCCGCGCACGCCGCCAAGTACGGTGCCAAGGGGCTGGCCTACATCAAGCTGTCGGAGACCGGCGAGGTCAGCTCGCCGATCGCCAAGTTCTTCTCCGAAGCCGCCTTTGCCGCGTTGCTCGAGCGCGCCGGTGCGGGCAATGGCGACATCGTGTTCTTCGGTGCCGGCGGCTACACCAAGGTCTCCGACTTCATGGGCGCGCTGCGCCTGAAGGCCGGCAAGGAGTTCAATCTGGTCGCCGAGGGCTGGGCGCCGCTGTGGGTCACCGATTTCCCGATGTTCGAATGGGACGAGGAAGCGCAGCGTTACGTCGCCCTGCATCATCCCTTCACCGCACCGGCGGTGGACGATATCGCCGACCTGCGCGCCAACGCCCGCACCGCGGTCTCGCGCGGCTACGACATGGTGCTCAACGGCAATGAAATCGGCGGCGGCTCGATCCGTATCCATCGCCCGGACATGCAGAGCGCGGTGTTCGAACTGCTCGGCATCGGCGCCGACGAAGCGCGCGCCAAGTTCGGCTTCCTGCTGGATGCCTTGAACTACGGCGCACCGCCGCACGGCGGCATCGCTTTCGGCATCGACCGCATTGCTGCGCTGATGGCCGGCACCGAGTCCATCCGCGACGTGATCCCGTTCCCCAAGACCACCGGTGCGCAGGACCTGATGACCGACGCCCCGTCGCCGATCGCCGCCGAGCAGCTGGCCGAAGTGCACGTGCAGGTGCGCCCCAAGCAGGCCTGACCTGCACATGGCCACGCCGAGCGCGTGGCCCTGCGGCGCAGGCCGGCCATACGCCGCCAGCACCGCGCCATCGGTAACGCGCTGCCAGTCCAAGCCGTCAGCGCCTTGATCGAACGCAGCAGGCAGCAAGCCATCCTGCAGGGCAGGACAGGTGGCGTGGTTTCCGCTTCGCTTTGCCGCTCTTACGAATCCCAAATCCCGACTCCCGAATCCCCGCTTGCACCACCAACGCCGCATGCGCGAAGCTGCCATGCCCATCCGGCATGAGAGGCCCGCATGACCCGCATCCGCCGCGCCACGCCGGACGATGCCGAAGCGCTGTCGCTGCTGGCGGCGCAGACGTTCACCGAAACCTTCGGGCACCTGTATCCGGAAGAAGATCTGCGGGGCTTCCTGCAGGAAACCTATGCCGTCGAACGCGCCCGCGTGGTGCTGGCGCATGCGGACTCTGCGATCTGGCTGCTGGAGATGGACGACCTGCTGGTCGGTCATGCCGCCGCCGGTCCGTGCGGGTTGCCGCACGAGGACGTGCGGCCGGGCGATGGGGAGCTCAAGCGCCTGTATCTGCTCAAGGACTATCAAAGCAGCGGCTGGGGCAGCCGGCTGTTCGAAACCGCGCTGGACTGGCTGCAGCGCGACGGCCCGCGCACGCTGTGGATCGGCGTGTGGTCGGAAAACTTCGGCGCGCAGCGCTTCTATGCGCGCTACGGTTTCGAGAAGGTGGGCGAATACGATTTCCCGGTCGGCAAGATCGTCGATCGCGAGTTCATCCTGCGGCGCGGGCCGATCGCTGCCGCCGGCTGAGGTGCCGGGATAGGGCGTTGGCGTGGTTCATGCGGCTGTGTCCGCGCATCGGCAGCGGGCGCCCGTACACTGCAGATCCTGCGCCGCGTCCGTCTTGCCCGACGCCTGCGCGCCACGCTCCGGTCCCCATGCCTTCGTCCAGCGCATCTTCGGCTATTGCAGCCACTCCGCGGCGGAGCTCGCGCAAGCAATCGACCACCACCACCGCCGATGTGCTGTTGGTGCATGGCATCTGGAATACCGCGCACTGGTTGCTGCCGTTGGCGCGCCGGCTGCGTGGCGAAGGCCTGGCGCCGGCATTGTTCGGCTACGCCAGCGTGCTGGGTGGTCCGGTGCAGGCGGTGCCGCAGCTGGTCGCGCGCGTGCGCGCCAGCGGCGCGCAATTGCTGGTCTGCCACAGCCTGGGCGGGTTGATGGCCTTGCAGGCCCTGCGCGATGCGCCCGACCTGCCGGTGCGCCGGGTGGTCTGCCTCGGGTCGCCGCTGTGTGGCAGCGTCGCCGCACGCGGCCTGGCCCGCCGCGGTGGCGTCTGGGCCATGGGCCGCAGCGCGGCGCTGCTGCAGCAGGGCTTCGCGCAGTGGGAGGGTGCGGCCGAGATCGGTCAGGTGGCCGGCTGCATCCCGCGTGGCGTCGGCCGCTGGCTGGCGCCGCTGGACAGCGACTCCGACGGCACCGTGGCGCTGGCCGAAACCCGCCTGCCCGGGCTGCGCGACCACTGCGTGGTGCAGGCCAGCCATGGCGGCCTGCTGCGCTCGCCGGCCGCCGCCGCCCAGGCGCTGGCCTTCCTGCGCCACGGTCGTTTCCGGCACTGAGCGGCGCTGCCCCGGTGCGGGCAGGCAATCAGGTAAAATCCGCGCCCTGTCATCCAAGCCAGTCTGGAATCACCCATGGGTAGAGGCCCCTCCATCGAAGGCCGCAAGAACGCCTCCGACGCCAAGCGCGGCAAGATGTTCACCAAGATCATCCGCGAGATCAGCGTGGCTGCCCGCGCCGGCGGCGGCGATCCGTCCAACAATCCGCGCCTGCGCACTGCAATGGACAAGGGCCTGTCGTCCAACATGTCCAAGGACGTGATGGAACGCGCCATCAAGAAATCCACCGGCGAGCTGGAAGGGGTGGAATACGAAGAAATCCGCTACGAAGGCTACGCGCCCGGCGGCGTGGCGGTGATCGTGGATTGCCTCACCGACAACCGCGTCCGCACCGTGGCCGATGTCCGTCATGCCTTCAGCAAATGCGGCGGCAACATGGGCACCGAGGGCTCGGTGGCCTTCATGTTCAAGCGCCTGGGCGTGCTCAGCTTCGCCGCCGGTGTCGACGAAGACGCGCTCACCGATGCCGCCATCGAGGCCGGTGCCGACGACGTGGTGGTGTATCCGGAAGATGGCGCCATCGACGTGCTGACCGCCCCGGACGCCTTCGCCCAGGTCAGGGACGCCCTGGCCGCCGCCGGCCTGGAACCGGCGCATGCCGAAATCACCTTCCGTGCCGAGAACGATATCGCCGTGGACGGGGACACTGCCGTGCAGGTCCGCAAGCTGCTGGACATGCTCGAAGACCTGGACGACGTGCAGGACGTGTATTCGAACGTCGACCAATCCTCGCTCGGCGCGGGAGCGTAGGTCCGCGATGACTCCTATCGGGACCCGGGGCCCGGGACCGGGGACCCGGAAGAGCGATGGCAACAGCCAAGCCATCGCCGAGCCTGCTGTTGCGGGTCCCGGGTCCCGGGTCCCCGGTCCCGGCACCATCCGCATCCTCGGCATCGATCCCGGCTCACAGCGGACCGGCGTCGGCATCATCGATATCGGCGCGGGCGGTCGCAGCCTGCATGTGCACCATGCGCCGCTGGTCCTGCTGGGCGAGGGCGACTTCTCCCAGCGGCTCAAGCGGCTGCTGCACGGGCTGGGCGAGCTCATCGAGACCTACCGGCCGGACGAGGTGGCGATCGAGAAGGTGTTCATGGGCAAGAGCGCCGATTCGGCACTCAAGCTCGGTCACGCGCGCGGTGCGGCGATCTGCGCCGTGGTCATGCGCGAGCTGCCGGTGCACGAGTACGCGGCCACCGAAATCAAGCTGGCCCTGGTCGGCAAGGGCAGCGCGGACAAGGTGCAGGTCCAGCATATGGTGGGCATCATGCTCAACCTCAAAGGCAAGCTGCAGCCCGACGCCGCCGATGCACTGGCGGTCGCCATCACCCACGCCCACGTGCGCGCCACCGCGCAGCGCCTGGGCGTCAATACCCAACAGGCCTGGAGCCGCAAATGATGATCAAGATGGGGACCGACGGGTCTGTCGGGACCCGGGACCCGGGACCCGGGGCCCGG
>NZ_JAJGQG010000045.1:0-22887 GCF_020783795.1 Xanthomonas sp. NCPPB 1067
TCAGTTGCATCGTCGTCGTCCCGTTGCGTCTGTGCGATTGTCGCAGGATCAGGCGGAGTTGTTCAGAGTTTCCTTAGCCCGAGCTTTTGGCCCAGGATGACCAAAAGGATCGGCATCGATACACAGTTGCCTTTGCGCGTCGTCAGGTAGGTTGAGATCAGCTTGTTACGAATGTCCTTGCCGAAAGGATCGTCTAAGTCGTAGCTGAAAGGTTGATAGTCGTTCCATGGCCCCGGCTGGCTCAGAGAGGTTACCAATAACTCAAGTTTGATCTGACGAGTAGCATCATTGGGGAAACGTGATTTTACCCGAGAGGCTAGGGAATCGAGCTGCGCTAGCGCGGCCTTGGCATCGACAGTCGGGTCGATCACGCTATCAATGGTCAACTTGGCGGTGGCTAGGTCGATCTGCTCCTCGGGCGTGGCCACGAGAGTTTTGATCACCGTGAGGTCGGAGTTCTGCACCGGCTTCGCCTCACTCACTTTTATCGGCTTACTGGCCTCAACTGCTCGCGAACCCAGAGGCGGTAATGAAAGCCCTGCACAAAGCAAGAAAATGATCCAGTTTCGCATCCTTGCGCTACCCCATTTGTTGTCCTGTTAGCATCCTAGACTCCAGCAGAGCTGGCTGCAATGGGGGTAGCCGTTATTGGTTCAAGTCCTCCAAGCTGGAGATTTCACGATACAAAGGATGTGAGAGGGCAGCATCCGTCACCCCTCTGATTTCTTTCAAACTAGCTCTTTCACATTAGAGATTCCGGACACACAAAAGAAAGCCGCCCCGATTGGAGCGGCCTTCGGAAGATTGGAGGCTGATCCTGCCTCCGCCCTTCGTCCCTGCTATGGACTTCCATGTTCCGGGTGGACGATGACGCCGGCATGACAGCCGCAGCAGCCTGCGTATTCACGATTCCCGCATCGCTGCGCTGCTAGCCTGCGCGGACCTTCATCTCCAGTATCGGCAGTGCGCATGGTCCCGTCCCACTGGCGATTGATCCTCAACGGCAAATCCACCGACAACGAGGAGCTGCGGCAGGCGGTGGGCAGCCTGCGCAAACGTGGCATCCGGCTGGAGGTGCGGGTGACCTGGGAAGAGGGCGATGCCGAGCGCTATGTCGCCGAAGCGGTGCGCGACGGCGTGCAGACCGTGGTGGCCGCTGGCGGGGACGGCACCTTGAGCGAAGTGGCGGCCGCGCTTGCGCACCACGACGGCGATGCGGCCATACTGCCTTCGCTGGGCCTGGTGCCGCTGGGCACTGCCAACGACTTCGCCACCGCCGCCGCATTGCCGATCGCACCCTTCGAGGCGCTCAGCCTGATCGCCAACCGCCCGGCGCAGGCAATCGACCTGCTGCGGCTGGATACCGCGCACGGGCCGCACTGGTGTGCCAACGTCGCCAGCGGCGGCTTCGGCACCCAGGTCACCGTGGAAACCGACGAGGGACTGAAGAAGATGCTCGGCGGGCTGGCCTACCTGATCACCGGCATGTCGCGGCTGGGACGGATCGAGCCGATCGGCGCCCGTTTCAGCGGGCCGGACTTCGCATGGCAGGGCGAGTTCATCGCACTTGGCCTGGGCAACGGGCGCCAGGCCGGCGGCGGCCAGGCACTGTGCCCGGATGCGCTGATCGACGATGGCCTGCTCGACGTCACCATCGTGCCTGCGCTCAACGGCGAGGTGGCGGCCACGCTCGGCACCCTGGTTACCAGCGGCAAGCAGGCCGCGCTGGAACGCGTGGCCGTGCGCGCCCGGGTGCCGTGGCTGGAGATCGTCTCCCACCAACCACTGACCTTGAATCTGGACGGCGAACCGGAAACGTCGCTGCAGTTCCGCATCGACTGCGTCCCGGCGCGGTTGCGCATGCACTTGCCCGCCGAGTGCCCGCTGCTCAGGGGATGATGGTGTAAGTCGGGAATTGAAAAACCTGGCACGCCGCTCGGTGAGCCGGGCAATGCTGCCGTTCCCGGCCGCACCCACTCCGCACTCTCGAGCGCTTTTCGCCTTCACCCGCTGCCCTCGGCCAAACAGTTGCGCTACAGTAGCCGTGTGTCCCGCCTGACGACCCCACGCTCCTTCTCTTCCGCTCGCCGCTGGTGGCGATGGTGGCCTGTTGCCGTCGTCCGCCCCGTCACAGAGTCCCGGAAGGAAAGTCGTCTTGATCACTGCAGAGCAGTTCCAGCGCCAAGCCGCTGAAGGCCATACCCGCATCCCCGTCATCCGCGAAGTCCTGTCCGACCTGGACACGCCGCTGTCGGTCTATCTGAAGCTCGCAGACGGCGCCTACACCTATCTGTTCGAATCGGTCGAAGGCGGTGAGCGCTTCGGGCGTTACTCCATCATCGGTTTGCCGGCACGGCGCGTGTACAGCTTCCGCGGCCACACGCTGGAGGTCAGCGAACACGGCGAAGTCATCGACAGCCGACAGGTCGCCGACCCGCTGGCCGAGGTGGAAGCGCTGCGCGCCGAGCATTCGGTGCCGCAGCTCGACGGGTTGCCTGGCTTCACCGGTGGGCTGGTCGGCTGGTTCGGTTTCGAATGCATCCAGTACATCGAACCGCGCCTGGGTATCGGCGACAAACCCGACGAGCTGGGCACCCCGGACATCCTGCTGATGCTCTCCGAAGAGCTGGCGGTGTTCGATAACCTCAAGGGGCGGCTGTACCTGATCGTGCACGCCGACCCGCGCCAGCCGCAGGCCTTCGTACGCGCCAATCGGCGCCTGGACGAACTGGCGCACCGCCTGCGGCAGGGTGGCGCCGGCTATCCGCAGGCGCAGATTTCCGAGGCGATCGACGAAGCCGATTTCCGGTCCTCGTTCACCCGCGAGCAATACCACGCGGTGGTGCGCAAGGCGCAGGAATACGTGCGTGCCGGCGACATCTTCCAGGTCGTGCCCTCGCAACGCCTGCGCGTGCCGTTCCGCGCACGCCCGGTGGACGTGTACCGGGCATTGCGTGCATTGAATCCTTCGCCGTACATGTATTTCCTCGATGTCGGTGGCAC
Organism: Xanthomonas sp. NCPPB 1067; assembly: GCF_020783795.1. NCBI lineage: Bacteria > Pseudomonadati > Pseudomonadota > Gammaproteobacteria > Lysobacterales > Lysobacteraceae > Xanthomonas > Xanthomonas sp. NCPPB 1067. Next base: position 3,004 of record NZ_JAJGQG010000045.1, read on the forward strand.
CCAGGTGGTCGGTTCCTCGCCGGAGATCCTTGCGCGGCTGCGCGATGGCGTGGTCACCGTGCGCCCGATCGCCGGCACCCGCCCGCGCGGGGCCACACCGGAGCTGGACAAGGCGCTGGAAGCCGAGCTGCTGGCCGACCCGAAGGAGCGTGCCGAGCACGTGATGCTGATCGATCTGGGCCGCAACGATGTGGGACGCGTGGCCGAGCCGGGCACGGTCAAGGTGGGCGAGCAGTTCGTGATCGAACGCTATAGCCACGTCATGCACATCGTCAGCGAAGTCACCGGTACGCTCAAGGCCGGGCTGACCTACAGCGATGTGCTGCGCGCGACCTTTCCGGCCGGCACCGTCAGCGGCGCACCGAAAATCCGCGCACTGGAAATCATCCGCGAGCTGGAGCCGGTCAAGCGCAACGTGTATTCCGGCGCAGTGGGCTACATCGGCTGGCATGGCGATGCCGACACTGCCATCGCCATCCGCACAGCAGTGATCCAGGACGGCTACCTGTACGTGCAGGCCGGCGGTGGCGTGGTCTACGACTCCGATCCCGACCTGGAATGGCAGGAAACCATGAACAAGGGCCGCGCGCTGTTTCGCGCCGTGGCCCAGGCGGCCAAGGGGCTGTGATGGACGGGCAGGGCAGCGCTGCGCGCACCGGTTTTCGCAACGACTACAGCGAAGGCGCGCATCCGCGTCTGTTGCAGGCGATGGCGATGGCGAGCGCCGAGCAGAACGCCGGCTATGGCACCGATCGGCACAGCGCGCGCGCGGTTGCGCTGATCCGCAGCGCCATCGCGCAACCGCAGGCAGACGTGCATCTGCTGGTCGGCGGCACGCAGACCAATCTGATCGCCATCAGTGCGTTCCTGCGCCCGCATCAGGCAGTCATCGCAGTGGAGGCGGCCCACATCGCCACCCACGAGACCGGTGCCATCGAAGCCACTGGCCACAAGGTGCTGACCGTACCAGCGCCGTACGACAAGCTGACGCCTGCACTGATCCAGCCGGTGCTAGCCGTGCACAGCAACGAACACATGGTGCAGCCGCGGCTGGTCTACATTTCCAACAGCACCGAAAGCGGCACCATCTATACGCGTGCCGAACTCCAGGCGCTCTCGCAGTTCTGCCGCGCACACGACCTGCTGCTGTATCTGGACGGCGCACGCCTGGGCGCGGCATTGACCGCCGACGGCAACGACCTGGACCTGCCCAGCATCGCCGCCTTGACCGACGCGTTCTATATCGGCGGCACCAAGAACGGCGCACTGCTCGGCGAAGCGCTGGTCATCGTCGATCCCGCGCTGCAGGTGGATCTGCGCTACCTGATCAAGCAGCGCGGCGCGCTGTTGGCCAAGGGCATGGTGCTGGGCGCGCAGTTCGCAGCCTTGTTCGAAGACGGCTTGTTCTTCGAACTGGCCGCGCACGCCAACGCCATGGCGCAGCGCCTGCGTGCCGGCCTGCTGGCCGCGGGCGTGGAATTCACCAGCGACTCGCCGACCAATCAGCAGTTCATTGCCGTCAGTGCGCAACAGGCTGCACAGCTGGCGCAACGCTACGACTTCGAGCGCTGGGAAGTCCGCGCCGATGGCAGCCAGGTGATTCGCTTCGTCACCTCGTGGGCAACTAAGGCAGACGCGGTCGATCGCTTGTGTGCGGATGTGGCGGCGCTGCAGTGCCGCGTGCCGTGAGCATGCGCATCATTCACCACGGAGAAGGCAGATGAAGCAACTGATGCGTTGGATGCTCGTGGTACTCACGGCATTGCCGATGTTTGCGCTCGCGCAGGTCAACAGCCTACCATCGCTGCCGCATTTGTTGGTGAAGGGGCAGGCCAATCGTACGGTCATGCCCGACCGATTTTCGCTGACGATCGCTCTGCGCGCGGTCGATGCGCAGCCAGACGTCGCGCGCAAGCGCGTGCAGGTATCGGCAGAACACATCCTCTCGGCGATGAAGTCGCATCACGTGCGCAAAGACAGCATCGATGCTTCGTCGCTGCAGATCCAGCCCAGCTACAGCTATCTGCAGGATGGCCATCGCAAGTTCGACGGCAGCGAAGTCAAACGCAGCATCGCCGGTACCTTCGCGTCGCTCGAGGATGCGCGCCAGTTCCTGGCCGAACTGAAGACGAGCAGCGAAGTCGAACTGTCGGGTATAACGACGTCCTACAGCAAGGAAGGCGAAGTGCGCGCGCAACTCAAGCGCGAAGCAGCCACGCAGACGCGCGTGTCTGCCGAGGAGTTGGCCAAGGCCTACGGCGTGCGTGTCCAGGGGCTTTACACGATCTCCGATGTCGCGCCGAACTTCGCCTATGGCGTGCAGGCGGGGCACTGGCCGGTGCCGCGCACGCTCTCCCCGGGCTCCCCGCCTCCTCCGGCAGCGGCTGCACTCGGTGCGGCCCGGGTCGATGCGCTGGAGGCCGGCAGCGTCCTTCTTTCCGAAAACATCTATGCGGTCTTCCTGATCGCGCAATGAGTCCCTTGCCATGCTGCTGATGCTCGATAACTAGCATGGCTGTACGGGGGTGTCCAATGAGGTTCTCGAATCCCTTGATATGTATAGGTTTCAGGCGTTTCACAGTCCAGTATGGTCCGCCCAGATCCATCGTAATCCAGTGAATTTGCGGGTATCGTAGCGGGTATCAACTGGACGATACCCGCACATGTCGTTGACCGACGCAAAAATCCGAACTGCCAAGCCTGGCATCAAGCCAGCTAAGTTGACTGACGGCGGAGGTCTCTACCTTGAGGTGCGGCCCACCGGGGCCAAGCTGTGGCGCTATCGCTACCGTATCGCCGGCAAGGAAAACGTCTATGCCATGGGCGAGTATCCGGAGATATCGCTGGCAACTGCGCGCGCCGAGCACGACAAAGCGCGCGCGCTGGTGAAGCAATGTCTTCATCCGGCCCATAGCCGCCAAGCCGAGCGGTTGTCCAACCACGCCGCGAATGCCAATACGTTTGAGGCAATCGCGAAGGAATGGATTTCTAGGAAGTCTGGAAGCTGGACACCGTACTATCAGCGCCAGGTTGAAAACTTCCTTAGCGCGGATGTCTTTCCTTACATCGGCAGGCTGCCGATTCGCACCGTAACGGCAGCGCACCTGCTTGAGATCATTAGGCGGGTAGAGCAGCGTGGAGCCTCCACCGTCGCCTTGCTGGTCAGGCAATGGTCGTCAGCGATCTTTCGCTATGCGGTAGCTACGCTACGCGCGGACAATGATCCTGCAGCTGCCCTAAGGGGCGCGATTCATCGCCCCAAGGTTGAACACCATAGGCCTCTGTCGCGCGAGCAGATCGTGCATTTCGGTGCGACACTAGAAAAGTATGGTGGCTATCGCACGACGGTCATCGCCTTGCGTCTGATGTTATTGACCTTTGTTCGTACGATTGAACTGCGTAACGCGCAGTGGTCCGAAATCGATCTTGATCAGGCGATATGGCGGATACCAGCAGAACGCATGAAGATGCGTGAGCCGCATATCGTCCCACTGTCCAAGCAGGCTGTGGAGCTTCTGAAGGAGTTGCAGACGTACACTGGCTTTCGTGGCTTCCTATTTCCAAACTACCGAACGCCCAAAGAGTCCATGACGGCAACCACGCTGAATCGCGCGCTTGAACGGATGGGATTCAATGGAAAAGACAGTATCGGCTTCTCCGCGCATGGCTTTCGTGCAACCGCATCGACGTTCCTGAATGAAATGGGTTTTCGTCCCGATGTCATCGAGCGCCAGCTTGCTCATGCCGAACGAAATAAAGTCCGGGCGAGTTACAACCAAGCCGAGTACATGCACGAACGGAAAGTAATGATGCAGAAGTGGGCAGATTTCGTTGAGAAACCAGTTTGGAGAAGTCGAAAGAGGTAGATTGGGACAAGGTTTAAAGTCATTGTATTTAGGCGCCGACCGTTAGCTGATGCACAAGTTCACATCATCTGGCGTCATTCGAGCTCTTCACCCAGCGCCGCCGCTATTCATAACGTAGGGAAGGAGCGTCATATTTAGAAAAAAAAGCATCAGTGAGTCCAAACTCGATGGTGATGGACGACTGGGCCTACAATGATGGCTTTCGCTGCCTAGCTAAATGCCCCAACCGAAACCGAATTTTCCAGCTATTCGGGAGGCCAATGCGGCGAGAAGGTCACATCGGGCGTATGCCTCTAAATGAGGCTCAAAGAGCAAGTGAGGGTTAAAGGGTCGGAAGTTCGCTATGAGAAACGCTTGTTGCTGGACTAATATCAAGAGAGCGTGAATTCATCACTGATCTCTTGTGGGGTCATGGCAGGCTTCGAGGTGTCGAGAGGATCTGGCGATAAGTGGTCGTGAGCCAGCAGGTTTAAGCGGTGCGGCTGCAGTCATTCGGCGAGCAGCCAAACGGCTGAAGTGCGTCGCAATGGTTATGTCTGGCTCACGACCATGAACGCAGGAACGGTCAGCGCTTGCCCGTAGCGGCGTCATAGCGGGTATTGACCTGTTTCCAGTTGACCACCGGCCACCACGCCTCGATGTAGTCGGCGCGCTTGTTCTGGTAATGCAAGTAGTAGGCGTGCTCCCAGACATCCAGCGCCAGCAGCGGGGTGCCACGCTCGGTGACCACGTCCATCAGTGGGTTGTCCTGGTTGGGCGTAGTGGTGATGGCGAGCGAGCCATCCGGCTTGAGGATCAGCCAGGCCCAGCCCGAGCCGAATACCTTGGTAGCCGCCTCGGCGAACTTGGTCTGGAACGCCTCCTGGGAACCGAAGGTCTCCACGAGTTTCGTTTGCAGCGCCGGCGACGGGCTGCCGCCTTTGCCCAGGGGCGCCATCAGCGTCCAGAACAGGCTGTGGTTGTAATGACCGCCAGCATTGTTGCGCACCGCGATGTCGTAGCGCGACATGCTGGCCTGTATATCTTCCAACGAGACGGTGGCCAATGCGGGGTAGTCCTTCACCTTGGCGTTGAGATTGTCCACATAGGCCTTGTGATGCCGGTCGTGGTGGATCTCCATCGTGCGAGCATCGATCGCTGGTTCGAGGGCGTTGTTGGCATAGGGCAAGGCAGGCAGCGAGAACGGCGCCTGCGCGGGCTCGGCCGCCGACGCGATACCGGCAGTGATCAGCAGAGCGGTCGCACACAGCGATCTGAGGGCGAGTCGTTTCATGATTCATTCCTCCAGCAAGAGAGGGAGCAACGCTCCCGGAATGCCCTATCAAAGGGCGATGTAAAAAAGACGTGCGGTGCTTCAGTCGAGCCATCGGAACAGGCGCGATCGTGGTCTGATCCATCGATCGAAGGCCCAGACAACGAGAAGCGACAGGAACAGAAGGGGAAGCAGAACGGCGGATGCGATTGCCAAGGCGAGCAGCCAGCGAAGCGGCGTGCGGCTGCCAGATCCGGGCGAGCCGATTCGGCCCGCCGGTTTGCGACGCCACCACATCACCATCCCCGATGTACAGAGCAACAAGATGCCGATGCAGGCGGCCAGCATGACGGCCTGGTTCGCCCGCCCAAAGTAGTTGCCCATATGCAGCTGCACGCCCATCTCAATGGCTTTGGCGGCGGCGCCGTAGTCATCGAAGCCGGCACGCACGAGCAGTTCGCCCCGCTCGTCGAAGTGGAAAGTGACCTGCCCTTGGGGCCTGTCCGGATAGGTATAAGCCATCAGCGCGCCGCGTTGCGTGCTGGGCAGGAACACCCGCAGCGGATCGGTCGTGCCCGCAGCACGGACGTGGGCGATCGCGCGCTCCAGGCCTGCGTCGGTCCAGTAGCGTGCGGCGCCAGGCGTAGGAGTGGCGTGGGTTCCGTGATGCGAATGCGCAGGATCGGAGTCCGCTTCAGCGGGCGGCATCGGTGCATGCTGCAGCGTCCACGGGACGTCGTTGAACCCGGTCCCGATCGTGGGCGCAACTGGTGCAACGTAACGGCGGTAGACCGGCGGGTAGCCTGCATCAATCGCCTCGGCACCACTGCGTACCCAATCACCCCAGAACGATGCCCAGGGCAGGCCGGTGAAAATCAGGAAGAGCACCAGCAGCGAGACCCACAGACCCGTGGCTGCGTGGAGCGATTTCCAGAACGCGCGTCCCTTGGCACGCACATTGGGCACGATGCCATGCCAAAAAGCGTGTCCCTGACCGCGTGGCCAACCCAAATACAGTCCGCTCAGAATGAGCAGTACCGCCCAACAGGCCGCCAGCTCAATCAGATAGCTGCCTGGCGTGCCAAGCATCAGCGAGCCATGGAGACGGTCGGCGAGACCCACCAACGTCCGGGAGGGCACAAGCGTCCCTAGCACCTGACCATTACCCGGTTCGACAAAAGCGATCTGGCTGGGGGCGTTGGCAACATCCAGATAGATCTGGGCAGGTCGTCGCGGATCTGTGGGGACATCAATCCGCGTTGCCGTGCTTCTTGGAACATAGGCTTCCGCTGCATTGATCATGCTCCCGAGCGAGGATCGCTCCTTCCAAGGCGCCTGGGTGAAGCGCAGCTCCGGATAGATCGCATCGTTCAGTTCATCGTTGAACAGGTAGATCGCACCGGTGACTGCCAGCATCAACAGAAACGGAGCGACGAACAGGCCGGCATACAGGTGCCAACGCCAGAACAGTCGGTGCCGGTCTCGACTGCCGGCAGATGCAAGCGGGACGACTTCAGCGCTCGAAGGGATATTCTTGGCCATGTCAGAACCGCGTGCGCAAGGTCAGCTCAACGCTGCGAGGCGGGCCAAGGTAGATGTGGGTAGACGGATATCCGGAATACGTGCCGTAGAGCTCGTCGGAGAGGTTGCGCACACGCATTGCGGCCGAGACTCGCTGCCAGTCGTAGCCGACCCACGCATCGAAGCTTGTATGGCCACGCACATGGATGGTGTTGGCGTTGTCGGTATAGAAACCGCCAACGGTCCGACCGGATGCCCCGATCGAAAGCGGAACACTCGATAAGCGGTAGCTGGCTGCCAGGGTTGCGGTGCCGTTGGGAACATTGGTTGGTCGATTGCCACTGCGGTCAGCGCCACCGGCCTCTAGAAGCCGGTCGTAGCGAGCGGTTCCGTAGGCAGCTGCCAGTTCCAGTCGCAAGCCCCGCGTGACTTGGACCTCTGCAGAAAACTCCACGCCTCGGGAGGACTGCTCGCCACCTTGGACGCTGATGCTCGGATTAAAGGGGGCGCGGGTGAGGATATTGTCCCGCTCGATTCTGTAGGCCGCCGCAGTCAACTCAACGCGCTTGTTCCATACGCTTGCCTTTACGCCTGCTTCAAGCGACGTCCCCTCGCTGAGGTCAAACACGCCGGCTGCCGGACGCATGGTCAGCAGGGTAGACACGGGACTCACCGCAGTGGAGTACTGCCCATAGATCTGCACATCCGCGGTCAGGTCGAACACACTTCCGACCCGCCAGGAGAAGGGGCTGTAATCGGGACGGAATGACTCGCTACTGCCAGTGTTCAAATCGCGAATGTCACGCGACAACGTGATGTTCTCGAAGCGCGCGCCCGCGAGCAGCATCCACCTGCTTGTCAGGTTGAGCGCGTTCTCAGCAAACACGGCAGAGGTGCGAAGACGGGAGTCGAAGATCACATTGCTGCCCGTCCCCGGGAAGTTGCCAGCCGATCCATCCGGAAACACGCCAAGTATCGGATCGATCGGCGACACCGACTTGGTCACGCCGGTCTGTCGCGGGTTGTGAAAGTCGGTGTCGTTGTATTCAACCCCTGCAGTGAACCGGTTACGACGTCCACCGACCTGGCCGTCGAACGACAGCGTAAGCCGTTCATTCCAGAAGCGCTGATCATGCTGGATCCGCTCAGCGGTTCTGGAAAATTCCCCCGTCGCGCGGTTGTAAATCCAGTTGTCGGAATAGAAGAAGTCCCGATCGGCCTGGTACCAGCTGAGGTCGTTCTGCAGCGACCAGTTGTCGCCGAGCGGAAGATCCACGCGCCAGCGCAACAGGTCGCTGTTGGCTCCGGTGGTTGCGCCCAACGGGTTGTAGTTCACATGGCGTGTTGCCTTGTCCACCACGAAGCCGTTGGTGCTTCGAACGACATGACTCGGCGATTGGGCAACGCTGGCTGGCACCATCGGGGAGCCTTGATAGGTGCCAGTGCTGTCGTCCTCGGCGTGCTCGAAGGAGAACAGCATCGACATGCCGGTGCCGGGGCGCCATAGGAGGCTGCCGCCGACCGTCAACAGATCCGTCTGGTTGTTGTCGATGTCATCCAGGCTGTCAGAGCGCAATCGGCTGACGAAACCGCGAACGGCGACGCTGTCCGACAGCGGCTTGTTAACGTCGAAGCCGCTTCGCAATGTGTTGAAACTGCCGACGCCCACCATTCCTTCCATTGAGGTCGCGTCCAGATGCGGCTTGCGGCTCACCAGATTAATGGCCCCGCCTAGGGCGCCTTCGCCGTAAAGCACAGAGGCCGGCCCCCGTAGCACTTCAACCCGCTCCAGTCCGAACGTGTCTAGGTTTCGCGTGACGATGGTCGAGGTGCCCAGCCGCACGCCGTCGTGCAAGACAGAGACCGTGTTGCCGCTGAATCCCCGCATCGTGACCACGGCGGGATTACCTGGGACATTGCCAACCATGGCGCCGGCGACCATGTCGAATACTTCGCTAGTGGTGCGTGCTCCGTGTGTGGCGATGTCGCTCTGGTCGATGACCTGGACTGACGCGGGCGTTTCGCGCTGCGTGAGTGCCAAGCGGCTGCCGACAGCTTCCGGTGAGTCCAGCAGACGCTGGCGCTGTCCTTGCACATTCAATGTGTCCAGCGTCCTAGCCTCGGCAGCTGGAAGCTGGTTACTGGCCTCAACGTACGCTGCTGGCGCGCAGAATCCGCTGATGGATAACAGGAGCGCGCTTTGTGGAGGCAGCTTTCTGGATGCGAACTTGGAGATCGTCATTGATAGACCTTCGATACGGAATGTTGTACCGCGCTGAAGACGGGTTGACCAAATGCATGCGTGTTGCACAGGGTCAATCGGGCACACCATCTAGATGCCGCGACCATGCAGTCGAGACAAGCGAAAGAGCCGGCACGTTCGCCGGATGTCAGAGGGGGAGGGCAGCATCCAATTGCACGCACACTGTCCCTAGGCATATTGGGAGGCGAGGTAGACGTGCATTAACGGCCAGGCGCGATGCGCCTCAGGACGTGAGCTGGATCAGCGAGCGAAGGCGAGCGGCGGTCCGCGTGCGCCAAGCGTTCCGGTAGCAGGGATGCGCCGCGTATCGGTCAGGCCGACCAAGGCACGGAAGATTGCCCGCCAAGTGGTCAGCAACAGCAGCAGAGCCACCAGCAGGCTGATCATCCGGGCAGCAATCAGGCAGTATTCGCAGTCCGCGCCCATCTCATGCTCGGCGTGGGGGGCGACTGACTCGGATGGCTCTGTGTCCGAACCTACTGCATCCATAGGATCCGGCATCATCGGCACGGCGTGGTCCATGCTATGACCCATGTCGTGGTGCATCTGGTACGCGTTGGCCGGCTGGAGTGTTGCCGGGTCCATTTCCAGGTGATGCCCTGCGTGAGCAACCGGTGAATGCACGGAACCTGCCATCGGGTGCGCAATCGCGCGGCTGATCAGCGGCGCGATCACGACAAGAAGCATGGCTAGGCATGCCCAAGCGTAAAGCCAGCGATAGAGGACAAGAGCACGCAAGGCGTCGATTCTAAGGGATCTACAAAGGATGTCAGGAAGCAAACGTCTCGGCGCTGACTAGCTGCGACTGTTTGTCGCAGGCTCTGCAGCACCCTAGTACTTAGATGTTTGATCCCAGGTTTTGATGGTGCTTTATTTTCCCTTGAATGGAAGGAAGCACGATGGGCCAGGTCATACACGGGAGCGCCTCGACGGACGAGGCAGCGATCGTTGCCTTTCGTCAGCACACCTTAAATCTGACCAGGACCGTCTAGACTGCGCGCCATGCTGCGTCGCCGCCACTTTCTGCAGGTCATGCACCGATTCGCTCTGATGGGCGCGTTGCTGATGGCGGTGGCTCCGGTGGTCAGTCGCTGGGTGCAGTTCTCTCAGCAGGGTGACCCGGGCGTGCTGCTTGGTGCGCTATGCACCGGGCAAGGTCTGCAATTGGTCGATCTAGAGACGATGGCAGTTGCAAAGACGCAGGCAGGCCACACGCTGCCGACGGCCTTGGGGCGCGCGGGTCTGGATGGTGGCGATCTGCCCGGCGATCATGCCGAGATGGCCTGCGATTACTGTTTGCTGGCCGCGCAACTGCTGTTGTTCGTGGTTGCACTGCTGTCGCTGCCGCTGCTCCGGGTTGCCCGCCTGTCGCCAGCACCCGGTCGCACGCCAGTACCTGTCTGCACGATCTGGCCTGCGCATGCCGCGCGCGGTCCTCCGGTGCTGTCGGTGATCTGACACTCATCCGGTCCGACCGGGCGCATGCCGTCCGGTTGTCGCGCACTCTTGCGTTATGGGGTTTCCATGCATGTCTTTTCAACGACGCCGGCGCTGCCGTCGCGTCTGGCAATCGCGTTGGCGATTGCCTTGTCGTCTTTCACGGCTCAAGCGGCCATCGTGTCCATTTCCGCGCCGGCAGACAGTGCCGCGCGCGATCGTCCCGCAGCGCTGTCTGTCGATGCTGCCGTCAATCTGTCGGCTGTCCGCGTCAACGGCATTGGCACGGATCAACCCGCATCGACGGGTTCCAATCTTGGCCTGACGCCCTTCCAGACGCCGGCCAGCCTGGAGGTGATCGACCGCGCGCAATTGCAGGCGCGTGGCGACACCACTGTCACCGATGCCATCAGCCGGGCCGGGGCGATCAGTGCGATGCCGCATCCGGGTAACGGGCTGAGCGCGTTGTCCACGCGCGGTTTTACCGACAGTGCGTCGGTGATGCGGCTCTACGACGGGCTACGCCAATATGGCGGTGTGGGCGTCACGTTCCCCTTCGATACCTGGTCCATCGAGCGCATCGAAGTGCTCAGGGGGCCGGCATCGGTCATCTACGGCGAGGGCGCGATCGGCGGTCTCATCAACATCGTGCCGAAAAAGCCCACGCAAGGCGGCATCCAGAACGAGCTGCAAGCCACGGTCGGGACCCAGGACACCGCCAGGCTGGCGGTGGGCAGCGGCGGCGCAATCAATGATCGGCTGTCCTATCGGGTGGATGCCAGCGGAAACTACACCGGTGGATGGGTTGACCGCGGCCGTTCCAGCGATGCGACGTTTTCCGGGGCACTGCGCTGGGATCCCACTGCGGAGTGGAGCCTGACCTTGAATTACGCCTACGGTTACCAGAAGCCGATGCGGTACTTCGGAACTCCGCTCGTCGAAGGCCGGGTGCTGGATGCCCTGCGGCACAAGAACTACAACGTGGACGATGCGGTCATCCGCTTCAAGGACCAATGGACGCAACTGGACGCGGTGTGGAGCCCGAACGACGCTGTCACAGTGACCAGCCGGCTCTACCACGTCGCCAGCGATCGCGATTGGCGTAATGCAGAAAGCTACGTCTACAACACGGCAACCGCGCTGATCGATCGATCCGACAATACCGCCATCAACCACGATCAGCGGCAGACGGGCATCACCTCCAGCCTGGTGCTGAAAGGCCGCCTTGGCGCAATGGAGAACGCCTACTCGATCGGCTTCGACGCCAATCACGGGCGCTTCGAACATACCAACAACACCTATGCCGGCAGTTCCGGCCCGGTGGATCCCTATCGCCCGATACCGGGCGCGTTCCGCAGCGAAATTCCCACCATTCCGCGCTATCGCAACACCGCCGATCAGGTGGCGTTGTTCATGGAAGACCATCTTTCGCTGACCTCCGCCTGGTCGGTGCTTGCAGGGCTTCGGTATGACAGTGCGCGCATCGAGCGCCAGAATCTGATCACCCATACGCAGGCGTTCAGCACAGACTATTCGAGCATTGGCTGGCGCTTGGGCACGGTCTATACCATCACCGCCGATCTTTCGGTGTATGCGCAGTACGCTCAAGCGGCCGACCCGGTAGGTGCCTTGCTGATGCTCGGTCCTGCCGACAGCACCTTCGATATGGCGAAGGGGCGACAGACGGAAATCGGGCTGAAGCAGCGCTTCTGGCAAGGTGCAGGCGAATGGACGCTGGCCGCCTACCGCATCCGCAAATCGGATCTGGTCACCCGCGATCCTGCCGACCCGAGCGTGAATCTGCAGATCGGTTCCCAATCCTCCCGTGGTGTGGAGGCCTCGCTTTCGCTGGCATGGGCCGAGCAGTGGCAGATCGACGCCAACGCGACCGTGTTACGGGCGGAGTTCGACGATTTCACCGAATCAGTTGCAGGACGGGCGGTGTCCCGCGCAGGCAACGTGCCGCCCAATGTCGCAGAGCGTCTGGCCAATCTGTGGGTGAGCTGGAATTTTCAGCCCGACTGGACGGTGGCCGCAGGCGCGCGTTATGTCGGCAAGCGCCATGCAGATAATGCCAATGCGCTCGAGTTACCCGGCTATAGCACCACCGATCTGTCGTTGAGCTGGGATGTACGGCCGGCCACCAGGATCACCGCACGCGTGTTCAATCTCTTCGACAAGGCGTACTTCAGCACCGCCTACTACACCGATACCATGTGGTTGTACGCGGCCGACCGGCGCGCGGAGTTGACGCTCAACCATCGATTCTGAGCAACCGGCGTTACCAGGCAGTCATACATGCCATCAACGCACAGACCTGCAGATGCAGATCTGTGCGTCTGTCGTAGCTGTGCGCAGCAAAGGCGGTAGGGCACAAAATGCAGGTGCCGCGCAGGTTGCGGGCACCGGCACACACCGTCAGCGCAGCGAGATTGCCGTCAGCCACTGCGTGGTGGTGAGGGGCGTGAGGCCGAGCAGATGCTGGGCGCTGGTGGATGGGTCGATGGTGTTCTGCGGCGTTTGCCACAATGCCTGGTAAAAACCTGCGACCGCCATGGCGGCCGGGCCCAGCAACGGCTCCAGGCGTTTGCCGAATTCTTCCGGCGGCAGACTGCTGAACCGCACATCGCGCCCGAGGTGGCTTTGCATCGCCGAGGCGAGATCTGCTCCCACAAGCGCGGGTGTCTGGCCGATCCCCACCAATCCGGTCACCGTCGGTGCATCGAAAAGCTGTGCCGCCACTTCGGCGACATCCAGATGCGAACACCAGGACGCGGCAAAGTCTGCCCTGATCGGATAGGCAAGCACGCCGTCGGCGCGCACGCCATCAATCACCAGCGGGAGCAGCAGATTCTCCAGGAATAGGCGCGGGGCCAGTACCGCACTGGAAACGCCGCTGCGTTGCACGCCATCGATCAGAATGGCGATGGCCGCGCTGGGGCTGGCCTGGAGTGGATTGCTGGGGTCATCGACGATGTTGCCGCTGGTCGAAATCAGCACGCGTTCGGGCTGTGCCGCGCCGATGGCCTGCACCATCGCGTGTGCGTGCGCTACACGGACTTCTTCAGGTGCCTGGGGAAGGTGTACGAAAACACCCTTTGCGCCACGATAGGCCTCGGTCAGCGACTGCACCGAGGTGTTGTCGATCTGGACAGTGGCAGTTCCTGCGGCCGCTTCCTTGTTGCGCACGGCAGCAACCGCGTGCTTGCCGGCCTTCAACAGCTTGCTGAGCACCGGGGCGCCCTGTGCGCCGGTGGCACCATGGATGATGTACGTCATTGGCAGCGTCCTTCGAGTGCGAGTGGATGGATGTGGCGGCGGAGCATGGGGGGCCCAGATCGGTTACTTCAACTGCACTAATGACGATTGCTGAATGCCCGTTTTGCCATATGGAGAACCCATGAACCCGACGCGGAACCTGGAAATCGCGGTGGTGCTGTACCCGGGCGCCCAACTCGCCGCAGTACTGGGGCTGACCGATCTGTTCGCGGTTGCCAACCAGATCCTTGCAGCGAAGGGACGTGGCGCGGGGGCATCCTTGAAGGTAACGCACTGGCAACAAGCTATTCCGGGCGGCCCGCTGGTATCGCTATTCGAAAGCGATGCACAGATCTCATCGCACCTGTCTGCGGTGATCCTGCCGCCGAGTCTGGGCAACAACCCCGACGTGCATGGCGACGGTGACGACGCACTGATCGATTGGCTGCGCGAGCAGCATCGCGAGGGCGCGGTGGTGTGTTCCGTCTGCGCCGGCGCCTTCCTGCTGGCGCGCACCGGGCTGATGGATGGGCGCCGCATCACCACGCATTGGTTACATACAGAACGTCTGCAGCAGCACTTTCCTTCCATTCGCGTGGATTCGGAAGAGATGCTGATCGACGAAGGCGATGTGATGTCTGCAGGTGGCTTGATGTCCTGGACCGATCTCGGCCTGCGGCTGGTAGATCGCTTGCTGGGGCCGGCCATCATGCTCGAAACGGCGCGCACGCTGCTAGTCGATCCGCCAGGCCGTGAACAGCGTTATTACAGTCTGTTCTCGCCACGCATGACACATGGCGACGCTGCGGTGCTGAAGGTGCAGCACTGGCTGCGGGACACGCATGCACAGGACATCGCACTGTCCAGCTTGGCCGCTCGCGCCGAGCTGGAAGAACGCACGTTCCTGCGTCGCTTCCAGAAGGCAACCGGGATGACCAGCACGCAGTATTGCCAACGGATCCGCATCGGGCGAGGAAGGGCGTTGCTGGAATCCGGCGCCATGAGCATTGATGCGGTGGCGTGGGAGGTTGGTTACCACGACGCGGCCGCATTCCGGAAAGTGTTCAAGCGCATTCTCGGGCTGTCGCCAGGCGAGTACCGTCGCCGCTTCGCTGGTGCAGTAGGTAAAACCCTGTCTGCGCAAGGTTGATCCTGCAATCGACCGAACGTCTTCAGGTGTGAGTTGTATTTGCTGCGTGCGGTCGATTTCTGCATGGTTTTCTGCAAGATGTCGGTTCCGGCCCGATCCTGTCGGTAGTGCCACTGGTCCGACTGGCGTGCGCCAGTCAAGCTGACCAGCGATCAGCCAACCTGGGAAAACGCATGAACAAGTGCATCATCGTCATCGATCTGCAGAACGACTATCTTCCGAGTGGAAAGCTGCCGCTGTCAGGGATCGCATCGGCAAGCAGCAATGCTGCCTTGGTTCTCGACAATGCGCGCAGCAGCGGAATCCCGGTATTCCATGTGCGCCACGAAGCGACAGATGCAAACGCGGCAGTCTTCGTCGCAGGCTCGCACGGTGCCGAGACCCAGTCGGCAGTGGCGCCGCTGGCCGATGAACCGGTGATCGTCAAGCACCATGTCAACGCCTTTCGCGACACCGATCTTCAGCCGGTACTGCAGCAGCACGGCATCACGGACGTGGTGATTGTGGGAGCGATGAGCCATATGTGCGTGGACGCATGCGTGCGCGCTGCTGCAGATCTGGGATATTCGGTGACCGTGCTGCACGATGCCTGCGCCACGATGGATCTGACATTCGATGGCGTTACCGCTCCGGCAGCGCAGGTGCATGCCGCCATGATGGCTGCATTTCAGTTCGGCTATGCGGCAGTGCACTCCACGCAGGAGTATCTGCAGCATGCCTGAGCCGTTAGTGGTTGGGTGCATGGGAAGTTGACCGATGACGGCATTCCACCGCCGCCATATCTTAGGGCTTGCCTTCACGTAGCAAGGCTTATGTCGTTCAACCGCGCATCTAAATTATTCACTAGTGAATTATATGGCGTGACTGCGACGAAGCGTCGCAGGTGGCACCCATTTTTTTCATTACACTTCGCAGGTGTTCCCACTTCTTTCGCCCCTGCTCAAACTGATGCGGCACCTGGCTTGGTTGGCCGTGGTGCTTCTGGTGCTTGCGCCAGTGGTCAGTCGTGCGTTGAGTCATGCCTCGGGATTTCTCGAGGTTGCGCTTTGTCGCAGCGGCACCCTGCAGCCCGCGCTGTCCGATCCAATGACAGCGCCTGGCTTGGCCAACACGGCGCAGGTCAAGGTAGGTGCGTTGGCTGCATGGCCAGACATCCATCACGACCTGCAGCAAGCCGGCAGCCACGTTGGCTTCGCGTGCGACTATTGCGTGCTCGCCGCACGCTTGCTGACCTGGATGTTGGTCGCGCTGGTGATGTTTGCGCTGGTGCAGGCAAGTTTGCCCGGCGAGCGCGTCATTGCGAGCGGCCTCTCCACTGCTCGATGGCGGGCGCACGCGCCGCGCGGTCCGCCGTTGCTGGCCTGAACACGTGACTTAATCAACCCGCTCAGCACTGGGCGCGCGTTTGTGTTCTGGAGTAACGAGATGACATCGTTTTTTTTGCCGCCTCATGCGGCTGCAACGCCGTGCCTGGCAATGGTGACGCTTGTTCCGACGTTGGCTCTATCGATCGGGACGCAGGCACATCGAGCGAACAGGGGGGGGGCGGTTGTCAGTGAGCCGGTCGTGGCTAGCGCTGGCGTGCGCCGCGTGCCGCATGGCGAGTCGGCCTGTAATGGCCAAGACAGTTTGTTGCCTGAAAACTATACGGCTTAGCGACTGCGTCCACAGGCGACCTGTCGGTGAACGCGCATCGTAATGCGCAATGACAACAGCGGCAGCGCATGTCGCCTTCAATGAATCATGGAGTTGCTGGATGCAGAAAAGAACAGTGCATTTGAAAAGTTCGATAGCGGTGCTGATGGTGCTGTGCGTGGCCTGTGTCATCGCAGATTGCGGTCAGTGGCCGTCGTCGTTTTCACCCAAGGGTGCGGACCTCAGTGCGATGGGGCGCGGAGTGGATTTCTATCTGCACGATGCCGATGGCAAGCCGCGGCCGCTGCGCAGCTTTCGCGGAAAGGTGCTGGTGCTGTTTTTCGGCTTTACCAATTGCCCGGATGTGTGTCCGACCACGTTGGCGCGTGCGGCGCAAGTCAAGCGCACGTTGGGCGCGCAGGCATCGCAGGTGGAATTTGCGTTTGCCACGCTCGACCCGCAGCGCGATGTTCCTAAGGTATTGAAGACTTACGTCCAGGCGTTCGATCCCGAGTTCATCGGTCTGACCGGTAGCGAAAGGGAGATCAGGGTGGCGGCAGACAACCTAAAGGTGGTCTACGCAAAGGTGCCAATGGGCAAGACCTACACCATCGACCACTCCACCAGAAGTTTTGTGTTTGATCGCGACGGCAAGCTGCGTGTTGGCCTTGCGCATGAGCAATCGGTCGCTTCGACCGCTGACGATATACGGCAGGTACTCGCTCTGGATTGAGCGCAGTCGGTGTCGCCATTTCCCGACCAATCCACCGATGACCAGAACCAGCTCTTGCAGATTGCTGGCATCGACAACAGGAGAAGAAAATGCAAACACGTATGTTGTGCCTGATGGCACTGTCCGTTTTTGGTCTGGCTGCGTGCCAGCCCGCGCAGCAATCTGCTGCCAATGATGCGACACCTGCGAAGCCACCGGTTACGACAGAACCGAGTAGTGCAACTGCCACTGTCGCGGCGACGAATGCCTGGTCGCGAGCAACGCCGCCTGGCGCGCCGGTGGCAGGTGGCTATGTCACCTTGCACAACCAGGCGGCCAAGCCCGACCGTCTGCTTGCAGTGGAGTCGTCGGCAAGCGCGCAGGTGGAGATCCATGAAATGAGCATGGACGGCGGAATGATGAAGATGCGTCGCCTCGACGATGGACTAACACTGCCAGCGGGGCAGGATGTGGTGCTCGGTCCGGGCGGTATCCATCTGATGTTTATTGCCCCGCACGTGCCATTTGAGGTTGGCCAGCCCGTGACAGCGACCCTGATCTTTGAGCACGCGCCGCGCGTTGATGTCCGCTTCGACATCCGTGCAATGGGTGCCTCGGAGCCGGCGGACGGGCCGAATGGCGAGCACATGCAGTGATAGATGCGCTGCTGTCGCCAGTAACGCAGCCATGCCGGCCTGCATGGCTCTCTGCTTTACGTAGCGGGCCCCACAGGCCGGCGCTTGCGCAGCAGCGGCATCAGGGCGAGCAGGCCCAGCAGCGGGCCTGGCAGCAGGATCCAACTGATGGCCAGGCCCAGATGCTCCACGAGCTGTGTCGTCAGTCCGATGGCCACCACCGTGATGGCAAAGCCGATCGCGTTCTGCATGGACAAGGCACTGCCCACAATGGCGCGCGGGCAGGCGCCTGCGGCAAGTGCGGAGAACTGCGGCGAGTCCGCTACCACGCTGGCCCCCCAGAGCAACATGAGCGCGACTCCGGCATGAGCCGAGTGCGACGCGATGAGCGGGAAGATCAGGCAGCAGGTGGCCGACATCGCCAGCGCTGCAGCAGCGACACGTGCGTTGCCGTGGCGGGTACTCAGTTGGCCGCCGATGATGCAGCCGAGCGCACCTGCGGCAATCACCGAGAACGCCACTGTCGCCGTGCTGAGGCCGAGGTGGCTTGCCAGATCGGCGTGCGCGATCAGCAATGGCGTCAAGGTCCACATCGCGTACAGCTCCCACATATGTCCGAAGTAGCCCAAGCTTGCGGAGCGAAACTCCTTGATCGAGAACGCTTGAAGCACCGCACCGAAGGAGAGTCTGGAGGCCGCTTTGCCCGGCTGCGTGTGTCCCTGGCCCAAGCGCAGGATCATCACTGCAGCCACAGCCGCCAGGCCGGAAGCCACCAGCAGCGGCATCTGCCATGGCATCGCGCTGCCTATTGCCTTGATGCCCTGTGGCAATGCGGTGCCCAGGGTGAGCATGCCGACCAGCCATGCCAGCGCCTTGCCTGCGTTGTGTGGGGCCCAGCCGACCACCAGTTTCATGCCGATCGGATAGATGCCGGACAGGCACAGGCCCACCAGCAGGCGCCAGATCGCGCCGGTCGCGACATCGTGTGCGAACACCACAAAGCTCAGGTTGCACACGGCCCCGAGCAACGCGCACGTTGCAAAGATCCTGTGGGCAGCAAAGCGGTCGGCCAGTCCGCTCAATGCGAAGATCAGCGTACCGCTAATGAAGCCGAGCTGCGTTGCGATGGTCAGCATGCCGATGCTGGATGGGCTAGCACTCCATTGCTGCATCAGATCCTCTGCCGCGCTGTTGACCGAGAACCACAGCGAGGTTCCCAGCAGTTGCGCGAGGATGATGACCACCAGTGCGTGCCGGGACTGCGTAGCTGCCTTCGCTGCATGTGGCATCGTGTTGGGCCTCGTCAGGTCGCAGGTGGCGCAGACCACGCCGTTGATTGGCCAGCAACAGGTGATGGGTTGCAGCGGCTCTGGTTTCGCACAAACGCTGAGGACGCGGCCAGCGTGAGTGTTTCCATGCAGCGACGAACGGATGAGCAGGCCAGTCTCATTTGTCTAATCAGGTATTTCACCACGCGACGATGGATGACGGCCATCGCTTCAGTCAACTGCACCATTAGGGATGGTCTGATCAACGGGGCCGGAAGACGAAGCAAGCCGCATCCGCCGCGCTGAGAGCGCTCAAATCCCCGATTTTTGCCGTTTTTTGCCGCGTTTGCGGGATATTGCCCGGATTACAGGCACACCTTTCCCGCAGCACGCAATAACTCTTTGCGCGTCAGCCACAGATTCGACAGCGCAAACAGCGTCAGCACCTGCGCGGTGTTCTTGGCCAGGCCGCGATAGCGCACCTTGGTGTAGCCAAACTGGCGCTTGATCACCCGAAACGGATGTTCCACCTTCGCACGCAGGCTGGCCTTGGTGTGTTCCCAGCGCTTGGCCAACTTCAGTTCGCGCTTGTTCTTGATCTGCTTCAGCTTCGAGCGCTTCTCCGCGATCAGGTAGCGCAGCTTGCGCTTGCCCTTCATCTCATCGCGCTTCTCAAGCCCGGTGTAGCCGCTATCCCCGCACACCGTGTTTTCCTTGCCGTGTAGCAGCTTGTGCGCTTGCGTGATATCGGCCACGTTGGCCGCCGTGCATTCCACGTGGTGCACCAGCCCAGAGTCATCATCCACCCCAATGTGCGCCTTCATCCCGAAGTAGTACTGGTTGCCCTTCTTGGTCTGATGCATTTCAGGATCGCGCTCGCCTTCCTT
>NZ_JAJGQG010000046.1:0-22838 GCF_020783795.1 Xanthomonas sp. NCPPB 1067
GGGAAAACTTGCTTGCTCTGCTCATGGCTCCATCTTCTCAAGTAATGGAGCCTCCGGGGTTCCCGGGGCGGTTCAGTGTTGACGTGCACGTGGCTCTAGTGCTTCAGGACTCAATCGCAAAGCAGAGACGCCGGCGGTTGACAGCTTCTTAACGGCCCCTGATTCTATTCCACCACTTGAGCCCGGCTTGGGCTCGACAGCAAGGAACGCGTATGTCAGGGGGAAGTGCGTCGCTCTCGTTAGTCGAGGGCGGCTCGTCGGTGCAAGACCGGCCGGATCTGGGGCTGCAGGGGTTGGTCCTGCTGGCGCAATTTCATGGCGTTGCCGCGGACGCGGTGCAGCTGGCGCATGGGTTCGGACGAGGCGGCGAGCCGTTCGACGAAACCACGCTGCTGCTGGCAGCCAAGCAACTGGGGCTAAAAGCCAAAGTCGTTGCCCAGCCGGCCGTACGGATCGGCATGGCGGCGTTACCGGCCCTGGCCCTGGTGCCGGATGGCGACGCGTTTATCGTCGCCAAGGTCGGGGCGGACCAGATCCTGATCCACGATCTGGTCGAAAAGCGGCCGCGCTCCATCTCGCCCGCCGAGTTCGAAGCACGTTACCAGGGGCGGTTGCTGCAGGTGGCCTCGCGGGCTTCGGTGCTTGGCGACCTGGCCAAGTTCGACTTCAGCTGGTTCATTCCTGCAGTGGTCAAATACCGCAAGCTGATGCTCGAGGTCTTTATCGTCTCGTTCTTCATCCAGCTGTTCGCGCTGATCACACCGCTTTTCTATCAGGTGGTGATGGACAAGGTGCTGGTGCACAACGGCCTGACCACGCTGGACGTGATCGCGATCGGGCTGGTCTCGATGGCGGTGTTCGACGTGCTGCTGTCCGGATTGCGCACCTACGTCTTCGCCCACACCACCAGCAAGATCGATGTGGAGCTGGGTGCGCGTCTGTTCCGGCATGTGTTGTCGCTGCCGCTGGCGTATTTTGAATCGCGGCGGGTCGGCGACACCATCGCGCGCGTCCGCGAGCTGGAGAACATCCGCAACTTCCTGACCGGACAGGCGCTGACCTCGGTGCTGGACCTATTCTTTACGGTGGTCTTTCTGTCGGTGATGTTCTGGTACAGCGGTTGGCTGACCTTGATCGTGGTGCTGTCGCTGCCGTTGTACGCGACCATCTCGGGCCTGGTCACCCCGGTGCTGCGCAAACGCCTGAACGACAAGTTCGCGCGCGGCGCAGACAACCAATCCTTCCTGGTGGAGACGGTCAGCGGCATCGGCACGGTCAAGGCGATGGCGGTGGATCCGCGCGTGACCCGCACCTGGGACAACCAGCTGGCCGGCTATGTCAGCGCCGGGTTCAACGTCACCCGCATCGCCACGCTGGGCCAGCAAGGCGTGCAACTGGTGCAGAAGCTCACCGCCGTGGCGGTGCTGTTCTGGGGCGCAAAGCTGGTGATGGAAGGCAAGCTGTCGATTGGCCAGTTGATCGCCTTCAACATGTTGTCCGGCCAGGTCACCGCGCCGATCATTCGCTTGGCTCAGTTGTGGCAGGACTTCCAGCAGGTCGGCATTTCGGTCGAGCGGCTGGGCGACATACTCAATACCCACACCGAGGTGCCGGGCAGCCGCCTGGCACTGCCGCCGATCCGTGGGCAGGTGACATTCGAGCGGGTCACGTTCCGCTACCGGCCGGATGCGCCCGAGGTGCTCAACGGGATCGAGCTGGACATTCGCCCAGGCGAAATCATCGGCATCGTTGGCCGTTCCGGCTCCGGCAAGAGCACGCTGACCAAGCTGGTGCAGCGGCTCTACACGCCCGAGCGCGGGCGGGTGCTGATCGATGGCCAGGACCTGGCACTGGCCGATCCGGCCTGGCTGCGCCGTCAGCTGGGCGTGGTGCTGCAGGAAAACTTCCTGTTCAACCGCAGCGTGCGCGAAAACATCGCCCTTACCGATCCCGGCATGCCGCTGGAGCGGGTGATCCATGCGGCCAAGCTGGCAGGTGCCCACGACTTCATTCTGGAACTGCCGGAAGGCTACGACACCAAGGTTGGCGAGCACGGCACCGGCCTGTCCGGTGGGCAGCGGCAGCGCATTGCGATCGCGCGCGCACTGATCGGCGATCCGCGCATTCTGATTCTCGACGAAGCCACCAGCGCCCTGGATTACGAATCGGAACACGCAGTGATGAGCAATATGCGTGCGATCTGCAAGGGACGCACCGTGCTGATCATCGCCCATCGCCTGTCTACCGTGCGGCAGGCCAACCGCATCGTTGTGGTGGAGAAGGGACGCATCATCGAGAGCGGCTCGCATGCCGAGCTGGTCGACCGGCCGGAAGGCCAGTACGCGCATCTGTACAGACTGCAACAGGGGACACCATGAAGCACCTGCTCCAGGGATGGCGCGATTTCTTTCTCCGCTATTTCAAGATCTTCAAATCGGCCTGGGCGGTGCGCCGCCAGCTCGACCCGCCCGCGCGCAGCGCCGACGAGCGCGCGTTCCTGCCCGCCCACCTTGAGCTGACCGAAACGCCTGTCTCGCCCACCGCGCGCTGGACCATGCGCATCATCATCGGCTTCTTCTGTGTCGCGCTGCTGTGGGCGTGCCTGGGCAAGCTCGATATCGTCGCCGTGGCACCAGGCAAGACCGTGGTCGACTCGCGGACCAAGGTGGTGCAGACCGCAGAAACCGCGGTGGTACGCAGGATCCTGGTACGCGACGGACAGGCGGTGAAGAAAGGCCAATTGCTGGTCGAACTCGATGCCACCGCCACCGGCGCCGAGTTCGCCCAGGCCGGCGACGCGCTGGTCAATGCTCGTCTGGCCGCGCTACGGCAGGCAGCGTTGGCAACAGCCATTGCGACCGGGCAGCCGCCGCAGCTGGATCCCGCTCCGGATCTCCCCGCCGAGCGCGTGGCCAACGAGCAGCAATTGGTCAGCAGCCAGTTCGACGCATTCCAGGCGCGCCGGCATAACCTGCAAGCCAGCATCGCCCAACGCCAAGCCGAGTTGCAGACCACTCAGGACGCGATCCAACCGCTGGCCGAATCCGCACGCATCTCCAAAGTGCGCGCAGAAGATTACGGCCGCCTGGTCGAAGGCAAGTACGTCGGCCGCCATGACTACCTGTTGCGCGAACAGGAACGCATCGCCGCAGAAAGCCAGCTCGCCACCCAGCGCAACCGCCTGCAGGAAATCCGCTCGGCGATCAGTGCGGCGCAGGAAGAGTTGCGCGTGCTTGTCACCGACACACGCCAGCAGGCACTGGATGCCTTGCGCCAGGCAGGCGAGCAAGCCGGCCAGCTGACCCAGGACGTCGCCAAGACCGGCCAGCGCGACAAGCTGATGGCCCTGCATGCGCCCGTCGACGGCACCATCCAGCAGCTGGCCGTCCACACCGTAGGCGGTGTAGTCACGCCCGCACAGCCGTTACTGGTCGTAGTGCCGGCCGAAGAAGCACTGGAGGTCGAAGTCACCGTCTTGAACAAGGACATCGGCTTCATGCGGCCGGGTCAACCGGTCACCGTCAAGGTCGATAGCTTCCCCTATACCCGCTACGGCTATCTGACCGGCACGGTCGCCAGCGTCTCCCACGATGCCGCGCAGGACGAAAAGCTGGGCCTGGTATTTCCCGCGCGCATCAAATTGAACGGCAGCACGCTGGAGATCGATGGGGTCAAGGTGCGGATGAGTGCCGGGATGACCTTGAGTGCGGAAGTGAAGACGGGCAAGCGGCGGGTGATTGATTATTTGTTGAGTCCCTTGCGAACGCATGTGTCAGAATCTTTGAGAGAGAGATAAGCCAATGTGGGGACTGCACCGGCGTAGCTATACTCGGCATTTTTTATTGTGGAATTCTTTGGCGGAACGGCCTTTAAAAATTCTACCGTCTACATGTGCTTGCAAAAAGCGGTTGCCTAATATTTTAACAGCAGAAAACCCAAGAACAGCTTGGCCATGTCTGAAACCATAAGCGCGCACTGTTTGATACAAGCGCAAGCACTGCAAACGTGTCCGAAGCGTCGTGCTGCATACACACACGTCCAGATAGGGGCCGTCATGCGTGGGTGTGTCCTATTGCTATTGTCGGTGCTCGCGGCCGCCTGCTCCAGGACCAGCCCCAGCCCCACCGACAAGGCCAACCGTCCAGACTTGGTCGGCACGATTGGCCCGAACGTCATTCGTGTGCCAGCACGGGATCTTCTGTTCTACGAATCCGAGCCGGGCATGAAGGATCTGAAAGGCAAATGTGAACGTCCATTGCGCAGTCTGGTCATTCGTTTGCACTGGCCGGGCATGGAGCCACTTAATGAGAATAATGCCCAGAACTACCAAGTTCATCACCGGCAATCGGTCGGCGACTCTCAATGGATCGAAATTGGCATGACTCGCCTCACTCCTACCGAGAAGGTCACGCTTTCTGGAACGAGGGATTTCTTGCTCTATCGAAAACGGATCGTCTCAAGCTATCCGGATGGACTTCCGCTCACTTATGGTTATTCCGCGGATGCAGGTCTGAAATTTGCACATCTGAGCACCCCCTTGCCCCATGAAGTCAATTCAATCGTGTACTCCGATCAAATTGAGAAGGGGCAGGATTCAAATATATTAATCGACTGCACTCATGGTGCAAAATATGACCCGCCACGCTGGACGCCTTTATGTGATCAGTTGATCATTGAGCCAAGCTTTCCGCAAGTGAAAGTTAGAGTTTCTTATCGCGCTAATCTCTTGCCGGAATGGCCGCAAATAACCTCCGCGGTTCATTCCTATTTGCAGAAAACACGTGCTCAATGCCCTTCAAAACAGGAAGTAAAGGAAATTAATCATGGTTGATACTATGAATTTGGAAAATCTGACTCAGGCCCGAGCACTGCTGGAAGCGGATCGGATCGAAGACATGTATGCCTTTATTGGGGAATTCGGTCGTCGTTATTACCGGCTGGCTGCCGGCTTGGATGGTTGTCGCGTCACTCGGGCGGCTCTACGGAAGATCGTCAATCCATATTCAATACAACAGAAAGCAAAGGAACTCGCTCATGTATGAGGCGATCACTAAAGATGCTTTGCCTCATGGGCGAACAATGCAAAATACGCTGAATCGACATGCCGCATACAAGCATTCGCAGATGAAATTCTTCATGGGAAGATGCGTCCTGCTGCTTCTCTCGGTGCTAGCTGCCGCTTGTTCGAGGACCAGTTCCGCCGACAAGGCCAATCGTCCTGATCTGGTCGGTACCATCGGCCCCAACGTCATTCGTGTACCGGCACAGGATCTCCTGTTTTACGAATCCGAGCCGGGCACGAAGGAGCTGAAAGGCAAGTGTGAGCGTCCATTGCGCAGTCTGGTCATACGGCTGCGCTGGCCTGAGATGGAACCGCTCAGTGAAAAGAACGCTGAGGATTACCGCGTGCATCATAGTCGATCGACGGGAAATTCCCAGTGGATCGAAATCGGCATGAGCCGCCTTGCGTCTACTGAGAAGGTCACGCTCTCTGGTAGGAGAGATTTCATGCTTTATCGAAATCGAGAGGTTGCCGATTATCCTTGGGGCGTCCCACTGGTATACGGGGAAAATCCGACGTTGCAATTAAAGTTTGGACATCTTCGCACCCCATTGCCGAACAGAACAAATTTTATTGTGTACTCCGATCAGATGGAAGCTGGGCAGGAGCCAACGACACTAATAACATGCTTGCATGGCGAAAAATTCGATCCCCCGCGCTGGACTTCTCTATGCAATCAGCTAGTTCTGGAGCCGGGACTGGCGCAAGTGAAGGTGAGGATCTCTTATCGCGCTAATCTCTTGCCGGAATGGCCGCAAATAACCTCGTCGATTCATTCCTATCTAAAGAAAATACGTGCCGAATGTCCTTCAAAACATGAAGTAAAGGGAATTAATCATGGTTAACCAAATGAATCTAGAAAATCTGTCCCAGGCCCGCGCACTTCTGGAAGCGGGACGGATCGAAGATATGTATGCTTACATAGCGACATTCGGACATCGTTATTCACGGCTTGCTAGTGGTGTCGCGCGTGGAAACATGTTTTCTGGGCTGTCGGCGCTTGAATTTCTTGAAGAAACTGCTGGCGCTGCGGGGACCCCTGTAGATTCTGCCGACATCCAGGATGTAAGAAGGCGAATGGCTGAAGCTTTCCTGGGACAGTTGGATATTATCGCTAGGGACAACGACGGAAGCGTGGTGCGAGAGATCACCGCCGACGAGGCATGGGCCTTTCACAGCGATGTCTTCCTCAGCCTCAACCTGCCCACAGACTCCTGGACCATGAACACGCCATTCGAACTGCTGGACGAAGACCAGCGGAACGAACTGTGGGATGTTTTGCTCGACAGCAACGGGCGTTGGCCCTTCGACAGCGCATCCGGAATCCGGCTGGCGCTGACCGTCTGGCAGAACAGCGACGGCAGCGGCAAGGCCGCCTCCTGGTTCGACCGGCTGGGCTATAACCCTGACATCTTCTCCGCCTGGTTGGCACGCGTCGGTACCGAGAGTCTGGAAGACAACCCGCTGTCGTTACTTAATCCGTCCGCTGCGCTGGCCGAGTTCCTTGTCGCCATGGGGCTGGACAGCACTGACGGCGAGATCAACCAGGATCAGGTACGCGAATTCATGGCGGCGCTGAGCGCCCCCTTGCGCATCTTCACCGGCCCCGACAAGGGCGCCGCGGTCTATGGCAGCGTCCAGAACGACACGCTGGCCGGTACCGACACCGGCGACGTGCTGTACGGCATGGACGGGAGCGACACATTGGAGGGCCGCGCGGGCGACGATATCCT
Source organism: Xanthomonas sp. NCPPB 1067 (assembly GCF_020783795.1). Lineage (NCBI taxonomy): Bacteria > Pseudomonadati > Pseudomonadota > Gammaproteobacteria > Lysobacterales > Lysobacteraceae > Xanthomonas > Xanthomonas sp. NCPPB 1067. The sequence continues at coordinate 6,796 of NZ_JAJGQG010000046.1, forward strand.
GGCCGGGGGAATCGGTAACGATGTGCTGCGTGGCGGCGTCGGCAACGACACGATATTCGGCGAGGACGGCAATGACCTCCTTGATGGTGGCATCGGTAGCGACCTCCTGCGCGGCGGCGCGGGCACGGACACCTATGTGCTTTATGCAGGCGCGCCAGGCGATATCGACCGCATCACCGACGCCGACGGCATCGGCCTGCTGGAGATCGATGGCAACAGCAACTGGGCAGCCGGGTTGGTGGCCACCTCAGAGAACACCTGGGAAGCCGCAGACGGATATATTCGCGTCACGGTGGCCTCGGCGGGCGACAGCAAGCAACTGGTGATCCGTCTGGGAACCACGGGCGGGACCACGATTGTCGAAAACTGGACGCCCGGCACGTTCGGTATCCTGCTTCCTGGGGGCCAGCCGCCGAGCGATCCAACCGTTGGCACGGACCAATCCGACTATTTGAATCCCTATCTAGACGCCGCACCGAGCACGCCGGTCCATCTTGTCGGAGGTGCCGGGCGGGACATGATCCTGGGAACCTACAGCGATGGCGCCGATCTGCTGGAGGGTGGAGAGGGCAGCGACATCATCAATGCCAATGGCGGCAGTGACCTGATCCTGGCAGGCGGCGGTAATGATTTCGTTTCCGGTTTTGGCGACGAGGCGACCGCTTATGGCGGAAAGGGCGATGACGTCCTGAGCGCCAGGCATGCATTCGGCTTTAACTTCCGGGTGTCGCCAGAGTTGCCAATGGACGAAACCAACGTCTGGCGCGACATCGAGTCGTACTTCAGCTGGCAGGGCGCCAAGCAGATGACTACTGATGGGACTGGGGGATTGGTGGGTTACGCCACTTTCACACTTGGGGATGCTTTCGACTTCAGCGGTAAGTCAGGAGTTGCTGGCTGGACTTACCGTTTTCAAAGGATCGACACATCACGCTATTCCCTGCAGTACTTCAGTGCTGCTGAACCCGATGGTGTTACCGGTACAAACGGCGTGTTCGCGTTCGGGGGAGGCGTCGGTGACACTCATACCATCGGCGTTTCACTCTACGGCGAAGAGGGAGATGACGTGCTGATCGGCGGTGCCGGCAGCGATTTGCTCGATGGCGGCACCGGCGACGACGTGATCTCCGGCAGCGCGGGGCAGGATGTGGTCTTTGGCGGCGACGGCAATGACCTGCTGTCCGGCGGCACCGGCAACGACCGTCTGGACGGTGGCGAAGGTACGGACGAAATGTATGGAGAGGGTGGCGCGGACGTGATTGACGGCGGCGCCGGCAACGACCTGCTTTGGGGTGACGGGCAGTCCGACCAACTCGCAGGTGGCGACGACATTTTGCGCGGAGGCGCGGGCAACGATCAGCTGGTTGGGCAGGATGGCGATGACATTCTTTCCGGTGGTGACGACGACGATCTGCTGGCAGGCGGAACGGGACAGGATCGCCTGCTCGGCGAGAGCGGCAACGACGAACTGCAGGGCGGCGATGGCGATGATCTGCTCGATGGCGGCGTCGGTGACGATGTACTGCACGGGCAGGCCGGCAAGGACGTGCTGTTTGGCGGCGACGGTGCGGACCAGATGGCTGGCGGCGATGACGATGACCTGCTCGATGGCGGATCCGGTGACGATCTCCTGCTGGGACAGCAGGGCAACGACATTCTGCTCGGCGGCGCGGGATACGACGAGTTGCAAGGTGGCGAAGGCGACGACAGGCTCACCGGTGGTACCGGAAATGACCGCCTGTTCGGCGAAGCCGGCAGTGACGTACTCGATGGTGGAGATGGCAACGACTTCTTGAATGGCGGCAGCGACAGCGACAAGCTCAGTGGTGGCGTCGGCTCGGATACTCTGAATGGCGGCGACGGCAACGACCTTCTGGATGGTGGCGACTCCAACGATATTCTCGACGGCGAGGCTGGCAACGATACGATCTACGGCGGGGCTGGCAACGACACCATCGATGGTGACGATGGCGATGATCTGATCCAGGCCGGCATCGGCGACGATAGTGTCTACGGTGGCGCAGGCAACGACGTCATCCTTGCCGAGGATGGCAATGACAATGTCACCGCTGCGCAGGGCAACGACCGTGTCCATGGCGGAGCCGGCAATGATTATCTGGAGGGGAGCGAGGGGGACGATGTCCTCTCAGGCGACGAGGGCAACGACATCCTGCTCGGCGATGCTGGCAACGATACCCTCGACGGCGGCGATGGCCAGAACCAGTATCGTTTCCGCCGGGGGTTCGGCACCGATACAGTGCTGGTGAAACAGGGCAGCACCGATCTGCTGTACTTTCTCGATGGCATCACTGTGGACGAGCTGCGGTATGTCCGCGAGGGACAGGATCTGGTCGTCTCGCTCGAGAGCGGCGACAGCGTTCGCGTCGTCGGCTACTTCGCCGCCGCCACGGCGTTGCGGATCCAGACCGACGACCTTAAGGTGGTGACGCGTTCCCAGTTCGACACCGGCATCATGTATGGAACACCGATCCGTGGTGGCACCGACGCGGATACCTTGAATGGCACCAAGGACAACGAACGCCTGTACGGCCTGCACGGCAACGACACGATCGACGGAGGTGACGGCGACGACCTCATCGAAGGCGGGGCTGGCGATGACACACTGACCGATGGACGCGGCGGCGACGTGCTGCTGGGCGGCGATGGCAACGACACCATTCATCTGGTAGCCGATGGCATGGCGGCCGAGGATTTGGTCGACGCTGGAAGCGGTGACGATACCTATCACGTGGCATTGGGATCCGGTTACGACGTGATCGGTCGGCTCGATGCCGCCGATGCAGGGCGCGACGTGATCCGCATGGTCGGGGTGAACTCCGACGCGGTCACCAACTTTCAGATCAGCGGAACCACGCTGGGCGTCATGATCGCCAGCGGCGGTTGGTCCAATGCCGGTGTTTCCAACGCATTGATGCTGGAAGGCTTCCTTGCCAACAACAATCACCGCATTGTTTTTGCCGATGGCGTGGAGTTCACCGCTGCCAACTTCCAGACGCGGTGGTGGAGCGGCACCAGTGGCGACGACGTGCAAACCGGTACCTTCGCACCGGACTCCATGGATGGCGGTGCCGGAAACGACACGTTGTCCGGCATGGGCGGCAGCGACACGCTGCAGGGCGGGGACGGCGACGACATCCTGGATGGTGGCGAAGACAACGACACGCTGTACGACGGTGCAGGCGCGGACATCTTGCTTGGCGGCGCGGGCAACGACCGGATCTACGCCAGCGTGGACAGTTCAATCGACCGCTTCGTTGGTGGTAGTGGCGACGACAGGTACTACTACAACCACACGTTCTCCTGGTCCTCCTGGAGAACGACCGTCAACTCCAGCGAGATAGAGGAGCTGGAAAACGGAGGTATTGACACGATCTACTCCAACTACCACGACGTGATCCTGGGTGCGAACATCGAGAACGCTGTGATTACGCCCTCCAACTATTGGTGGCCTGGTGCGCCCAACCGAATTACCGGCAATGCGCTGGACAATGTCATCCAGATAGTGCCGAACAGCATTTCCGACACACAGGAATACATCCTTGATGGTGCCGGAGGCAAGGACACACTGATCGGTGGCGCCACGCGCGATACCTTTATCGTCGACAGCTTGGACGATGTGATCGTCGAGAATGGATTCTCGGATAGCAGTGACACTGTGCAGGCAAGCATCGACTACTCGATCGAGGGACGCCAGGAGCTTGAGAATCTGCGCTTGACCGGAAACGCCGTCCGCGGTACCGGCAACAGCGACAACAACATCATCGAAGGCCATCTGGTCGATGCGGTGAACCAGCTGGCTGGATTGGAGGGCAACGACACCTACTTGATCACCCGGAAGGACCAAGTGATCGAACAAGCCGGCGGCGGCAATGATACGGTGATCATCGCCGGCTGGGATGAGCTGACCTCGCAGGCGATGTGGGTCTCGGTGGCCGACTATGCGAATGTAGAGAATCTGCGTCTCTACAACATTGGAACTCAAGGTCCTAACGGCACCATCGAGCTGCGTGCCAATCTGCAGGGAGACCTTGGCGACAATGTGCTCACCGGCAACATGTATGCCAACGAGATACGTGGTGGAGCCGGCAACGATATTATCCGCGGAAACCACTTCCTGACAGAGTTCAATCTTGCTACCAACAGCAACGAGGCCGACACGCTGTATGGCGAGGAGGGCGACGACACCATCCACGCGGCACTGTACGGCGCGGACATCCACGGTGGCCGCGGCAACGACGTGCTGTACGGCACGGTCGGATTCAACGGCGACGGCAGGACCTACGGCACGCGCGCAGGAAGCGACAACTTCTTTTATGAAGCTGGCGACGGTACCGACCGCATCATTTCCGTCAACGGAAGTCGCGATACTGATCGGGTGATCTTCGGTGAGGGCATCATCGCCGAACAGGCGACCTGGACCCGTGACGGGTTCGATCTGATCGTCCAGCTTGGCACCGCTGCCGACGATCGCTTGATTATCGAGGGTTATTGGCGCGAGGATTGGAACAATCCCGGCGAGCTGGTGCTGGTGCGGACCATCGACGAGTTCGTGTTCGCCGACGGCACCATTCGCCGTGGCGATCTTGCGCAACTGCAGATCACCAACGATCCGCCGGTGGCCAACTGGTTCCAGTACGATGCCAGCCCTCGCACAGGCCAGGCTTTCAGCTTGGCGCTTCCTGCCGGCAGCTTTGTCGATGATGCAGACGACACGCTCACCTATGCGGTGGATGGGCCAGAATGGCTGCAGATCGATTCCGCCACCGGTACCATCAGCGGCACGCCGCCCTTGGGTTTGGAGTGGTTCGGCTTCAATCTGATCGCGACCGATCAACACGGCGCCTCAACCGCGATGTACCTGGAGTTGCGCACTGTCGCGGTGATCGAGGGAACCGCAGGCGACGACAGTCTTGTCGGTACCTGGCAGCGTGAAGAACTGTTGGGGTTTGGCGGAAACGATCGCCTCGCCGGCAATGGCGGCGGCGATGTGCTGCGGGGTGGGGCCGGCGACGACACCTATGTCTTGGATAGTCAGGACATGACCACTATCGTCGAACTGGAGGGAGAAGGCACCGATACTGTCGAAAGCAGCCTGTCTGTCTATACCGCAGACGAGAATATCGAGCGCGTTGTATTGGTCGAGGGCAGCAGTGCCCAGGCAGCCTATGGACGCGACGGCCGTCAGACCCTGATTGGCAACAGCCAGAACAATACGCTGGATGGCGGCAGCGGTGCCGACGACATGCGTGGCGGAGCTGGCAACGATACCTATTATCTCGACGACGTCGGCGATACCGTGGTGGAGTTGTCAGCCCAGGGGACCGATACGGTCTACGCCATGGTGTCTGCCACGCTCTCAGCCAATGTCGAGAACGGTTATCTGGATGGACAAGGAAACCTGTCGCTGATCGGCAACGCATCGGCCAATCGGCTCTACGGCAATAGCGGCCATAACGTGCTCGACGGTGGTCAGGGCAATGACATCATGGAAGGTTACGGCGGTGACGATACCTACTACGTCGATACCGATTCGGACCGGGTCACCGAGTCCGCCAACGCGGGCATCGATACCGTCGTGCGCTCCGCCGGTTCGCAGGTGCAGTTAGCCGGCAACGTCGAGAACCTGCGCTTGACCGGCAGTGGGCAAGCCACGGGCAACGCACTGGACAATCTCATCGAAGGCAGCGAAGCGGCCAATACCCTGCTTGGCCTTGCCGGTAACGACACGTTGAACGGACGCGGTGGTAACGACCAGCTGACCGGTGGCGCCGGCAATGACCGGCTGATTGGCGGCGCCGGCGACGATACCTATGTGATCGATGGCAGCTCTGGCAGCGACATCATCAACAATACCGGTGGCGGCAACGACACCCTGCTGGTGAATGGCGTGGCCAGCAGCCGGCTGTCGTTCAAGCGCGACGGCAACGACCTTCTGGTGCACATCGATGGCGCGACGATCGCAGCGGCACGCGTCAGCGGCCACTTCCTGGGCGGTGATGCCGGCATGGATGTCGTGCAGGCCAGCAACGCACGTTATACCGCAACGCAGATCGCACAGCTGATCAACAGCAGCAGTCCCGACCGGACCATCAATGGCACCGCCTCCGGAGAGCAACTGACTGGCGGGACTGGTAAGGATCTGATCGACGGACTGGGCGGCAACGACACCTTGTTGGGCATGGGCGGCAACGATATCTTGCGAGGTGGTGCCGGCAACGACACATTGTCCGGTGGCAGCGGCAATGGAACCGGCAGCGGTGACGACACGTTGGAGGGCGGTGCTGGCAACGACACACTGCGCGGCGAGGATGGCGATGACCTCATGCTGGGCGGCGCCAACGACGATACCTATGTGTTCGGCAGCGGCCGCGATGTGATTGACAATACCGGAGGCGGTATCGACCGTCTGCAATTCCAGGATGGACAACCGGTCAGCAACCTACGATTCACCCGCGATGGGGATGACCTGGTGATTGCATTGGCCAGCGGCGCTAATAGCAGTGTGCGTGTGACCAACCACTTCCTTGGCGGCGATTTCGCGTTGGATGTCCTGCAGCCCGGCAGCGGCACCCAGTTGGATACCGCAGCGATCAATGCCCGTGTGTCCAGCAGTGACGGCGAGGCCAATCCGGCCGACTATGCGCGCGTGCTGACCGGTACCGCCGCGAACGATCAGCTGAGCGGCAATACAAGCAAGGAGCTGCTCCGCGGCCTGGCCGGCAACGACACCCTATTTGGCATGCTCGGTGACGACCGCATCGAAGGCGGTGATGGCGATGATTTTCTGTGGGGTGGCAGCGGTTCTTTCGGCGGATCGGGCAACGACATGCTCTACGGTGGCGCGGGCAACGACACTCTCGTTGGCGAGGACGGCAACGACCTGTTGTTCGGTGGTACGGGTGACGATGTCTACACCTATCGTGAGGGCAATGGCGTGGACACCGTGAGTGTCGGTGGCGGCAGCGATTCCATCTTCATGGCTGGTATCGAGCGGACGCGTCTGAGCTTCCACCGCAACGGCGACGACCTGATCGTGCGAGTGGACGGCGACGCCAATAAGCAGGTGAGCGTGCTCAAGCACTTCCTGGGTAGCAACAACGCTCTATGGATGATCCAGCCCGAAGATGGTGGGCACGGCATTTCAGCGGCGGAGTTCGAAACATTGCTGACACCGATGCAAGCTGGCAATACCACGGCATCGGCTAGCCGTACCTCAGGCAGTAATCGTTTGATGGCTTCTGTGTCGACCGAGATTTTGGCCGTTGACTACACCAAGGATCCGCTGGCCATCACTGCGTCCCGACGTCCGGTGCGGCGTGCGGTATTGGCTGAGGTCAATCAGTTGGTCGATGCAATGGGCGTGTTTCAAACCGGTGCTGCGAATCTCGACGTCGGCTTGGCGCATGACGTAGAGGCTGGAGTTCTGGGCGGAGCAAGATCTTGGGCGGCGCAAAATGCCAGTAGTCGTTATCAGATCCAATAATTGGGCTGGGTCGTCGATGGCGTTCTAGGGGCAGCACGCGCATGCGTACTGCCCCCTCCCTCCTCGCAACGAACAAACGGTTTATGGCTTCTGGAAGCGCAGGTCCAGAAGTAGGTCGCAAAGTACGGCACAAGCCAGGCGCTGTACCAAGATGATCTCAGCGGAGATCAGGACCAGCCGCGGGCCTGTGATGGTGATGACCTTAACCGAGTTTGCTAAGGTGCCGATGCAGCGCAGTCCCCAAAGGGGAGATAGTGGATACGGTGATGGGGGGGCGGTGGTGGTGCCGGCACATGTCCTTGATGGCAATGCCGGCCCCCGCTTCGCGCAGTAAGCGGACGATCTGCTCTTCGGTGAAACGCTTATTCACGTCCAATCTCCTTGTGGTCACATTCGGACTGACGCTTGGTAACGCGCATGACGTACCTGCAGGCCACACGTTGCTTGAACATCTGGGGGCAGTGGAGCGGCCGATTCATTTATTGATGGACCGTGCTTACGAACGCAACGAAACACGCCAGTTGGCGCTCGATCTTGGCTTCGTGCCGGTGGTCCCACCCAAGTCCAATCGGGTCGATCCTTGGGACTACGACCGGGAAATGTAGAAGCGAAGCAACGAAGTGGAGCGAATCTTCCTTCGCCTGAAGGGCTACCGCCGGATTTTCACACGCTTTGAGAAGCTGGACGTCATATTCCTTGGCTTCCTCAGCTTTGTGCTGACCGTTGATGGGCTTCGGATGTGTTAACAGGCCCTAGTCAGAGGCACATGCAGACGTCCCTGGTCATGAATTTGACTCACAAGACTAACTGGTGCATTGGCCTTCCTACTCATTCGAGCCTCACCTAAAGTCTTTCCGTGACACAAGGACGCAAAGCAGCCCGTTCCAGGAGGATGGCGAAGGCCGTTCTGCTGGGGCCATCGTAACTTAGAGCCTAGCGCTCGCACCAACTGGCACCTCCACCTAGCCGGTTAGACCCTCGTTGTCCTCTTCGGTGTGGGGTGGACGAAATGCGAAGGCGGATTACGCACCGAAATTCAGGCCGGCGATGCGGTCCGTGCCCCCGTCGCAAGCCCCTGGCACGGCGCCTCCAGTACGACCGCGAGGTCCCATCTCGCGATAAACAAGATGATCGATGGCAAAAATGTTGAGTAGATTGAGCCTGTCACGCTTAAGGAAACTCTGAACAATTCCCCCCGATCCTGCGACAATCGCACAGACGCAACGGGATGACGACGATGCAACTGACCTTCGGCGATGCGGAGTACAACGGCAAGCGCAAGCGGACACGGCGTGAGGTGTTCTTGGCCGAAATGGATCAGGTGGTGCCGTGGAAGGCTCTATTGGCGCTGATCGGGCCGTAATACCCGAAGTCGGGGCAGCCAGGGCGCCAGCCGTATCGGTTGTAAACGATGCTGCGCATCCACTTCTTGCAGCAGTGGTATGCGCTGAGCGATCCATCGGCGGAAGAAGCCCTGTACGACACGGTGTCGATGCGCCGTTTCGTCAAGATCGGCGGGTTGGACGATGTGCCGGACGAGGCGAAAATTCTCAAGCGGGAAGTCACGGATGGGACTGTTCACTTATCGCTCGTTCTTGAACGGCGATGTGTCGATCGAATTTAACAACGGTGGCTACCGGTAGAGTTTGTTCGACCCGCTCGGGTCGGGCTCGTCGATCCTGTTCTCCCGACTGGGAACATCGGACAAGGGCAAGGAAATCGCATGCGGCGCCAACCAGACGCGGCAGCTCAACTACACAAAACGGCTGATGTACGACTTGGGCGTCCGGGCCGATCGCTAGACTGCGCACATGCAAGCATCCCGCGTGTGCGCTCTCGCCTACGCGTGGCGGATCGCCGAGCGCCAACCGACCAAGCAGGATGCTGCTGGCGCCCTTGTCCCACGCCCGACTTGCTACACTCGTTTCACGCCGAGCCCGCCTGCATCAGGCGTCAACTGCCACGCGACCAGGACGTCCTCGCATCAGACCTCGGACGCGCCGCACCTTCCATCCCCAAGTCCCCCCTTCCTCTCCTCGACCATCGGTACGATCATGAAATCTACTCTCGCCCTCATGTTGCTCGCCCTCGTTTCCTCGCCAACGCTGGCAGCCGGCAGAAATTGCGATGAATTGAAGGCCATGCTTACCGACAAAATCGATCACCTCGGCGTCAAGGACTACACGCTGGAGATCGTCGACAACGCCGACATCAAGGAACGCAAGGTCATCGGCAGTTGCGAAGCAGGAAACAAGAAGATCGTCTACAGCAAGAACAGGCCGTCGACCTAAGAAAGCTTCGAACAACTTGCGGCGTTGCAAGCGAACCTGGGATTTCGCTTGATCGCGGCGGTCGCTCATCCTGGAAATCAATGTTTGAGGTTTAAGGAGGCTGCCCCAGGTACTGATCGGAGGCCGGCAAAAGAGTCGTTCAGAGGCTCCCTAATGACTTCTGTCCTGAAAGAACCTCAACCTAGCCATGTTGTCCAGGCCCCCATCCCCACCCATGGATGGGGATGGGGGCAAGAATCCACACTCAAGTGCTTACGACCAAATCGCAGGTCTTCTTGGGTTTATTTTTTGATTTTTTTAAAATCTTGCCCACATGTCGATATGTGTAGCGGTCATGCGAAGGCATTCACTTTGCCAATCTAAATCACCAGGGTGCTGAAATTCATTGTCCCTTGAGCTGCATGTGCAGCAACAAAAATATTTTCAGACCCATATTACCTAAACGAAGCAGGGTGTCCTGCCTCGCGTCCGGCGCTCCGCATTGCAGTGCTAGCTTGGAATGTACATGCGATGATGAAGAGCAAGGTCGAGTTGATCTACTGCATCATGGTGGTGGCCACAGCCGTCATGGCGGGCATCGTCAAATGCACGGTGGCGGCGACTTGCCCTAACTGCAGTGATTTCTTCGATCACTGATCCGTACAACCAACGTTACCTCTCACAAGGCCCGGCTCGTCCGGGCCTTGTGCATTTATGGCCTCAACTATTAGGAATCGACAATGCACTTGCTGGAATCAATGGCCTATGTCGGCCAAAAGCCCTGGCATGGGCTGGGTAATCAGCTCGCTCGACAGCAGCCCATCGAGACATGGAAGGAACAGGCTGGGATGGACTGGAAGATCGAGGAATCCGAGGTTCGATACATCACTGGCGGCGAGAACGTTGGAGCCATCAATGCGTTTCCAGGGAACAAGGTCCTCTATCGCTCTGACACCAAAGCGCCTCTGGCAGTGGTTTCGAAGCGCTTCCAGGTCGTCCAGCCAGGGGAGATCCTGGAGTTCTACCGGGATCTGACGGCGTACAACGGATTTGAGCTCGAGACGGCGGGTGTCCTGCGGGAAGGGCGCAAGTTCTGGGCGCTGGCCCGAACCGGTCAAAGCACCGTGCTTCGGGGGAGGGACAGAGTGGACGGCTATCTTCTCCTGGCCACTGCCTGTGATGGGACGCTGGCCACAACAGCGCAATTCACCTCCATCAGGGTGGTCTGCAACAACACCCTGGCGGTTGCCTTGGGAGACAGTGGCGGCGCCATCAAGGTGCCGCACCGAAGCCACTTCGATCCGGACCTCGTGAAGCGACAGCTCGGCATTGCGGTTTTAGCCTGGGGCGGCTTCGTAGAACGAATGAAGGCTCTGTGCGAATCCCCGGTAGACCCAGATGCCGCAGAGGTCCTACTGCGCCGTGTGTTGACCTATGCCACCCCCAACGCGGCTCAGGTGGTCAACGAACAGGCGGTGGCCAAAGTGCGCGCGCTGTATGAGGGAGATGGGCGAGGATCCAGGCTTGCTTCCAGCCGAGCAACGGCTTGGGGTCTGCTCAATGCCATCACCGAGCACGTTGATCATCATCGGCGTGCTCGAAGTGATGATCATCGCCGGGATGCGGCCTGGTTTGGGCAGGGAGCCAAGATCAAACAGCGCGCTTGGGACGAAGTGCTGGGGATGGTGGCGTGATGCAGGCCGGGACACGCACATGTGCGCCGTCTGATGGCCGGCCATCGCCATCGCAGGAGGTTATCCGGGCACGGGATGACAAGATCGTCGCACGAGCCCTGCGCATCCTCGAGCAGCGTGCCTGCGAACCAGGGCCACGACTCGGTGACGTCTCCAAGTGCGGCGCCTTCTTCCGGCTGCGGTTGGGCGGTGAGATACGGGAGCACTTCGAGGTTGCCTTCCTCGACAACCAGCACAGGCTAATCGGGGTAGAGCGTCTGTTCTCCGGGTCCGTGGAGGGTGCGGAGGTGCATCCGCGCATCGTGGTCCAGCGCGCGCTGGCTTTGAACGCTGCGGCAGTCATCGTCGCTCACAACCACCCGAGTGGCCATACTGAGCCTTCAGCAGCCGACCGGGCGGTCACGGTCCAGTTGAAGACAGTCTTGCAGTTGGTGGAGATCCGGCTGCTGGACCATTTCGTGGTCACGGCTCACCAGGCGGTTTCGATGGCTATCCGGGGATGGGTATAGGGCTGACATCCGCTCTGGGGTCGGTCTCGGCACAGCGCGCCGTAAATCGACTCGTCTTGTTCCACGTTCAGTGGCCGAGCCCTGAAGGGCCGGCCACAGGATTGCTGTCAGTCGAGAAGTGACCCGGGGCGAACCCGAAGCGCCAGTGCGATGCGCTCGATGTTGTAGATCGTCACATTCTTCTCGCCCCGCTCGAGCATACCGATGTAGGTCCTGTGGACGCCGGCTGCCTCGGCAAGGTCTTCCTGCGACAGCCCGCGCTCTTTCCTCAATCGCCGGACGTTGCCAGCAAAGACGGTGACCAACCGAGTTTCGTGAGCTGCCCGAGCCATCGCGAGATGGTCTGGGTTTGAATACTACTATTCGACATACTAAGATTAGCATTTGGCGATGTCTGGGTTAGCCCGATCGTCCTATGTCCAACTCGGTCACCTACCAAACACAGGGGAATCAAATGAAGGGAATCGTCTCAGCCAGCATGGTGCTGGTGTCTGTTCTATTGTCGGGTTGTGTCGGTGGCACGCCTGACTGTGGTGATAGCAAGACCATGGACCTGATCCATGACGTGATCGTCAAGGCGGTGGAGAAGCGCGTGACTTGGTACGAGAGCAGCGCGGAAGCCAAGAAGTACATGGACATGTTTAACGTTGAGGCCTTCCGGAAAATTCCGGACAACTACGAGGTATCCAAAATCCGCGTCCTGAGTTATGACAAGGACACAGATGTCTACGAATGCGAAGCCAGCATCAGTTACGACTACCAGCCAGGCCGCGAACGCAGCTTCCGCTACCGAGTAGAAACGGACCAAGGCGACTCTCAGACGCTCTTGTCTTATGAAAAGTCGATGCTCGGCCCGATCTTTTAGGATCGACTGGCGGCTGCTCGCGCAAAACCATCCAGATGGCAACCTAGAGCCATCTGCTGCTGACCGGCTGCTGCTCTCGCAGTGCAAGCGTTCTGGCTACCTTGCTGATGCATGCTCCAAGCATCAGCAGGGCCGACCAGGTACGCAGCGAATTCATTGGCAGCTGTGCCAATTGTAGAGGGAACGAGTCTGTCTGCGAACGCGCTTTCGAGAAGCTACAGGCGCACTACGGAGAAGAGGGATTTTCCGCAATTCAGTCCGTGGGTCCACACCCCCGGACTTCATCGATCAATTGGCCAATGCCGCACAACATGGCAGGACGCGATAAGGAAATGAAGATGAAGCAGATTTACCGGTCCGCGATGATCCTGCTAGCCGCGCTAGCCGTATCGGGGTGTGGCAAAGCAGATGAGGTAGCGAAAGCCGGAGAGCTCAATCTCGCTGGTTGCGAGGTTCCGGCGGGCACCAAGCAAGCTGAGGCCGAAGCTATCCAGTGCGATGCCGCCAAGGGCGCAAAAGCCGAGGCAGAGAAGGCGCCTCCGCAAGAAGCTTTCCAGATCACGCCGGACGCTGAGGTCATCAATGCTGCCATCGCCCAGGAGGCGAAGAAGGCGGATGGAGCTACCGAGTACAAGGACGCGAGGAAACTGATCGAAGGCGATCTGACCGGGGATGGCAAGCCAGAAGTGGTGGCCCTTTACACTTTAGAGGGCAGCGGAAACGGCAACGGTGCGGGCAGTTATCTGGCGGCATTCCAACGCAAGGAAGGTTCTCAGTTGCAGCTGGCCGGCACGACGTTGGTCTCTGGCTTCGGGGTCGCAGCCCAGAAGATGAGCTTGAAGGAAGGCACGGTGCATGTGACGTTGCTTGTCCCAGGGCCAGATGATCCGGCCTGCTGCCCCTCGACGGAGGAGGAAAGCTTGTACGTCTTTCATGGAGGGAAGTGGCTGCAGGTGCAGCCATCCTCCTGATCTGTGCCTGCCTTACTACGCAAAGGGAGCATCTGCTCCCTTTGCGTAGTACTGACACCGAGCCATTTTTTTTCCAGACGCTATCAAGGTGAAGTAGGGCTGGTGGCCGAGAACGCTAAGCGCAATGAAAGCGTCAATAGCTCTGCCAATGGACCTCTTCGCGTGTTCTTGCCTACGCTCTCTGGCTCTAGTTCTGTAGAAATGCCAACAGAAGATCGCCAGGAAAATTGGATAGGATTTACGTTATGAAGCCTTGATCTGGCGTTTTTTTCGGGCCTATTACGACGGTTGCAGCTTAAGTTCTTGCTAGCAAAAGTCGCTGGCCCGAGCTGGCTGATGAAAGCGCAGCGCATAGCTGAGCCTTATAAGCTGTGGGAGGATTGGCGGTTAGCAACGTACTCATCTCGTTGTGCTTGGCTCATGTGCCTGATCTGCGCCTTGCCCAGATGCGTCTCGGCCTTGCGATCGATGCCGCGTGCTCTGAAACTGCGGTGATCGACCTGCCACGATAAGCCTGCTTCGGCCAGATAGCGATTGATGATCGTGCAGATCGTCATCCTAGATGCGACGAGATCCTGGCTCATCTCGAACGGTGTCTTGCCGCCACTGAGCTTCCTGCAGCCGCCACGCTCGGGATGGGCAGGGTTGTAACGGGTGAAGTAGCGATCGGCAGGACGTGCAGTGCCGTCGTCAGGGCGATCGGAGTACATCAGATGGCAGTGGAGATTGATGCACCCGCCAAGTTCTGCTTCTGGGCCATGCAGGGCGGCCTGCCACGGGCGCGGCCCGACAACAGCCTGCGCGATCTCCTTCATCAAGGCGATGTTGGTCTCGATGCTCAGCTGGTTGGGGAGGGCAATGATCCACTCTCGATAGGCGGCGCCGCCGTTGCGCTCCCACTCGTCAGCGTACTTCCAGAACGTTAAGGGATGGTCCCGGCTCCACTCGGGCATGTTGCCGAAGGCAAAAGCGAGCAGGTCATCTTGCGCAGCCCACTTGCCCATGCGGGCATCGTACCGGCAGTGCTCGGCGGCGCTACCTTTGTTGCCCTTCTTGATTTGTGCATGGAACTCGAACACTGGTGCTTCTCCGGTTGCGCAGGAAGGCGTGGGCAGGCACACATTTCGAGAAACGTTAAGTGCGCCTCCTCATTCCTCCCCCTAATGTTGGTTGATCAACAGAGGCTCCCAATGGAGGCGAGTACGCTGTTGTGTGATCGGGGGCTGTACGGTGTATCCGTACATACGGTTACCCTTTCGGTAGAAAAATACCGATCAGCGACTTCGTATGAATGATCTGTGGAGCGAACACTCTGTAGCCGTTGGCTAATTACGGACAGTCAAGGATTTGGACAGCGCCGCCAGCGAACTGGACACCTAGGCGATGTCGACTCCATGGAGTGCGCTTGTGCTTGGCTCGAAGGAGATGTCGCGGGTCTGTCCGGCAAGCTCTTGCATAAAAGCGTCAATGCGTCGAGTCGCGGTGACCTGGCCACCACTGGCCAGATCCAGTGGTGTTCGTACCAGTCGCAGTGACCCAGATGTGGGTCAGCTAGCAGTGGCGATGGCAGTAACCGCCTTCACCAACGCCTGTATGTGGCCGATCGGGGTGAATGTCTGCGGCGTTACGCGAATGCAGCCACCGCTTGCCAGGTCATTGCGGACAACGGTGAAGATGCCGTAGTCCTGCTGAAGCCGCATTTGCAGCGCGCTGACCTGCTCCTTCGAGGCCTGGCCGCGCAGGCGGAAGCCGCCCATCCCGGAGGCATTGCTGGCGCTGGTGGCGCCAAGGATTTCGACGCGGTTGGAGCTCTCGAACTGGCTGACCCAGGCTTGGCGGAGATACTTCAGTCGCGCTTCCTTGTTCGCGCCGCCGATGGCTTGATGGAACGCCAATGCGTCCGGCACAGTGAGAAAGGCCGCAAAGTCCGACGTCGCCAGGTGCACGCGATTGGCCACGTCGGCATCACCGGGATCTTCGCCCGGGAACGGCGCTACCGCCGCCATCGTGCCTTCGCGCATGTAGAGAGCGCCCACGCCGACCGGCGATCCGATCCACTTGTGCAGGTTGAACACGGCCCAGTCGACGTCCAGATCGTCGCGCTTGAAGTCCAGTAGTCCCCAGGACTGCGCGCAGTCGCAGATGACGTGGATCGACGTCCCCCCCAGTTTGAGTAGCACCTTGGTTTGGAGTCCAATTCCCTACCCCGAGGAGATTGGACGTGAAGAAG
>NZ_JAJGQG010000047.1:0-20934 GCF_020783795.1 Xanthomonas sp. NCPPB 1067
CTCAGCTCAGCTGAGTTGACCGTGGCAGTGCTTGTACTTCTTGCCGCTACCGCACGGGCAGGGATCGTTACGGCCGACCTTGGGCTCGTCGCGGGTGACCTGCGAGACCGGTACCGGCGCGTTGCCGCCCTGCATCTGCTGCACCTCCTCGTCGGCGCCATAACCGCCGGCATCCTGGTGCTGGAACTGCGAGGCCATCAGGCGGGCTTCGGCCTGGCGACGCTCCTGCTCTTCCAGTTCGGCCACTTCTTCCTCGCTGCGGATACGCACGCGCGCCAGCAGGTTGATCACCTCGCGCTTGACGTTCTCCAGCATCTCGGAGAACAGTTCGAAGGCTTCCTTCTTGTATTCCTGCTTGGGCTGCTTCTGCGCGTAACCGCGCAGGTAGATGCCCTGCCGCAAGTAATCCATCTTGGCCAGATGCTCCTTCCAGCCCTGGTCGAGCACGGTCAGCATCACGTGCTTCTCCAGCGCGCGCATGGTGTCGTTGCCCACCGCCGCTTCCTTCTCGGCAAAGTGCGCATCCACCGCCGCCTGGACCTTGGCGGCAATCTGCTCGGCATCCAGTTCTTCCTGCGTGCGCGCCATTTCGCGCAGCGCCAGCGGCATGCCCAGTTCCGACTCCAGCGTGGCCTCCAGACCCTGCAGGTCCCACTGCTCGTCCACCGAATTGGGCGGCACGAAGCGTGCGACCAGGTCGTAGATCACATCGCCACGGATGCCGTCCACGTTGTCCTTGACCGATTCGGCATCCAGCAATTCGTCGCGCTGGGCGTAGATCACCTTGCGCTGATCGTTGTTGACGTCGTCGAAGTCCAGCAGGTTCTTGCGGATGTCGAAGTTATGCGCTTCCACCTTGCGCTGCGCCTTCTCGATCTGCCGGCTGACCAGGCGATCCTCGATGACGTCGTCTTCCTTCATGCCCATCATGCGCATCGCCTTCTGGACCCAGTCCGAGGCGAAGATGCGCATCAGGTTGTCTTCGAGCGACAGATAGAAGCGCGAGGAACCCGGGTCGCCCTGACGGCCGGCACGGCCGCGCAGCTGGTTGTCGATACGCCGCGACTCGTGGCGCTCGGTACCGATGATGTGCAGGCCGCCGGCCGCCTTGACCGCGTCATGGCGACGCTGCCACTCGGTCTTGATCTTGAAGCGCGCGTCTTCGCTGGCGTCTTCACCCAGAGCGTGATACTCGGATTCGAGCGAACCGCCCAGCACGATGTCGGTACCGCGACCGGCCATGTTGGTGGCGATGGTCACCGCGCCCGGCTGGCCGGCGTTGGCCACGATGGTGGCTTCGCGCTCGTGCTGCTTGGCGTTGAGCACTTCGTGCTTCACCCCGGCCTTGCGCAGATGCTCGGACAGCATCTCCGAAGTCTCGATCGAGGTGGTTCCCACCAGCACCGGCTGGCCGCGCTTGGCGCAGTCTTCGATGTCGGCCAGCACCGCGTTGAACTTGCCCTTGCGGTTGAGGAACACCTGGTCCGGATGGTCCTTACGCACGGTCGGGCGGTTGGTCGGAATCACCACCACTTCCAGGCCGTAGATGCTCTGGAATTCGTAGGCTTCGGTATCGGCCGTGCCGGTCATGCCGGACAGCTTCTTGTACATGCGGAACAGGTTCTGGAAGGTGATGCTGGCCAGGGTCTGGTTCTCGCGCTGCACCGGCACGCCTTCCTTCGCTTCGACCGCCTGGTGCAGGCCGTCGGACCAGCGGCGCCCGGTCAGGGTGCGGCCGGTGAATTCGTCCACGATCACCACTTCGCCATCGCGCACGATGTAGTCCACATCGCGCTGATAGATCGCGTGCGCACGCAGCGCGGCGTTGAGGTGATGTACTACGCTCAGGTTCTGCGCGGCATACAGACCGTCGTCGGCGTTCTCCAGGATGCCGGCCTGCACCAGCAGTTCCTCGGCATGCCCCATGCCCGCTTCGGACAAGTGCACCTGCTTGCCCTTCTCGTCGACCCAGAAGTCGCCTTCGCCCTCTTCGCTCTCCTGCTTGGTCAGCTGCGGCACGATGCGATTGACGCGGATGTACAGTTCCGGCGATTCGTCGGCCGGGCCGGAGATGATCAGCGGGGTGCGCGCTTCGTCGATCAGGATCGAGTCCACTTCGTCGACGATGGCGTAATGCAGCTTGCGCTGGTAACGGTCGGCCCGCGACAGCGCCATGTTGTCGCGCAGATAGTCGAAGCCGAACTCGTTATTGGTGCCGTAGGTGATGTCGGCAGCGTAGGCGGCGTGCTTGTCGCTGTGCGGCATGCCCGGATACACCACGCCCACGCTCAGGCCCAGCCAGTTGTACAGCTTGCCCATCTGCGCAGAGTCGCGCCGCGCCAGGTAGTCGTTGACCGTCACCACGTGCACGCCCTGGCCTTCCAGCGCGTTGAGATACACCGGCAGTGTGGCCACCAGGGTCTTGCCTTCGCCGGTGCGCATTTCGGCGATCTTGCCCAGGTGCAGCACCATGCCGCCGATCAGCTGCACGTCGTAGTGGCGCATGCCCAGCACGCGGCGGCTGGCCTCCCGGCAGACCGCGAACGCCTCGGGCAGGATCTTGTCCAGGGACTGCCCCTCGGCAAGCCGCTGCTTGAACTCCGGGGTCTTGGCTTGCAGCTCGGCGTCGGAAAGCTTCTCGATCGTCGGCTCCAGTGCATTGATCTGGGTGACGAGGCGGTTGAGCTGGCGCAGCTGGCGTTCGTTACGACTGCCGAAGACACGGGTAAGCAGACTGTTGATCATTGAAGAAACCGGTTGAAAAGGAACGGTTTGACCGACGCCGGTCCCCTGGAGCCGACCGCCGTAAACGAAACAGGGCGCACTGCGCCCTGTCGATGGCAACACCCTATTGTAGCTTGGGGCGGGGCTTCACGAATCAAGCACCGCCGGCCACGCCATCAGCCGCGCCCACGCCGGCCCACCGGAGTGGCGGCGGTATCGCCCAGGAACTTGCGTGGATTGACCACGCGCCCGTTGGCCCACACCTCGAAGTGCACGTGCGCCCCGGTGGAGCGTCCGCTGGAACCGGCCCTGGCCACCTGCTGCCCGGCACGGACCAGATCGCCGACCTTCACCACCAGCCGCGAGTTGTGCGCGTAGCGGGTGACATAGCCGTTGCCGTGATCCACTTCGACCACGTTGCCGTAGCCGCCCCGCACGCCGGCATAGCTGACCACGCCATCGGCCACCGACAGCACCGGATCGCCCACGTTGGCGTGGAAATCCACACCCTTGTGGAAGGCCGAGCCGCCATCGAACGGATCGGCGCGGCCGCCGAAGCCGGAGGTGATGTAGGTATTGCGGATCGGCATCCGCGACGGCACGGCGTTCTGCTCGAGCTGGTGATCGAACATCAGCGAGGCCAGCACGTTGAGCTGCTGGCCGGAGGCGGAGAACTGCTGTTCGACCTGCCCCAGGCTCTGCTTGAGCGAGTCGACCGGCATGTCGCTGACCGCCTCGTCGCCGCCACCGACGCCGACCGGCGCGTCGAAGTCGAATTCGCCGTCCTTCAGCTTGCCCATGTCGGTCAGCCGTTCGCCCAGGGCATTGAGGCGGGTGGCCTGCGCCTGCAGTTCGCCCAGGCGGGCCGCCAGGGCATTGACCTGCGCCTGCGAGGCACGCTGCGCCTGTGCGAGTTCGGTCTGCTGCTGCGCGACCTTGGCCTGCAGCGCGGAATTGGTCACCATGCCGGTGGCGGTGCTTGCACCGACGCCGATCAGCATGCCCAGGCCCAGGACCGCGCCAAGCACCATCATCGGCCGATCCGCAGCAAAACTCTGGAACTGTCGGGCCACACGCTGGGCCCGGGTCTGTCGGGATTTGATTACGACTTTCTTCAACGCCATATGAGTGTCATGTCCAAGCCCAAGTCCAACGCACGCAACCCTTCCGTTCCACAGCCGGCCATCGAGGCCGCACTGGGCGAAAAGGCTGGCGACCCCTTGCGTCGCGCCTTGTGGCTCGATGCGCTGGACCGGCAGTTGCGTCCCCTGTTACCACCTCATCTGGCTAGCCGTTGCCGGTTGGCCAATGTCCGAGGCGAACAGCTCGTTTTTCTGGTGGATTCGCCGGTCTGGCATGCCAAGGTGCGGCTTGCCGAGACCCAAATCCTGGGTGCCGCCCGATCCATCGGACTGAAAACCACCGCAGTGGCCGTCAAGACTGCAAGCGCCATGCCGCACTCCCCAGCGCAGCAGAGCCGCGACCGGCCGCGGCCGGTGTCCGACGCCACGTACAGGGGTCTGCGCGATGCGCTTGCCTCGCTGCAGGACGTCCCGCCGACCAAGCGCTGAGGCACTGGGCGGGTTACGTGACGGCAGTCACCGCGTGAAACGCTTGCGAAGACCGCGATGGCCGCAGGCATGCTAGCGGGCCGGCGTCGTGCGGGAGTTAGATAAGCCTTAAATAAAAGTTAAGAATCGGCCACAAATCTGACCCAAGTCACATTTTGCATGCCAATTGCGGCATTCCCTGACACACGTCAGGGATGGCGCCACCAGCAGACGCTCTGGCTGCAGTCAGGCACCAGGGGATCCGAACAGAGGAACTGGCGTACGGTAGCGCCCGCCGACCAGGCGCTGCCGGCCGATGGGTCGCTCAGGCGTAGACCGGGCTGGCGTAGGTGACCGGCGGGCGCTCGGCGCCTTCGGCAAAGCTGACCCATTCCCAGGCGCTCTGGTCGGCCAACAGCGCACGCACCAGCTTGTTGTTGAGGGCGTGGCCGGACTTGAACCCTTCATAGGCGCCCAGGATCGCGCCGCCAGCCAGGTACAGGTCGCCGATGGCGTCCAGGATCTTGTGGCGGACGAATTCGTTGGTATAGCGCAGCCCGTCCTCGTTGAGCACGCGGAACTCGTCCAGCACGATGGCGTTGTCCATCGAGCCGCCCAGGCCCAGGTTGCGCTCGCGCATGTACTCGAGATCGCGCATGAAGCCGAAGGTGCGCGCGCGCGAGATCTCCTTGACGTAGGCCGAGGTGGAAAACTCGATTTCCTGGCGCGATTGCTTGGCCGGGATCATCGGGTGGTTGAATTCGATGGTGAAACCGAGCTTGTAGCCGTCGTACGGCTCGAACCGCGCGATCTTGTCGCCTTCGCGCACTTCCACCGGCCGCTTGATGCGGATGAAACGCTTGGGCTTGTCCTGCTCGACGATGCCTGCCGACTGCAACAGGAACACGAACGGACCGGAGGAGCCGTCCATGATCGGCAGTTCGGCCGAGGACAGTTCGACGATGACGTTGTCCACGCCCAGGCCGGCCAGTGCCGACATCAGGTGTTCGACGGTCTGGATCTTGGCGCCGTTGCAGGTCAGCCCGGTGCACAGGGTGGTCTCGGTGACCAGCTCGGCATCGGCGGGGACGTCGACCGCCGGCTCCAGATCCACTCTGCGGAACATCACGCCATGATCGACCGGGGCCGGCCGCAAGGTCATATACACCTTGTCGCCGCTGTGCAGGCCGACACCGGTGGCGCGGATGGTGTTCTTGAGAGTGCGTTGCTGGGTCATAGGACGAAGTCTGGAGGAACGATGCAGACAGACGCTGAACAGGCCGTCGAATTCGGTGAGGTTATCCGAATTTTAACAAGTTACACGTGATGAGCGGTGTCATGCCCCGGTCACGCCACTGCAAAAGCTGCCGGATCGGGACCGATCCGGCAGAAAGGACATGGCAGTGCGGCCAGACGCGCACGTCTGGCTGGACGGGCTGCGCCCCCGTGGCGACGCAGCCGGCGCCCGTCAGTCGGCCTGGCGGCGCAGGAACGCCGGGATATCCAGGTAATCGTTGGGCAGCTCTGCAGCCGGCGGCGCCGAGTGACCGGCCGAGCCGCTGCCGACCGAATCGCTGCTCGGACGACGCAGGCCCAGGCCCATGCTGCCGCCGACGGCCTTGGAGACCGCATCGCCGCTGCCGGTGTCGAAATCGCCGAATTCCGGCTGGCCGGTGGTGGCATTGCGCACCAGCTTGATCGGCGCGCGCTGGTCCGGACGCTGGGTCTGACGTGCAACCGCACGGTTCAGGCCGGTGGCCACCACGGTCACGCGCACTTCGTCCTGCATGTCCGGGTCCAGCACGGTGCCGACGACCACGGTGGCATCTTCGGAAGCGAACGCTTCGATGGTGCGGCCGATCTCGTCGAACTCGGACATGGTGAAGTCCGGGCCGGCGGTGATGTTGACCAGGATGCCGTTGGCGCCAGCCAGGTTCACATCGTCCAGCAGCGGGTTCTGGATGGCGGCTTCGGCTGCGGCCTGCGCGCGATCGTCGCCGCGTGCCGAACCGGTGCCCATCATCGCCAGGCCCATTTCCGACATCACGGTGCGCACGTCGGCAAAGTCGACGTTGATCAGACCCGGACGCACGATCAGATCGGCAATGCCCTGCACCGCGCCCTGCAGCACGTCGTTGGCGGCGCGGAAGGCCTGGATCATGGTGGCGTTACGGCCGAGCACAGTGATCAGCTTTTCATTGGGAATGGTGATCAGCGAGTCGCAATGCTGGCTCAGTTCCTCGATGCCCTTCAGCGCCACCTGCATGCGGCGGCGGCCTTCGAACGGGAACGGCTTGGTGACCACGGCCACGGTCAGGATGCCCATTTCCTTGGCCAGCTGCGCCACCACCGGCGCGGCGCCGGTGCCGGTGCCGCCGCCCATGCCGGCGGTGATGAAGACCATGTCCGCACCCTGCAGCGCGTCCATGATGCGCTCGCGATCTTCCAGCGCCGCCTGACGGCCGACTTCCGGATTGGCGCCCGCGCCCAGGCCCTTGGTGACGTTGGTGCCGAGCTGCAGCTGCAGCTTGGCGCCGCAGTTCTTGATCGCCTGCGAGTCGGTGTTGGCGGTGATGAACTCCACGCCATCGACATTGGTGTTGACCATGTGCGCCACCGCGTTGCCGCCACCGCCGCCGACGCCGACGACCTTGATGACCGCGTTGGGAGCCATTTTTTCAATCAGTTCGAAATGTGCCATGTCAGTGTCCTCTTGTATGAAGCCGGGACCCGGGGCTCGGGACCCGGGACCCGGGAAGCGATCTCCCCAGCTCCCGGCCCGAAACTCGGACCGGCAAAATGTTTCTTATGAATGCCGCGTGCCGCTCAACCACCTACCGATTCAACCCGCTCTCTCCGCCACCTTCCGCTGTCCGCTTTCTTGCTCTTCCGGGTCCCGGGTCCCGGCCTCAAAACTCCCCGCGATACCAATTCTTCAATTTCTTGAACAAGCTCCCGGCGCGTCCGGTCGGGATCGACGGGCGACGTGGGTGTTCGATCTGGCTGCCCATCAGCAGCAAGCCCACGCCGGAGGCGTGTACCGGGTTGCCGACGACTTCCCCCAGGCCGGTGACGTGCTGGGGGATGCCCACGCGCACCGGCATCTGCAGCATTTCTTCGGCCAGTTCCACCACGCCTTCCATCTTCGATGCGCCACCGGTGAGCACCATGCCGGCGCGCACCATCTCCTCGAAGCCGGAGCGACGCAGTTCGGCCTGCACCATCTCGAAGATTTCCTCGTAACGGCCCTGTACCGCCTGCGCGAGCGCATGCCGCGGCATGCGGCGCGGCGGGCGGTCGCCCACCGACGGCACCTGGATGCTTTCTTCGGCGGTGGCCAGCTGCGCCAGCGCGCAGGCATAGCGGACCTTGATCTGCTCGGCTTCCGGGGTGGGCGTGCGCAGCATGTGCGCGATGTCGTTGGTGACGTGGTCGCCGGCGATCGGCAGCGAGGCGGTGTGGCAGATCGCGCCCTGCACATACACCGCCAGATCGGTGGTGCCGGCGCCGATGTCCACCAGCACCACGCCCAGCTCGCGTTCGTCGGCGGTCAGTACCGCCACCGAGGAAGCGAGCGAGGACAGCACCAGATCGTCCACTTGCAGGCCGCACTTCTGCACGCACTTGGTGATGTTGGCCGCGGCCGACTGCGCGCACACCACCAGGTGCGCATGCACCTCCAGGCGCACGCCGGTCATGCCGACCGGATTGCGGATGCCTTCCTGCGAATCGTCCAGCACGTACTCGCGCGGGATCGCATGCAGGATGCGCTGGTCGGCCGGAATGGCCACCGCCTTGGCGGCGTCGAGCACGCGTTCCAGATCGCTCCAGGTCACTTCGCCATCGCGGATCGGCACGATGCCGGGCGAGTTCTTGCACTGCACGTGGTTGCCGGAGATCGACGCGTACACCGAGCGGATCTCGCAGCCGGCCATCAGCTCGGCCTCTTCGACCGCCCGCTGGATCGACTGCACGGTGGATTCGATGTCCACCACCACGCCGCGCTTGAGCCCGCGCGATTCATGCGAACCGATGCCGATCACTTCGATCGGATTGCCTGGCGAGTATTCGCCGACCAGCGCAACGACCTTGGAGGTGCCGATGTCCAGTCCAACGATGAGGGATTTGTCGCCTTTGCGGTTCATGTGCGAGGACTGCGAAGAAGGGAGGTGGGGGAGGTCGGGACCCGGGACCCGGGACCCGGGATCCGCAAGAGCGCGACAACGGCTCCAGCCGGAGTGGAATGTGAAGCCTGGGCGGGGCGAGACACCTGCTTCGGGTCCCCGGTCCCGGGTCCTGGGTCCAGGCTCTCCGCCACCGAACGAGTCACGGTGAACCCATTGGTATAGCGCAGGTCGGCGCGTGCGATCGGGCGCTGCGGGTCGGCCAGCTGCGGCAGCACGCGGGCGAAGCGCTGCAGGCGCGCGCGCGCATCGTCGCGGCCCACCATGATCTGCAAGCCATTGCTCAAGCCCAGCGACCAGCTGCCGCGGGCATCCAGCTCCAGGCGATCCACATCCAGCCCGGTCGGCGCGAACAGCGCACGCGATTCGTTGTACAGCGCCACCACGTCCTGCGTCTTGCTGTCCGGACCGACGAGCTGGGGCAGCTTGAAATCCTTCAGCAACGGCGGCGTGCGGAACAACCGGCCCTGTTCGGACAGCATGCGATCGGCGCCCCAGCGCGCGAACGGCTGGTGTTCGGTCACCCGCACTTCCAGCACATCCGGCCAGCGCTTGCGCACCTGCGCGCTCTCCACCCACGGCAGGCGCGCGATGGCGTCCTGCGCCTGCTGCAGCTTCACCGCAAAAAAGCCTGCGCGCGCATACGGCAGCACCACCGCGCGCAATTGCTCGGCAGGCACCCGCTTGAAATCGCCCGACACACGCAACTTGGCCAGCGGCCAGCGCTCGGCGCCCACCCAACCATTGAGCACGGCCACCACCGGCAATGCGACCAGCGCCACCGCAAGCAGCCAGGCGAGGATGCGCAGGGTGGCGTTCATGGGCACGCTCCGCGTGCTGCGGGACCCGGGAACATCAAAAGCAGGCGCGCTTTTGCCTTTGTTTTCACGGGTCCCGGATCCCGGGTCCCCAGTCCCGGCGTCACAGCGTCTGCTCCAGCACGCGCCACACCAGTTCCTCGAAATCGATTCCCAGCTGGCGCGCCGCCTTGGGCACCAGCGAGTGGCTGGTCATGCCGGGCGCGGTGTTGACCTCGATCAGCTGCAGGCCGCGCACGCGGTCCCGCATCACGTCCACGCGCCCCCAGCCGCTGCACCCGGCCGCCTGGAATGCCGCCAGCGCCAGGGCGCCGATCGCGGCCTCCTCCTCGCCCTGCATGCCGGGGCAGAGGTATTGCGTATCGTCGGCCACGTACTTGGCGTGATAGTCGTACCACTCGCCGGCTGGAACGATGCGGATGGACGGCAGCGCGATCTCGCCGAGAATGCCGACGGTGTATTCCTCGCCCTGCACCATCTGCTCGACCAGCAGTTCGCCCGCATAGGTCCGCGCGAAAGCCATCGCCGGTGCGAGGTCGGCCTCGGCCAGCACCCGGAACACGCCGACGCTGGAGCCTTCCCTGGAGGGTTTGATGAACACCGGCAGGCCCAGTGCCTGCGCGGCCGCATGCAGATCGCCGCCCGCGGGCACGCGCACGAATTCCGGGGTGGGCAATCCGGCGGCGCTCCAGACCTGCTTGGTACGCACCTTGTCCAGGGTCAACGCGGAGCCGAGCACGCCCGCGCCGGTGAACGGCACCTGCAGCGCGCACAGCAGTCCCTGCAGCACGCCATTTTCGCCGTCGCCGCCGTGGAGGATGTTGAACACGCGATCGACCGTGCCCGCATCGATCGCCGCCAGCAACGCGGGAATGCCATCGACCGGCTGCGCATCGACACCGCGCGCGCGCAGCGCTTCCAGCACGTTGCTACCGGAATTCAACGAGACCTCGCGCTCTGACGAAGTACCGCCGAGCAGCACGGCGACGCGACCGAACACCGCCGGATCGCTGGTGCGTTGAGTAGCGGGTCCCGGGACCCGGGACCCGGGACCCGGGGCAGCGGACAACGCGGGCTGCACGCCCTGCTCTTCACCGGTCCCGGGACCCGGGACCCGGGTCCCGTTAGAAGGCGCGCTCACGCCTCACCCCCGACGAATCCATTGACGATGATGTGCTGAGCCACATGGCCGATATCGCCGGCGCCCATCATCAGCAGCAGGTCACCGTCCTGCAGCACGTCCGGCAACACTTCGGCCAGGCCGGCGATCTGCCCCACGACCACCGGTTCGCTGCGGCCGCGTGCACGGATGGCGCGCGCCAGGGCGCGCGAATCGGCGCCCGGGATCGGCGCTTCGCCGGCGGGATAGACTTCGCTCAACACCAGCGCGTCCACCGTACTGAGGACGGCGGCAAAGGCGTCGAACTGATCGCGGGTGCGGCTGTAGCGGTGCGGCTGGAAGGCCACCACCAGACGCCGGTCCGGCCAGCCGCCGCGCGCGGCCGCGAACACCGCCTCGAGCTCGCGCGGATGGTGGCCGTAATCGTCGACCACCCGCACGCGTGCACCGGCGCTGGTGGTGACCTCGCCCAGGTCGTTGAAACGGCGGCCGATGCCGGCGAAGTTTTCCAGTGCCCGTGCGATGGTCTCCGGCGCGACGCCGAGCTGCCAGCCGATGGCGGCCGCCGCCAATGCATTGAGCACGTTGTGACGGCCCGGCAGGGCCAGCGTCACCGGCGTGGTGGTGCCCTCGGGCAGGCGCAGGGTGAAGCGCATGCGTGGGCCGTCCTGCACCACGTCCTCGGCGCGCACGTCGGCGGTTTCGCTGATGCCGTAGGTCATCACATGCCGCGGCGTCTTGCCGGCCAGGGCTGCGACTTCCGGATCGTCGATGCACAGCACCGCCAGCCCGTAGAACGGCAGCCGCTGCAGGAATTCGGCAAATGCCGCCTGCACGCGGGCGAAATCGTTACCGTAGTTCTCCAGATGGTCGGCATCGATATTGGTGATCACCGCCATCAGGGGATTCAGGCGCAGGAAGCTGCCATCGCTTTCGTCGGCTTCGGCCACCAGCCACTGGCCGCCACCCAACTTGGCGTTGGCACCGGCCGCCAGCAACTGCCCGCCGATGACGAAGGTCGGATCCAGTCCACCCTCGCTCAGCACCGCAGCGGCCAGGCTGGTGGTGGTGGTCTTGCCATGCGTGCCGGCCACGGCGATGCCGCGACGGAAACGCATCAGTTCGGCCAGCATCGCCGCGCGCGGCATGATCGGAATGCGCTGGCTGCGCGCCTCCATCAGTTCGGGGTTGTCTTCACGGATCGCGCTGGACACCACCACGCAGTCGGTGCCGAGCACGTTGGCGGCCGAGTGCCCGCGCATCACGCGCGCGCCGAGCTTGGCCAGCCGGCGGGTGGCCGCGTTATCGGCATTGTCCGAGCCGGAGACTTCATAGCCCAGCGTCAGCATCACCTCGGCGATGCCGCTCATGCCGGTGCCGCCGATGCCGACGAAATGCACACGCGGAAACGCCCGCACCAGATCGCCGCTGTCCTGCAGACGGCGGATCACTGGGCACCTCCGGCGGAGGTGCCGGAACCCGGGACCCGGGACCCGGGACCCGGGAGAAGCGAAGCGGCACTGCGCGCCTGCCCGCCAAAATCGTCTGCATGCATTTTTTTCTGCTCTTGCTGTTGCTTGTTTGCTTTCCGGGTCCCGGGTCCCGGGTCCCGAGTCCCGGCCTCTTCCAGAATGATGTCGGCAATGCGCTCGGCGGCGTCGGGCTTGGCCAGACGGCGTGCGGCCTGCGCCATCGACAGGCGACGCGCGGGGTCGGCGAGCAGGGTCTGCAGAGTCTGTTGCAGGCGCAGCGCGAGCGAGTCGTCCTGCTTGAGCAGCACGGCCGCGTCGGCGCCGACCAGGTATTCGGCATTGCGGGTCTGATGGTCGTCGACGGCGGCGGCGAACGGCACCAGCACGCTGCCGACGCCGGCGGCGCATAGTTCGGCCAGCGTGGATGCACCTGCGCGGCACACCACCAGATCGGCCCAGGCATAGGCAGCGGCCATGTCGGCAATGAAAGGTTCGACGCTGGCGTCGACACCGGCCTGCGCGTACGCCGCATCGGCTTCGGCACGCAGCTTCTCGCCGCACTGGTGGCGCACCTGCACCTGCGGGTGTCCGAGCGCGGCCAGCGCTGCCGGCACCGCCTGATTCAGAACGCGCGCGCCCTGGCTGCCGCCCAGCACCAGGATGCGCACCGGGCCGCCACGACCGACCAGGCGCACTGCCGGATCCGGCAATGCCGCGATTTCCGCGCGCACCGGGTTGCCCACGGCCTCTTCGCCCGCAAAGCTGCCGGGAAAGCCGGTCAGCACGCGGCGCGCAAACCGCGACAACACCTTGTTGGTCATGCCGGGCGCGCGGTTCTGTTCGTGCACCAGCAATGGTACGCCCAGCAGCCGTGCGGCCAGTCCACCCGGGCCGGCCGCGAAGCCCCCGAAGCTGACCACCGCACGCGGCTGGCGCTTGCGCAGCACGAATCCGGCGGCGCGCACCGCACGCATCACCCGCACCGGCGCACCGAGCAGCTTCACCACGCCTTTGCCGCGCAACCCGCTGATGGCCAGCGTGTCGATGGCGATCTCGTGCTGCGGCACCAGCCGCGTTTCCATCGCACCGTCGGCACCCAACCAGGTCACCGGCACACCGCGTGCGCGCAGCACCTTGGCCACCGCCAGGCCCGGGAAGATATGCCCGCCGGTGCCGCCGGCCAGAATCATCACCGGTCGACTCTGCGCACCTGCATGTGCGGGCTGTTGCGGGACATTCGCATGAACGCTCATGCCATCCTCCCGAATGTCGGCTCGACGCGCGGCTGCATGCGGCTGGTACCGCGCAGGATCGCCGACGCCGGCGCAACCGGCACCGCTGTCGCGGGGGCGGCAGAAGCGACGGTCTCGCGTTGCGGCGCACGCGGTGGCGGTGTGTAGGCCGGTGGCACCGACGCGGCCACCGGCTCGGCAGGCTCCGCCGACGGTGCGGCCGCGCTCTGCGGCGACAGCTTGCTGCGCAGGCGCTCGGCGCGATCGGCCTCATAGGACACCCGCAGCAGCACGCCCATCGCCAGGCAGGTCATCAGCACCGAGGAGCCGCCCGACGAAATCAGCGGCAGGGTCAGGCCCTTGGTCGGCAGAATCCCCAGGTTCACGCCGATCGACACGAAGCTCTGCATCGCCACCCACAAGCCGATGCCGAAGGCGATGTAGCCGGAGAAGTGGCGCTTCATTTCCACACAGCGCATGCCCAGCCAGAACGCGCGCCCCACCAGCAGCGCGTAGAGCGCGATCACGCCGCAGACGCCCACGAAGCCCAGCTCCTCGGCAATCACCGAAAAGATGAAGTCGGTATGCGACTCGGGCAGATAGTTGAGCTTCTGCACCGATGCGCCCAGGCCCACGCCGGTCCACTGGCCGCGGCCGATGGCCATCAGCGCGTTGGACAACTGATAGCCCGAGCCCAGCTGATCCACCCACGGGTCCATGAAGGAGGTCACGCGCCGCATGCGGTACGGCTCGAAGATCACCAGGGCCACCAGGCCGGGTAGCAGCAACAGGATCGGCAGGATGATGCGTCCGATCGGCGCCCCGCCCAGCACCAGCATGCAGGCGGTCACGCTCAGCAGCAGCATCGAGGAGCCGAAGTCCGGCTGCAACAGCAACAGGCCCACCAGGAAACCGACCACGAACACCGGCTTGAGCATCGCTTGCCAGGTCGCGTTGACCTCGTCGCGGAAACGCACCAGGTAGCTCGCCAGCCAGATGATGTAGAACACCTTGACCGCTTCGACCACCTGGAACCGCGACACGCCCAGGTTGATCCAGCGCTTGGCGCCGTTGACGGTGCTGCCCAGGCCGGGCACGAACACCACCACGAGCATCAGGAAACAGGCCAGCAGCAGCATCTGGTTGTGCTGTTCGATGGTCTTGAGCTCGGTACGCATGGCCCAGAACGCCAGCCCGATGCCGCCGCCCAGGAACAGCAGGTGGCGGGTCAGGTAGTAGAACGGGCTGGCTTCCAGTTCGATCGAGCTGGAAGCCACCATCACCACGCCCAGCGAGGCGAGCGTGACGGCGGCCCCGAGCAGCCACGGGTCGTAGCGGCCGCCGATGGCGTCCAGTCGCGTTGCCTGGCGGGACATGTCGTTCATCAGCGCACCTTCAACGTGGCCAGGCCGATCAGCACCAGCACCACCGAAATGATCCAGAAGCGCACGATCACGCGCGGCTCCGGCCAGCCCTTGAGTTCGAAGTGGTGGTGGATCGGCGCCATGCGGAATACGCGCTTGCCGGTCAGCTTGAAGCTGGCCACCTGGATCATCACCGACAGCGTTTCGATCACGAACACGCCACCCATGATCACCAGCACCATTTCCTGGCGCACGATCACCGCGATGGTGCCCAGCACCGCGCCCAACGACAGCGCGCCGATGTCGCCCATGAACACCATCGCCGGGTAGGTGTTGAACCACAGAAAGCCCAGCCCTGCCCCGGCGATCGCCGAGCAGATGATGATCAGCTCGCCGGCCCCGGGAATCAGCGGGATCTTCAGGTATTCGGCAAACACCACGTTGCCCGAGGCGTAGGCGAACACGCCCAGCGCGCAGGCCACCAGCACGGTGGGCATGATCGCCAGGCCATCCAGGCCATCGGTGAGATTGACTGCATTGGAGAAGCCCACGATCCAGAAGTAGGCGATCACCACGAAGCTCACGCCCGCCAGCGGCAGTGCGATCGATTTGAACATCGGGATGTAGAAGGTGATCGCGGCCGGGACGTCGGCGGTGTAGTACAGGAACAGACCGGCGGCCAGGCCGAAGATCGACTGCAACAGATACTTCCAGCGCGACTTCAGCCCGTTGGGATCGCGTTTGACGATCTTGATCCAGTCGTCGTACCAGCCGATCGCGCCGAAGCAGATCATCACCGCCAGCACCAGCCACACATAGCGGTTGCGCAGGTCGCCCCACAGCAGGACCGACAGGGTGACGGTCAGCAGGATCAGCGAGCCGCCCATGGTCGGCGTGCCGGCCTTGGAGAAATGCGTCTGCGGGCCGTCCTGTCGGATCGGCTGACCGCCCTTGAACTGGGCCAGCTTGCGGATCACCGCAGGGCCCATCCACAACGAAAGGAACAGCGCGGTCAGCGCGGCCAGGATGCCGCGGAAGGTCAGATAGTTGAACAGCCCGAACAGGCTCTCCAGTTGCTGCAGCCAGCGCGCCAACTCAAGCAGCATGGGAGGCATCCTCCGCAGGTGCGAGCAACGCGGCCACGATGCGATCCATGGCGCTGCCGCGCGACCCCTTTACCAGCAGCGTGATGGCGCCGAGACCCGGGACCCGGGACCCGGGACCCGTAAAAGCGGGCGCGGGCTGCGACTGTTGTTGTTCTATCAAAGCGTGTTCCTGCGCATTTTCTGATGC
The DNA here is from genome assembly GCF_020783795.1 of Xanthomonas sp. NCPPB 1067. Taxonomy (NCBI): domain Bacteria; kingdom Pseudomonadati; phylum Pseudomonadota; class Gammaproteobacteria; order Lysobacterales; family Lysobacteraceae; genus Xanthomonas; species Xanthomonas sp. NCPPB 1067. The sequence continues at coordinate 15,758 of NZ_JAJGQG010000047.1, forward strand.
GTCGTGCTGTTGCTGTTGCTGTTCCCGGGTCCCCTGTCCCGGGTCCCGGGTCCCGGCTTCGGCAAGATCCGCCCGCAACGCCTCGGTCAGTTCCACATGCGTGGCAAACACCCGGCCGCCTTCGCCGAACGCCTGCGCAGCGGCGGCACTGAGTTCGCCCAGCGCGTAGAGCCGCTGCAGCTTGGCCGCGCGCGCGCGTCGTCCGGCGGCGGCGTGCAGGGCAGCGCCTTCCGGGCCGAGTTCGCGCATGTCGCCCAACACCAACCAGCCTTCGCCAGGGGCGGCGGCCAATGCATCGATGGCGGCATCCAGCGACCCGGGATTGGCGTTGTAACTGTCGTCGATCAACATCGCCCCGCCGGGCAGGCGGTGGGCGATCTGGCGGCCGGCCACCGGGCGCGCCTGCGCCAGGCCGGCGGCGATCACCGGCAAGGCGATGCCCGCGCCCAGCGCCAGCCCGGTGGCGGCCAGCGCATTGAGCACGTTGTGGCGACCCGGCAGCGGCAGCGCAATCTGCGCCTGGCCTTGCGGCGTCACCAGGGTGAAGTGCGCGCCGTCGGCGTGCAGCCGCAGCCCACGCGCGGTGATCTCGGCGCTGGCCTGCAGGCCGAACCGCAGCACGCGGCGGCCCTGCACCGGCTGCGCCCGCAACTGCTGCTCGAACCAGGCACCGAAGGCGTCGTCGGCATTGATCACCGCCACGCCATCGGCCGGCAACGCGGCATAGATGGCGCCCTTGGTCTGCGCAACACCGAGCAGGCTGCCCAGGCGCTCCAGATGCGCCGGCGCGATGTTGTTGACCAGCGCCACGTGCGGCCGCGCGATATCGGTGAGATAGGCGATATCGCCGGGCTTGCCGGCACCCATCTCGTACACCGCAAAGTCCGCATCGTCCGGTGCGGCGATCACCGCCAGCGGCAGACCGATCTCGTTGTTGCGATTGCCCGGCGTGGCATAGACGGTGGTGCCGTCCACACGCCCGGCCTCGGTCAGGATGGCGAGCAGCAGCGCCTTGACGCTGGTCTTGCCGTTGGAGCCGGTGAGCGCGAGCACGCGGGTGGCGCGGTCGCGCTGCAGGCCGGCGGCAATGCGCGCCAGGGCCAGTTCGGTGTCGTCCACCACGACCTGCGGCACGCCGAGCGAAGGCAGCAGGCGCTCGACCAGCACGCCGCTGGCACCGCGCGCCACCGCGTCGGCGGCGAAGTCGTGCCCGTCGAACCGTTCGCCGCGCAGGGCTACATACAGGCTGCCACTGCCGAGTGTGCGGGTGTCGTTGCCGACCGCATCGATCATGGTGTCGTCGCCATGCAGTTCGCCACCGGCGAAATGCGCGATCAGCGACAGCGGGGTGCGTTTCATGCGCGCACTCCCAGCCCGGTGCGCGGCAGCAAGGCCTGCGCTGCCACCGCCGCATCGTCGAAGGGATGCTGCACCCCAGCCACTTCCTGGTACGGCTCGTGGCCCTTGCCGGCGATCAGCACGATGTCCGAGGCGCTGGCCATGCCGATGGCCTGGTGGATGGCCGCGGCGCGGTCGCGCTGTACGAGGGCCGCATCCGGGCGCGCGAAGCCGCGCAGGATGTCGGCGACGATCGCATCGCCGTCCTCGCCCCGCGGGTTGTCGTCGGTGACGATCGCCACGTCGGCATTGACCTCGGCAATGGCCGCCATCTGCGGGCGCTTGCCGGTGTCGCGTTCGCCGCCGCAACCGAACACGCAGATCAGCCGATCCTGCGCATGCGAACGCAGGCTGCTCAGCGCCTGCTCCAGCGCATCGGGCGTGTGCGCGTAGTCGACCACCACCAAGGGTGCGCCCTGCGCGCCACCAAGGCGATTCATGCGGCCATGGATCGGCTTCAGCTGGCCCAGCACGGTGGCGATCTGCGCAGGCACGATGTCCATCGCATGCAAGGCGCCGGCCACTGCCAGCAGATTGTCCACGTTGAAGCGGCCCAGCAACGGCGAATGCACCGGATGCACTTCGCCCTGGATATTCAGTGCGAAATTGATGCCGTGATGGTCCAGTTGCAAGGCCTGCGCGCTGACGCTGGCGCCGGCCTGCGCGCGCGAGCTCACGCCGATCGCGCGCAGCGCGGGGTCGAGCGCGGCGAACAGCGTGCGGCCGAATGCATCGTCAAGATTCACCACTGCCGCTTTCAAGCCGGCACGGAAGAACAGCTTGGCCTTGGCGGCGCCGTACTGCGCCATGTCGCCGTGGTAATCGAGATGGTCGCGGGTGAGGTTGGTGAACACCGCCACGTCGAAATGCACCGCATCCACGCGGCCCTGATCGAGCGCATGCGAGCTGACTTCCATCGCCACTGCCTGCGCGCCGTCATCACGCAGCTGCGCCAGCAGCGCATGCGTAGGCAATACCAGCGGCGTGGTGAATCCGGTCGGCACGGCCGCGCCGTACAGGCCCACGCCCAGCGTGCCGAGCGTACCGGTGGGCGTGCCCAGCAAGCTCAGCGCCTGTGCCAGCAGTTGCACGGTGGAGGTCTTGCCGTTGGTTCCGGTGACGCCGACCATGCGCAGCGCGCGGGACGGGTGACCATGAAACAGGTCTGCCATCTGGCCAAGCCGTGCGCGCAGGCCGGGCACCGCGATCGCATCGGTGGGCGCCGGCAGCTCGCCGGGTGCAGGCGGCTCGAACAACACTGCCGCAGCGCCATTGGCACGTGCCTGTTCGACAAAGCCCAGACCATGCGCACCGAAACCGGCGATCGCCACGAAGGCATCGCCCGGGCGCACCGCACGGCTGTCCATCACCAGGCCGGACACCTGCACGTCGTGCGTCAACGCCACGTCCGGCAGCAACTGCGAGAGCGCCATGACGCGGCTCACTGGCGGCTCTCCTGCAAAGGCGCCGGCTGCGCTGGCGCGGCGGCCGGCGCAGGTGCCAGTGCGGTCGGGATGCCGGCCGACACTTCGTCCACCGGGTCCGGCACCAGCGCCGGATCGGGATCGACCGGTTGCGGCTTGGCGACCGGCTGACCGGTCTTGCCGGCCGCCTGCGCGGCGAGCCACGACTGGATGTCGTCCGGCGGCACGTCCATCAGCCGCAGCGCACCTTCCATGACCTTGTGGAACACCGGCGCCGACACCAGGCCGCCGTAGTACACCTTGCCCTGCGGATCGTTGATCACGATGACGGTGGCAAAGCGCGGGCGGCTGGCCGGCACCAGGCCGGCGAACAGCGCGTTGTAGTGGCCGCGCTCGTAGCCGCCGGCGCCGTTCTTGCGCGCGGTACCGGTCTTGCCGGCCACATGGTAGCCCAGGATCGCCGCGCCCTTGGCGCCGCCCTGGGTGACCACGGTCTCCATCATGTCGATGACTTGGCGCGCCACTTCCGGCGTGACCACCTGGCGGGTGTCGTTGTGCTGGCCGCGCACGAAGGTCGGCTGGGTCAGCTTGCCGCCATTGCCCAGCGCGGCGTAGGCCTGCGCGATCTGCAGCGGCGTCACCGACAGGCCGTAGCCGTAGGACATCGTGGTCTTGGAGGGACCGCTCCACTTCTGCGGCTGCAGCACCACGCCGGACGATTCGCCCGGAAACCCGCTATGCGGCGCACTGCCGTAACCGAAGTCGCGGATCGACTGATAGAAGGTCTGATCCGGCACCTTGGCCGCGATCTTGGCCGCGCCGATGTTGGAGCTGCGGGTGATCACGCCGGTGACGTTGAGCACGCCGTTGTTGCGCGGCACATCTCGGATGGTGAAGCGCCCCACCGACATGTAGCCGGGATTGGTGTCGATGACGGTGTCCTTGGTCACCACGCCGGCGGTCAGCGCGGTGGCCACGGTCAGCGGCTTCATCGTCGAACCCGGCTCCACCAGATCGGTCACCGCACGGTTCCGCCGCGCCGACGGGTTGATGCCGGTGACCGAGTTCGGGTTGTACGTGGGCAGGTTGACCATCGCCAGCACTTCGCCGGTGGCCACGTCCATCACCACCATCGAACCACCGGCCGCGTTGTTGTCGACCAGCGCGTTGCGCAGTTCCTTGTAGGCCAGGAACTGGATGCGACGATCGATGCTCAGCGTCAGGTCCTTGCCCGGCTGCGCCGGACGCACCAGGTCCACGCTTTCCACGATGGCGCCGCGTGCATCGCGCACCACCTTCTTGGAGCCGGGCTTGCCGCGCAACCATTCGTCGAAGGCCAGTTCCAGCCCTTCCTGGCCGCGGTCGTCGATATTGGTGAAGCCCAGCACGTGGGCCATCGCCTCGCCCTGCGGATAGAAGCGACGGAACTCGCGCTGCGAGAACACGCCTGGAATCTTCAGGGCCACGATCGCATGCGCCTTGTCCGGATTGATCCGGCGCTGCAGGTACATGAATTCCTTGCCGGCCTTCTGCGCCAGCCGGGCGTTCAACTCGTCCAGCGGCTGGCCGAGCGCGGTGGCCAGCTCGGGAATGCGGTCCGGGTTGCGCAGCAGTTCCTGCGGATTCACCCAGATCGATTCCACCGGCGTGGACACCGCCAGCGGCTCGCCGTTGCGGTCGGTGATCATGCCGCGCGAGGTGGCGATGGGCAGTTCGCGCAGGTAGCGCGCCTCGCCCTGCCGCTGGTAGAAATCGCGATTGACCAGCTGCACGTAGGCAGCCCGGCCGATCAGGGTGACCGAGCACAGGCCCAGCGCCACGCCGACCAAGGTGAGTCGGCCGCGCAGGTTGAAATTGCTACGGGGGCGGTTGCGACCAGCCTTCATGGCGCACCTCCCTGTGCGCCACCCTGCGGGCGGCCAAGCCGTGCAAAACGGCTGTCCTGCCGTTTTGTCATCGGCGCACCTCCCTGTGCGCCACCCTGCGGGCGGCCGAGCTGTGCAAAACGGCTGTCCTGCCGCATGCTCATGGGCGCACCACCACGATGTCGTTGGTCTCCGGGAACTTCATCCCGATGCGCGTACGCGCGACCTGATCGACCCGGTTGCTTTCCGCCCAGGTGGCCTGCTCCAGCTGCAGCCGGCCGAATTCGATATTGAGCTCGTCGCGCGTGTGTTCGAGCCTGGACAACTGCACGAACAGCTTGCGATGCATGTGGCGCATGTACACCACACCGATCGCCGAGGCGATGCTGCAGGCAAGCAGCACGATCAGCAGCAGGCGGCTCATTGCGCGCTCCTTTGGAGCGCGCTCGGGACCCGGGACCCGGGACCGGGGACCGGGGATGAACCAAAG
>NZ_JAJGQG010000048.1:0-18965 GCF_020783795.1 Xanthomonas sp. NCPPB 1067
CTTGGGTGGGCGCCCCATCTCGATCCCTTGTTTCCACGTTGGGATCATAGATTACCATTATGTAAACACCCTCTAAGCTCACCTGTGTAATCGTGAACCGGTCCTATCACCTTCGACTGGCTTTCCACTTGAGTCAGGAACTTCGCAGTTGCCTGATTCTTTGACGCATGGTTGAAACTATGCTGAATTTCGTGGCCAAGAACAAACGTCATGTCTTGCGGATTGAATCTTCCCGACGGATTTGCGGCAGAAGAAGATTGCAAGCCGAGCGGCGGCAAATTCATGATTTTTCGATTGCCATCATATGTTCCACCTGCGGCAACCCCAGGGCCAACGAATCCGAACCCTTCGAGATTTGCTCTCTGAGGATTGCGTGCATCTGATGTATCGATCGTCGTGGCCGATCTTTTGATCTCTTCCGCTAGAAAAGGAGATCTATTGATACTCGATTGCAGATTATTAAGCATGTCTTGCGTTACAAGATGAGTGTTACGTGTTGCGTCCTGATAGGTGCTGTGGGCAAATGCCACAGACATTTGCTGAAGCTGTAAAACGGCTTTTAAGTCTGAATTCGCCGTTGTTCCAGTTGGCTGGAGACTGGCTGCAGGCAGGGTGACCACCCCGGTTTGGATATCGTACGTCCCCGCCAAGTTCGGCAAATTGCCACCAGGGGGCTGCACCACGAAATCACGCAGCTGGCCTGCCTGTGCCTGAAGATCCAATTGCTTTGACAAATCAGGATCAGCCCTGAGTGCATCGCGTAGCTGCGCCGAACTGCCGGCGCTAACACCAGGTTGTGCAGCAAACCGAGAAAGCACGGCCTCAAGCTGAGGGCTGTGACTGACCATAAAAAATAACTCCTGCCGTGTTATCGACCGTTCAAGGTGCTGATTGACTTGACACAAACTCCTTCAGATCCGGCTGCAACACTTTGAGGTATGACAGAAATGACAATGTCCCCACCCGAGTTATTCTTCGCAAATTTAGTGTAGCGCCAATTTTCGAGCTGTCCTATGGGTCCATACGTGGGAGAAGCAATAAATCCCATATTTTTCAGAGTTTTGTCATAATCATTGAAGTCGAGGTGGCATACCTCTTTCATGTCAGAAAATTGATCCGTCTGATGTTCAAATGAAAGTCCGACGCCTGCAAGTAGGGAGGGGGATTCTGGAATGTAGTCGAAAGAGTAGCGCCAGCCACCACCTAGGTCTTCGCTCCATACCACCGCGCCCAAAGCGCCAGGAGAAACTGAAACTGGAAATCCCATAATTTCCTGAATCCTGGCAGGACTTATGTCTTGGCGCGATTCAAGCCCGGAAATTAGCTTGAGAAATCGCTTGCCGATTTCATCGGCGCTAATCGTAAGTCTGCTGGCTGCATGCGCCTCGGTTTTTTTCATCGCTGTGGTGTCCTTGGTAGGGGGGGCAAGTGACTGGGCTGCAGTATGTGCACAACCACAGAGTGTTAGGCTGTAAAGGCCCGTTAGCATAAGCAAGGAAGTTTGAAGAGCGCGCATTCCAAGTCCTATCAGTATGAGCGGTGAATAAATCACCAAAGCGCATCATATCTTACTCAGCGTTGTGTTTAGCGGAGCACTGCCGTGTACAAATCTCGCGAGAAGCCTACAAATCGGCCACCCCGACTGAGTCTGCTGATTAAGTTGATTCAGCAATCTAGCGTGCTGTGATTACGTTGCGGAGCTCGGCGGCTTGGTCGTTGCTTACGCCGTGGTTTGCCGAAAAACGTGAGCGTGCAGATTCCAGTTGTAGGCTTGGCCTAGCCATGTTCGACCTCCTGAAAAAATTAGCGGCCGTTCAACGTACCGATCGACTTGATACATAGACGCGTCTGCTCACGAGAGACAAGATTTTGCGGGACAATGGAGATTATGATGTTCCCTCCAATGCCGTTCTTCGCAAGTTTTGCATAGCGCCAATCCTCCAATTGCCCAATCGGACCATAGATAGGAGACGCATTAAAGCCCATCTCTCTAAGTCTGCGATCGTAGTGTTCAAAATCTAGCGTGCATATGGCGGACATATTTCCAAAGTCGTCTACGCTGTTCTGAAACGTCAATCCAACTCCTTTTGACAGAGAAGCCGACTCCGGAGTGTACGTGAAGGCATACCGCCATCCGTCGCCCAGGTCGTTGCTCCAGTAACCAACCGAAAGCCTGCCCTGCTCTGGTTGCTTCAGCGTGATTCCCATCTTCTCCCGAATTCGTTCGGGGTTTAGGTCATCTCGGGACTCAAGGCTCTCGATCAGCTCCAAAAAGCGGTTTCCGATGTCTTCGGCGCTAAGCGTAATTCGGTCGGCGGTGACAGCCTCTGGCAAAGTCATGTCGGCTTGTTCCTTCAATAACGGCTTGATGGGCTGGCCTGGCGCGTGGGCGCAAGCGCTCAGTGCAGGCCCGCAGAGTGTCGTTAACAAGAGTAGGGAGACTCGAGGGAAGCGCATTGGCAGATCCTGAAAGGTCGATTCCGGAGCACATGATGCAACCGGGCACCTTATCTAGGCCGTGGGCGCCGATTGAAGTGGCGTGAGTTGTGGGGGTGCGTAAGAAAGCTGAGACATCATCCTTCTACCACTTTTCGAACAATGCCAGTATCGCCATTCTCCATGGCCCCTATCCGCTCGTCTTCAAGAGAAAGGCTGGACCATTTGGTCCGGAGTGTTGCTTCAATCATTCGTTCTTTTGGACCGCCATAACGAACGCTTGCTGAGTACGCGGTATACCCTCAGACGCCGAGCGATGAATTGGGCTAGTTTCTGGCTTGCAGACGACTTCATCGCCGGTTACCCGGCCTGCCAAAGGCCGCGATCAAGGCGATACTTCCAGTATCACGCAGCCATCGCTGGCTGACTGGCTGATTCCATTTTGCGGCTCGAGGTTGCGAGGTTAGTTTTGCTAACTAAGGCTGTCAACAACTCTCTCGTTGACGGCTTTCAAGCCACGGCACCGGTCTGCCCAGAGGCTATGTCCAATCGGAAATATGCTGACGAGTGTGCATGACCGCACACGATACCTGCCGCCGTGCAAGAGTACTCATCCAAATTCCGTAGATCGCCAAACCTTGGGAATAACTGCCATGTCCGACATGCTGGTCAACATCGACGTCGACGATATCGAAGCCGCCGAGCGCTTCTACTGCGCCGCGTTCGCCCTTCGGCCCGCACGCCGGTTCGGCAAGGACGCGGTTGAGCTGATTGGCACTTCGTCCAAGCTCTATCTTCTGGCGAAAGCGGCAGGCACGCAGGCGGTCTCCCATGCGGATCAGCCGAGATGCTACCAACGGCATTGGACACCGATCCATCTGGATTTCGTTGTCGACGACCTCGAGCATGCCGTTGCGCAGTCGCTCGCTGCTGGCGCGACGCAAGAGCAGGCGATCCGTGACAACGCATGGGGCCGCATCGCGCTGATGGCCGATCCATTCGGGCATGGCTATTGCCTGATCGAGTTCACGGCGGCCGGCTACGACGCTGTGGCGTCCTGATCGATCGACGCCGGACTTCGCGTTACCGGGTGTGAACAAGATCCGCCGCAAACAAAACGCCCCGACCAGGTCGGGGCGTTTTGCAGAAATGCTTGTTAGGCCTGGAGTTGTTTGCAAGCCGCGGACTCAGTGCCGTGGTTGCTTCGATGCGTCGCGCACCTTGTCGGCGACTTCGCCAGCCTTGCGCTGTACCTTGCCGATGTTCTTTTCGGCGGCGCCTTCCAGCTCGGTGCTTCTGTTGCCGGTAACGCGACCAACCGCTTCCTTTACCGAACCCTTGACCTGCTTGGCGGCACCTTCGATACGGTTCTTATCCATTGGATGTCTCGCATAGTGTTGGGGAACGCGGCCAGTCTGTGCATGCCTGTGTGAGCATGGCGTGCGCTCGCGTCCGCCGCACTCAGCTGCCGTTACGCCGTGCCGTCGGCACGTGAAGTTTCATTACATGCGACCGCGTACGGGTCGAGGTGTTGACAGCGGGACACCGGCAGCCGCTCGCCGCCCGGCACACCCCGGGGGCTGCAGGGTGCACGCAGACGCAAGGGTCGATCCGGACGCCAGCAGTTGCCTGCCTGCCGCTTGCCACGCAGCGCCGGTGAAGTGCGGCCAACGAAACAGCAGCCGTCTGGTGGGTGTGGACGGCGCGCAGGAACCGGAGGGTACGCATGGTATATGCAGTTTCTGGGCACCGCCCACGCCCGTCTGGGAGCGGACACGGTCGTCTTGTTGGCCGCTCCAGGTTAATGCGTTGGTTTTGGTCAACGCCCCGTCCCCTGCGACCCGCATTCTGTCCTGGCGTGCATGCCACAATGCGGCCACTTCCTACCGGGCACGGCTGCCACGTGAGCACAGTCCATCCTGTCGTTGCGCCGAGCGGCCTGGAGTTTCTGTCCGGTGGTGGGATCATGGGCGCGACCATCCGCGCGCACGATTGGGTCGCCACGCCGCTGGGCGCGCCGCAGACCTGGCCGCAATCGCTGCGCTCGGCGCTGTCGATGGTGCTCAACGCCAGGCTGCTCGGCGCGGTGCTCTGGGGGCCGCAGCTGCGTCTGTTGTACAACGATGTGTATCTGCAATCGTTGGGCGATCGTCACCCGCACGCGCTGGGGCAGCCGGTGGCCGAGGTGTGGGGCGAAACCTACGCGCCGATCGCCGAGGATTTCGCGCGGGTGATGCGCACCGGCGAGGGCTACGGCCAGGGCGTGGTCGCCTTGCCGATGCTGCGCAACGGGGTGCGCGAAACCACCTACTGGAATGCCACCGCCTCTCCCATCCGCGGCGAGGACGGCAGCATCGTGGGGCTGCTCAACATCGCCATCGAAACCACTGCGCAGGTAGCGGCCGACCGGCATCGCGATATCCAGAACGCCATGCTGAGCAACGAGAACACGCATCTGGTGCACGAGGTGGTCAACCGTACCAGCGAGCGCGATCGGGCGCTGGAGGCGGAGACCGCCGCGCGCCGCAATGCCGAGCGCGTGCAATTGGCGCTGGCGGCCGGCGCCATCATCGGGACCTGGATCTGGGACGTGCCCAACGATGCGTTCTCGGTGGACGAGGCATTCGCGGAAAATTTCGGCTTCGATCCGTCCAGCAGCCGGACCGACCTGCCGATGGAAACGGTGCTCGCCAATGTGCATCCGGACGATCGCGACGGCCTGCGTGCGGCGATCGGCGAAGCCCTGGCGCGTGGCGGTGCGTATGCGCACCAGTACCGGGTCAGGCGCCGCGACGGCAACTACTACTGGCTGGAGGCGAACGGGCGCGTGGAGCGCGCGCCGGATGGCACGCCGCTGCGGTTTCCGGGGGTGCTGCTGGACATCGACGCACGCCACGCGCTGTCCGAAGAACGCGACCGCGCCCTGGTCGCCTTGCGCGAGCTGAGCGAGACCCTGGAACAGCGCGTCAGCGAGCGCACCGGCGAACTGATGGTGGTGGAGGAAGCGCTGCGGCAATCGCAGAAGATGGAAGCGGTGGGCCAGCTCACCGGCGGGCTGGCGCACGACTTCAACAATCTGCTTGCCGGCATCTCCGGCGCGCTGGAACTGATGACCCTGCGGGTGGAGCAGCAGCGGTTTGCGGAGTTGCCGCGCTATTTGGGCATCGCGCAGAGCGCCACCACCCGCGCAGCGGCGTTGACCCACCGTCTGCTGGCCTTCGCGCGCCGCCAGACCTTGTTGCCCAAGCCCACCGATGTCACCCAGCTGATCGCCGATATCCTGGAGCTGGTGCAGCGCACCGTTGGGCCGGGCATCCGCGTGGAGAACGTGCCCAGCCCGCTGCTGTGGCCGGCGCTGGTGGATGCCTCGCAGCTGGAAAACGCCTTGCTCAATCTGTGCATCAACGCGCGCGACGCAATGCCCGACGGAGGACGGCTGCGCATCGACACCAGCAACCACTGGATCGACCACGATCTGGCGCAGCAACTGGGCATGCGCGAGGGACCGTACCTGTCGCTGTGCGTCAGCGATACCGGCACCGGCATGCCGCCGGATGTGGTGGCGCGTGCCTTCGATCCGTTCTTCACCACCAAGCCGCTCGGCGAGGGCACCGGGCTGGGATTGTCGATGATCTACGGCTTCGCCAAGCAGTCCGGCGGGCAGGTCCGTCTTCAGTCCGAAGTGGGCAAGGGCTCGCGGGTATGCATCTACCTGCCGCGCCATCTGGGCGATGCGGCACGTGCCGATACGAACACGCCGCTACTGCAACTGACGCCGACCGACGATGGCGAGACGGTACTGATCGTCGACGACGAACCGGCCATCCGCCAGTTGCTGGGCGAGGTGCTGCAGGAACTCGGTTATACCGTGATCGAAGCCGGCGATAGCGCGGCTGGCCTGGAGATCCTGCAATCGGGGGCACGCATCGATCTGCTGATCAGCGATGTGGGCCTGCCCGGCGGCATGAACGGCCGCCAGATGGCCGATGCCAGCCGCGCGCACCGCCCCGACCTCAAGGTGCTGTTCATCACCGGCTTCGCCGAGAGCGCGCTGCTGGACGACCATCACCTGGAGCCGCGCATGGCGGTGCTGACCAAGCCCTTCAGCGTGAGCGTGCTGACTGCGCGGGTGAAGGAATTGATCGCCACCCAGGGGTGAGTGCATCGGTGCGCCGGCGTTCACTCCACGCTCGTCGCCACCAGCCGCTGCCACAACGCGGCGTTGGCGGTCTCGTCCGGCTCCAGGGTGGCGAGGATGCCGAGGGCGCTGCCTTCCTGCTCGGCGCCGTGGCGGGCGAGCATGGCCAGCGCTGCGGCGAGGCGGCCGTACTGCAGCGCGCGGCCCAGGGTGGTGGCCAACAGGGTGGCGTCGTGTTCGGGGCGTTGTTCGTCCAGCGCGGCGCCCAGCTGCGGCGGCAGTTCCCAGGTGGTGGCGATGGTCTTGGCCACGGTCGCGGTGTGCCGCTCGACCAGGGCGGCGGCCACCTCCAGGCTGTAGGACAGGTTTGGGCGTTCGGCATAGGCATCGCGCAGCACGCGCAGGATCACCACCGCACCCAGGCCCTGCAGCAGGCCGGCCAGTTGCGCCGACAAGGTGTCGCCGCCGCGTTCGCGCATATAGGCCGCCGCCGCGGTGGCGGTACGCAGGGCGTAGTCCCACACCGCGGCGGGCAGGCGCGAATGCAGGCCACCGTCCAGGCTCAACACCGGCTGCATCACGGCCGCGGCGACGATCTGGCGCACACCTTCGGTGCCGATATGCACCACTGCGCGTTCCAGGCTTTCCAGCGGGGCGCCCTGCGGGCGATACAGTGCGCTGTTGGCGATGCGCAGCAGGTTGGCGGCCAGCGCCGGATCCTGCGCGATGATCGCGGCGATGCCGCGGCCGGAGGCGTCCGGGTCGTTGACCGCGCGCATCAGCTGCGGCAACAGATGCGGGCGTCGCGGCAGCAGCTGCGGGCGCAGGTCGACATGCGCCAGCGCACCGCCCACGGCCTCCAGCACGGCCGCCTGTGCAGGATCGGTCGGCAAGCGGCCATCGGCCAGCGATGGGGTGGCCATCACCGCGGCATACATGCGCCGCAGCAGCGGACGCATCGGCGGCGGTGCGTGCTGCAACGGCTGCGCACTGGTGGCCACTGGCGCTGGCGGCGAGAGCGGGGCTTCGGGGACGGGCACCGGCGAGGGCGCGACCGGGTCGGCCGGGGCACCGGATGCCGTGGTGGTCGTCACGGCCGCGGCGGCAACGGACGGCGGCGCCTGCCGGCGCAGATGCATCCATACGAGGGCACCGACGATCGTCGCGGCAACGACGCATCCGGCAGCGAGCAACAACACGTTGGCGAGCATTGTGGGCAGTCGTTCGATCAGTGTCGCGACTATCGGCGATGCCGGCCACGGCGGCAATGCGGAATGCGTTCGTGACGCTGCCGGTTGCGCGCGAGCGCCCGGAAGATGGCGTGCCACGCATGTCCGCGAGGACAGCGGTGCACTGCAGACGACCGGACCCGACCGGGGCTGCGCCGGTCGCGCACGCGTGACATCTCCGCGCGCGCCATTGGCCGGTAGCATGGGTGTTCCACTTCCAGCCGAGGGCCCGTCCATGTCCACCGTGACGCTACACCGTGTTGTGCGTGCCAGCCCGGAGCTGGTCTATCGGGCTTTCCTGGATGCCGATGCCATGGTCAAGTGGCTGCCGCCGTCCGGCTACACCGGCACCATCGAGCATCTGCATCCCCAAGTCGGCGGCACCTTCCGGATGGCCTTCACCCATTTCGCCAGCGGGCAGCGCCATGCCTTCGGCGGTACCTATCTGGAGCTGCAGCCCGGCGCCTTGCTGCGCTACAACGACGTGTTCGACGATCCGTCCCTGCCGGGCACCTTGCACACCACGGTTCGCCTGCACCCGCTGCCCTGCGGTACCGATCTGCAGATCGTGCAGGAAGGCATTCCCGAGCAGATTCCGGCGTACTCCTGCCATCTGGGCTGGCAGGACTCGCTGACCTTGCTGGCCCATCTGCTGGAAGCGCCGCCGCAAGGCTAGCCTGGGGTCGTCCGCGCTGCTGCGCATCCGGCCGGCGCGTTCGTCGGCGCGCACAGCGTTCATCGCGACGTTGCCTACGCAGACGGGCTGCGCAAGTGCCGCCATGCGACGAATGCCTGGTGCAGCGGCCTTGTATCTAATGCGCGCGTCATCGCGCCAGACGCGTGCACCCGTACGGCACGCTGGCCAAGCTGCAGTGCAGCATGACTGAGGTGTCTTCGCACTGACCGCTGTGCTGCACGCCGCGCTAACGCGCATGGCCTCACCATGCGTCACCAGCTGTGCAGTTCTAGAGCATCTAGGCAGCTTAAAGGGTGCAGGCATCCGCAGTTGGACCACTTCCTGCAGACATCGCGTACCGCGCGGTGTCTGTTTTCGTTTGTGTGGTGCGCAAATGTGGTGCGCAAGGCCAACGGGCTGGACGTGAGCATGCTGCTGTCCAGGCCATCTCGCCGACAGCGGTCATCCCGTAGAAGCGTTCACGGGCGCGACGGGCGTTACCGGTACGGCCCTCGCACCCAGGGACGCTGCTTCAGAACGCCAATGCGCTGGCGCGCATCGCCGCGTCGGAAGTGTGGCGAAATCGATCAGGCACCGGCGACTGTTGGCGAAGGTGCCGGCAGGGCGCGTGTTCAGTCCAGCTGCGACAAGGCCTGCGGGATCGGGGTCTGCCCGTCGATGAAGCCCACCGTCTTGCCGATGGTGGCCGGCGTCGCCAGCGCAGCAGCGATCACCTGGGCCACATTGGCACGCGAAACGCCGCCATCGGCGTCGCTGCCGGGGTCGCAGGCGATGCGGCCGGTGGGCGGATCCAGCGTCAGTCGGCCGGGCCCGAGAACGGTCCAGTCCAGCGAGGTACCGCGCAGATAGGCATCGGCCGCGCCCTTGGCCTGGGCATAGGCGAAGAAGGGATCGTCCGGCCCGATGCCGTGTTCCAGTCCGGCACCCAGATACGACACCATCACATAGCGGCGCACGCGCGCCTGTTCGGCTGCCTGCATCGAGCGGATCGCCGCATCGCGATCCACCGCATAGGTGCGCGCGGCATCGCCACCGCCGGCACCGGCCGACCACACCACCGCATCGTGGCCGGCCAGCTGCGCGGCGATGGCGGCGGTGTCGGCATGCTCGATGTCGAACAGCAACGGGGTGGCGCCATCGGCAACGAGATCGGCTTCATGCTCGGGATTGCGGAACAGCGCCGTGACCTGGTGCCCGCCGCGCACCAGCAACGGAGTGAGCAAGCGTGCGACCTTGCCATGACCACCAACCACCAATAGACGAGACATACGAGCTCCAGCAGGACGTGCGTGCAAGGTCGCCATTCTCACCAGCGCGGCGCTAAGCGCGCGTCAGTGCCCGCACTCGGTGCGGGCACTGACCGCAGCGGCGACATCTGGGACACTCATCCCCAGACCCGATTACGAGACCTGCCATGCCCACCTCCGATCTCCGCCCCCGTGTCGGTTGCGGTGCCTTCATCCAGCGTGCCGATGGCCGCGTGTTGCTGGTGCTGCGCGGGCGTGCACCCGAGCCGGGGCATTGGGGGTTGCCGGGTGGCAAGGTGGACTGGATGGAAACGGTGGAAGCCACCGTGGTGCGCGAGGTGCTGGAAGAAACCGGCCTGCAGGTACACCCGCAACGCGTGCTGTGCGTGGTCAGCCACTTCGAACCGGACATGCAGCCGCCGCAGCACTGGGTGGCGCCGGTGTACCTGGCCCGCATCGAAGGCAGCCAACAGGCGCAGTTGCGCGAGCCACAGGTATTGCACGACATCGGCTGGTTCGCGCTGGATGCCTTGCCAACGCCGCTGACCCGCTCGGCGCGACAGGCCGTGCAGCAGGTGCAGGCCGGGCGCGACGCCACCGTGTGATGGGCCAGCTGTCGCGTTGAACCCGGCATCGCTGCCGGCCGCCTGCGCGCCCGACATCGACCGCGCAGCGACAGGCGCCGCGCCGGTCGCCAGTGCCCGGCAGCAGTGGCTTCCGCTATGCCGCTCGGTTGCCGTATGGCCCGGCAAGGCTGCACGCACGCGTGGCAGTGAGGCGACCCTGCCGTTGCCGCAGCGGCCGTGGGCATCGCGTCTCATCCACTGGCCGCGCGCACGCGGCCGATCCTGCGGGCGCTGGCCAGGGCACCTGCCGCGCGCGGGCACATGCTCTTCTCGTCACCCTCGCTAGGCTGGTGGCCGATTCTGCAGTGAGCCGCCCATGCCTTCCGAGCTTCGCGCCTTCGTTGTCCGGGTGATCCTTGTCCTGGCCCTGGTGGCGTGCGCGTGCCTGCTCTGGAAGCTGGCGGATCTGTTGCTGATGGTGTTCGGTGCGATCGTGGTGGCGGTGCTGCTGCGCGCGTTGACCAGCCGGCTGACCCGGCATACGCGCCTGTCTGACGGCTGGGCACTGGCAGTGGTGGTGATCGTGCTGACCGTGGTGTTGGTGGCGCTGACCTGGCTGTTCGGCTCGCAGCTGGCGTCGGAAGTCGGTGCCCTGCAGCGCACGCTGCCGCAGGCGTGGACGCGTCTGCACGACTGGATCGCGGCCGGGCCGCTGGGGCCGGCGCTGCACGAGCTGACGCGCCAGGCGCCGACGCGCGTGTCCAATCTGGCCCCGCGTGCCGGCGCCTTCGCGCTGGGGCTCACCGGCAGCGTGGCCAACCTGTTCCTGGTACTGGCCGGGGCGGTGTATCTGGCCGCGCAGCCGCAGCTGTACCGGCGCGGGGTGTTGCTGCTGCTGCCGGCGCACGTGAGGGCAACCACCGACGAGGCGTTGCAGGCCAGCGCTACCGCATTGCGGCTGTGGTTGCGTGGCCAGCTGATGGCCATGGCGGTGGTCGGGGTGCTGACCGGCCTCGGGCTGTGGGCACTGGGCATTCCCGGTGCGCTGGCGCTCGGCATCCTCGCCGGCCTGCTGGATTTCGTGCCGATCGTGGGGCCGATCGTGGCGGCGATCCCGGCCATCCTGCTGGGATTCACGGTCAGCCCGCAGATGGCCCTGGCCACGGCGGCGCTGTTCGTGGTGGTGCAGCAGATCGAAGGCAACCTGCTGCTGCCGTTGATCCAGCAACGCACCGTGGACCTGCCGCCGGTGCTGCTGCTGTTCTCGCTGTTCGGCATCGGCATGCTGCTCGGCCCGCCCAGCGTGCTGTTGGCCGCACCGCTGACAGTGGTGGCGTTCGTGCTGATCAAGCGCCTGTACGTGCAGGAAGCGCTGGGCACGCCCACGTCGATTCCGGGGCAAGCACAGCGCTGAGCGCGCTGCGCGTAACGCGTTGCAGCGAGCACGGGACGTGCGGCGCGCTGTGCATCAGGCGCGCGCGCGGCGCATGGGGCGGCGATCAACCGCTGCCTTGACCGAGGTGCGCGACGTCGAAGGCTCGGGCATTCGCGCTAACGCCATGCTGACACCGGCTAGCCGCAATGCTTACATCTTCTCGCCTAGGTTGAGATCGCGGTGCACACGTATCGCGCCGAAGACAGCAAAGGAGAAATCGGATGAGTCTGCGAATTCCTCAGGGCGCCCTGGTCGTGGTGGCCGACGGCGGTGAAGCGCGCTGGTTTACCAACACCGGCGACGAAACCAGGGTGGTGCTGCGCCAGCACGCGCGCACCGATGTGCAGAACGTCGACGACGAGGGCCCCGCAGGCAAGGCACCACGCGATCTCACCGAGGCGGACCTGGACGAAGCGACCTTCGCCAAGCAGCTGTCGCAGGCATTGAACGATGGCGCCCTGAAGCAGGATTACACGCATCTGGTGCTGGTGGCCGACCCGACCACGCTGGGCCGTGTGCGCCCGCTCCTGCACAAGGAAACCCAGCAACGGCTGGTTGGCGATCTGGCCAAGGATCTGACCAACCTGCCGCTGGAAGACATCCAGCGCGCGTTGTCCTGAAACATCGGAGACCGTTGATGGGGTTCGTCCGCGACTACGCTGCCCAGGCGCCCGAGCGTGGCGCGGTGGATGCGCACGCCGGTCTGCAACTGCTGGAATTCGGCACCGATTGGTGCGGCCACTGCATCGCCGCGCAGCCCTTGCTGCAAAAGCTGCTGGGAGGCTACGCGGATCTGGACTACCGCAAGGTCGAAGATGGCAAGGGGCGGCCGCTGGGCCGCTCCTTCAAGGTCAAGCTCTGGCCCACGGTGATCCTGCTGCGCGATGGCGAAGAACTCGCGCGTGCGGTGCGGCCGCAGACCCGACAGGATCTGCAGGCCATGCTGGAGATCCTGGAGACACGCGACCACGCACGCTGATCGCGTGATGCGCGGGATGCGTGCGCAGATGCACGAGGCTGGCGCGTGCATCTGCGCACGTGCAGACGCATCATGCATGTGCACGGCACAGGTGCCAACCTCATCGACGCATCTGCGACATCGCGATGACCTGCGATAAATCACTGGAAAACCGCTGAAAAATCAGACTGCCGGGCGTCTGGCACACGCTCGCGTCTGCAGGCTTGGGCGAGCTGTAGTACCATAAGCGCCGATCAATCCTTGGGCATCCGCCCACCCCTTTGGTCATCTGTCCCGCAGCGCCGCTGGGTTGACGCGGCCGTCCGGGAATGCCTCCGGCTCTTCGGTGCATGTGCGACTGCCGTGCGTGGTGATGGGCCGTGTCCTGTGCGTTGGCCGGGACGAGCAGGCAGCGGTGGCCGCTTCTGGAGCACACGTCTGGAGACTGCACCTATGCACGATACCCGCGCGATCCGATCGCATTTCGGCTGGTTCAAACGCCGCCGCCAGCTGCAGCTGGACGATGTCACCGTGGTGGACCGCGGCATGCTGCGCAAGGCGGTCGGTGCCGCCGCGCTGGGCAATGCGATGGAATGGTTCGATTTCGGCGTGTACGGCTATCTGGCGGTGACGCTGGGCCAGGTGTTCTTTCCCGCCAGCAACCCCACCGCGCAGCTGATCGCCACTTTCGCCACCTTCACCGTCGCGTTCCTGGTACGGCCCATCGGCGGCATGGTGTTCGGCCCGCTGGGCGATCGCTACGGGCGGCAGAAGGTGCTGGCCGCCACGATGATCCTGATGGCGCTGGGAACCTTCAGCATCGGTCTGATCCCGTCCTACGCCAGCATCGGCCTGTGGGCGCCGGCGCTGTTGCTGATCGCGCGTCTGGTGCAGGGATTTTCCACCGGCGGCGAGTATGGCGGTGCGGCCACCTTCATTGCCGAATACGCCACCGACCGCAATCGCGGCCTGATGGGCAGCTGGCTGGAATTCGGCACCTTGGGCGGCTACATCGCCGGTGCCGCCACGGTGACCGCGCTGCATATGAGCATCACCCCGGCGCAGATGCTGGACTGGGGCTGGCGGGTGCCGTTCCTGATCGCCGGCCCGCTCGGTCTGCTGGGCCTGTACATGCGCATGAAACTGGAGGAAACCCCGGCGTTTCGCGCCTATGCCGAGCAGGCCGAGCAACGCGAACGCCAGACCGCCGGCCAGGGCCTGATGACGCTGCTGCGCCTGCACTGGCCGCAGCTGCTCAAGTGCGTGGGACTGGTGCTGGTGTTCAACGTCACCGACTACATGCTGCTGACCTACATGCCCAGCTATCTCAGCGTCACGATGGGCTATGCGGAAAGCAAGGGCCTGTTGCTGATCATCCTGGTGATGCTGGTGATGATGCCGCTCAACATCGTCGGTGGGCTGTTCAGCGACAAGCTGGGCCGCCGCCCGATGATCATCGGCGCCTGCATCGCGCTGTTCGCGCTGGCGATTCCCTGCCTGTTGCTGATCGGCAGCGGCCACGACGGCCTGATCTTCGCCGGATTGATGCTGCTCGGCCTGGCGCTGGTGTGCTTCACCAGTTCGATGCCGTCCACGCTGCCGGCGCTGTTCTACACGCCGGTGCGCTACAGCGCATTGTCGATCGCCTTCAACGTCTCGGTGTCGCTGTTCGGCGGTACCACGCCGCTGATCACCGCCTGGCTGGTGGAACGCACGGGTGACCCGTTGATGCCGGCGTATTACCTGATGGGCGCTGCGGCGATCGGTCTGGTCACCATGCTGTTCGTGCGCGAAACCGCCGGCCTGCCGTTGCGTGGCTCGCCGCCTGCGGTGGCCAGCGATGCCGAAGCGCGCGCGCTGCTGCAGACCGACAGCCCGGTCACGGTGGACGCGCAGTTGCCGGTGAGTCCCGCACCTGCGGTCGGCCAGGCGCGGACCGCGTAAGCGCGCAGGCTGCGCTCAGCGCAGCGCCGGGTCGCGGGTATCGGGCATGTCCGGATACGGCATGCCTTGCCCGGTCTCGACATAGCGCTTGAGGCTGCTGCCCAGGAAGAAGCGCCAGCCCTGCACGCAGGTGTCGAAGCATGGCGAATCGCGGTAACCGGACTGCACGAACTCCACCTGGGTGCCTTCGCTGGTGGAGATCAGATCGAAGCGCAGCACCGTGCCCTCCCAGGCATCGGTGTCGAGCATGTTGGAGCGCGCGCAGCGCCAGCACACCTGCCGGTGGTCGGCGTCTTCGTCGATGCGCAATTCCACCTGCCAGCCATGCCCGCTCCAGCCCAGGCAGACGCGGTCTTCCACCTGGCGCACCTCGCGCGTCCACCAGCGCCCCAGCTGTGCGGGCTCGGACAGTGCGGCCGACACCACTTCCGGTGCGGCGGCAATCACGAAGCGGTGGCGGATCTCACGGGTCATCTGGCGGGATTGGCGGCGTGGATACCGATGATCGCGCATTTTGCCTGCAGATTGCAGCGGTCGCGGCTGGTCGGGCGCGCTCGTCCAATACTCACACGGCGCTGGGTACCATCGCAGCAGCCCTTCCACGACGAGAGCAGGCATGACGACGCTTCCGATTCCCGTACTGGATGCTGCGGCGCAGCGTGATCTGGCCGCTGCCCACGCATTGCTGGAAAACCCCGGCGTGGCGGCACAGCTCGCCAACGCGCTGGGCGCGCCGCTGGAAAGCCTGATCAGCAAACGGCTGCCGAAACTGGTCACCCGCAGCATCGACGGTGTGACCCGCCGTGCCCTGCAGGTGGCGATGAAGTCGGCGCTGCTGAGCTTGCGTGGCGATGCTCCGGCGCTGCAACCGGCCGCCACCACACGGCATACGGTGGCAGTTGCGGTGGCGGGCGGTGCGGGCGGCTTCTTCGGGCTGCCCGGGCTGATGGTGGAATTGCCGTTGACCACCACGGTGATGTTGCGCTCGATCGCCGACATCGCCCGCGCAGAAGGAGAATCGCTGCAGGATCCGGATACCGCGCTGGCCTGCCTGGAAGTGCTGGCGCACGGCGGCCGCAGCGCGGTCGACGATGGCGCCGAATCGGGCTATTTCGCAGTGCGTGCGGCAATGGCGCAGCAACTCAGCGCCGCCGCCCGCCACGTGGCGGCGCACGGCTTCGCCAGCAAGGGTGCACCGGCGCTGGTGTCGCTGCTGTCGCGCATCGCCGCCAAGTTCTCGGTCAACGTGGGCGAAAAGCTGGCCGTGCAGGCGGTGCCGTTAGTGGGCGCGGTCAGCGGCGCCACGCTCAATACGGTGTTCATGCGCCACTTCCAGGCAATGGCCCGCGGGCACTTCATCGTGCGCCGGCTGGAGCGGCGATTCGGCGAGGAGGCGGTGCGGCGGGCGTATGACGCATTGCCCGCGCCGCGTTGACTGCCAATGCATCGGATCGATCAAGCGGGGGAGATGTGACCTGTTCGATCCGATGCGACTCGGCCGATTGCAAGGCGTCGTCAATCCTTGCTCAGACAATCCTCGCTCAGATGGGCTCAGGCGTGCATAGGGCGCGCGCGGTGGCAGAACCGATGAACTGATTGTTCGCATCGCTCACCACGACGGTGGCGTTGATGAAGGTGCTGGTGTTCGGGCAATAGAAGGAGCAATCGGAACTGTTGGTGCAATTCCTCGGAAAGATCGCGCCTGCGGTATTGCTGAAGCTCCAGGAGTACTGGAATGGCTGAGGCGATCCCGGGCTATCCACGCCTGCCCAACAGTAATCGCTGCCGGTGCAGTCGAGCAGGACCGTGGACGCCTGTGCCTGGGCACTGGGTGTCGCTGCGATGCCGGCAACGGCCAGGAAAAGGCTAGTGGTGCAGATAGCAACAACCTTGTTCATGCATCTCTCCTCATGAGTTGTTCCCCCGTCGCGATAGTGCATGCTGCGTAGACAGACTGATGCGATGTACATCGCCAATTCCACCGGCCCGCCGTTTGCGATATCAATCAATGGGAGCCCGATCGCATGAACCCGCAAGGCGCTGCAGCCTGCATAATCGAATCACTTCGACGTCTTGCATCCGATGCCCAAGCCATTCTCGCCAGCCTCGGCGCGTAACCGCGACCCCATTCTTGCGGTACTACGCCCACACTTCAGCCACCGCCACCATGTGCTGGAAATCGGTGCGGGCACCGGCCAGCACGCGGTGCATTTCGCTGCGGCGATGCCGTGGTTGCAGTGGCAGGCCAGCGACCATGCCGATCATCTGCCGGGCATGCAGCAGTGGCTGGACGAAGCGGCGCTGCCGAATACGCCGCCGCCCATTCCACTGCAGGCGGTGGTGATGCCTGCGCCCGGGCTTGCGCCGCTCCCGGCCGTGCCCGTGCTGCCGGATGGCCAGCGCGGTTTCGACGCGATCTACAGCGCCAACACCCTGCACATCATGGGCTGGCCACAGGTGCAGGCCCTGTTCGCCGGGTTGCCGGCGCTGATGGCGCCCGACGCGGTGCTGGCGATCTACGGCCCCTTCAATCGCAACGGCCAGTTCACCAGCGACAGCAACCGTGCCTTCGATGCGATGCTGCGCGAGCGCGATCCTGCATCGGGCATCCGCGATGCCGAGGCGGTGGATGCGCTGGCGGCATCGGCCGGATTGCGCCTGATCGACGATGTAGCGTTGCCGGCCAACAACCATTGCCGGGTATGGCTGCGCAGGTAGCCCTCATCCGACCCACGATGCGGCAGGTGGCTGGTGTTCCCGCCGGGAGACGTTGCCGCAAAGGCGGATGCGTCGCGTGCGCAGCCTTGCTGCCATGGGCAAGATCAATCGCATGCCATCCGCACGCGCATCCAGCTTGGCCATGCAGGGTTGCGGAACCGCGCGCTGTGCATGCCGACAACGACCGGGCTGCCTACCTCGCTCGTGGGTTGGGCCGCCGTTCCAGCCACCACAGCAACGCCGCGGCAAGCACGAACCCCAGCCACCACGGCCAGCGCGGCCCCGGCCGCGATGTGGCCCTTGCCGCATGCGGCGCTGCGCCGGTGTTGACCAGTGCCAGCGTGGCGCTGCGTTGCATGTTGGCGAACAGCGCGGGTGCATCGGCGGCGGCGCGGACGTAGAGCGCGCCGCCGCGCCTGCCGTCCTGCCAGCGATACCAGCCGGTCTGTGCGGGCCAGATGCCCGCGCAGGCGGCGTGACCGGTGTCGGGGGCCGCCAGCAGCGGCCCGACGCTGCCATCCGGCGCCTGCAGCCGCGCTGCGTTGCCGAGGCCGCACACGTCGCTGCGCTGGTCGCGCCAGCCACTACGGACAGGTGCGTAGGCGACGGCTTTGGCGCGGGTCAGCGCCGCGAGCGTGCGGCTCCACACCGCAGCGTGCAGGTCTGGGCGGCCGCTCAGTACCAGGCGGTAGCTGTCGGTGACCGTGACCAGGCCGACGCGCCCGCGTCCCAGTGCACGCCACCAGACATACGGTGTGCCGTCGGGCGTGCGTCGCACAGCGATGGCGTCGGCATCGGCGGGCAGCACGGCGCGACGTTCCAGCACGGGTAAGGCGTCCGCTGCGGGGTCGCCTGCCGCGGTGACCGGCGGCTGTACCGTCGCCGCGGCGGGTGGCACGGCGGCGGCGACGGCCATCCGCACGGGCGCCGCGGCGCCATCTCCCCGCAGCGCCAGGCCGAGTTCGGCGATGGCGTTGCGATGGGCGGCATCGGGCGGGCCGCTCAGGCGCAGCAGCACGCCAAGTCCGCGTTCGATTGCGGCGCGCAGGGCGCTGCGTTGCGCGCGCGACAGTGCTGACAGTGCGCGTTCGTCCACGATCAACAGGTCGCTGCGGTCCAGGGTGGCGGCGTCGAGCGTACGCGGCGCATCGCCCAGCTGCATGCCGCCACCGGTAGCGATCTGGGTGTGCAGTTGCAGCCCGGCGTCGTGCGCCCAGCGGCGCAGATATTTGAGTTCGGGCTGCGGCGCACCGGCCAGTATCCACAGGCTGGCCGCCGGGCTCCCTACCACCGATACCGGCACGCTGGCCTGGTCGCGTGCGCGCCCATCGGGGCCGAGCACGCGCACCAGGAACACGCTGTCGCCAGCGGCGCGCACGTTGCCGGTGAGCTGGAAGCGGCCATCGTCGCCGGCTGCGACCAGATCCACGCGGCGGCCGGCCGGATCCAGCAGCTCCAGCCTGGCGGCGCGCAGGCCGGCGATGCGGCCCTGGATCGTCACCTCGTTGCCGGGTGCGACGGGCGCGGGCGTGCCCAGCGCGCTCAGGCCCGGCGCGGGCGGTGGCGGGCTGTAGTCCAGCGGCCAGCCACGCGCGGA
>NZ_JAJGQG010000049.1:0-18470 GCF_020783795.1 Xanthomonas sp. NCPPB 1067
GCTGAGTTGACCGTGGCGCAGCCCGCGAAGCGGGCTGCGCACCAGGCATCCGCGTAGCGGACGCCTGGTGCACGGTCCTTGCTTCCGATCCCCCGCGCCTTCGGCGCCCCCCTCTTGCCAAGGGGGCTTTGCATCCTGTGGCGATGCGGAGAGGTTCACCGGCCGAGCAGGTTCGACACACTTGTCATCGCGCAAGGGCACTAACCGTGCCCGGCTGTACGCAGGCGTCTGCGCCCGCGCCACTGCAGGGCGTATGCTCGATCCACGTCCTGCGTGGAGTGCGTCATGTCGCAGCTGTCGAGCCAGCAATTGAAGGTGTTCGTGCCTGCGCGCGACTATGCGCTGTCGCAGCGGTTCTACCGTGCGCTGGGCTTCGTGCAGGAGGACGAGGTCGGCACTGTGAGCTGCTTCCGGCATGGCGCGCATTGCGCGTTCCTGCTGCAGGACTTCTACGTGCGCGAGCTGGCCGAGAATCTCATGCTGCATCTATGGGTGGACGATGCCGATGCCTGGTGGCAGCACATGCACGACACGGGGCTGGACGAGCAGTTCGGCGTGAGCTTCAGCGCACCGGAAGACCGGCCCTGGGGCGCGCGCGATTTCACCTTGCACGATCCCAGCGGAGTACTGTGGCGCATCGGGCATCCGCTGTAGGCCGGGATTGGGGATTGGGGATTGGCAGAAGCAAGCACGCCGCGCTTCGACAAATCCCGAATCCCCAATCCCGAATCCCCGCCCCCAAGCGATTGCACTGAACGGCTCACTCGCGGCACTCTTGTGCCATGCCCGATCCCCTGAGATCCATTCACGTCGTTGCCGGCGTGATCACCGACCCGCGCGGCCGCATCCTGTTGACCCGCCGTACCGAAACCCGCGACATGCCCGGGCTGTGGGAGTTTCCGGGCGGCAAGCGCGAGCCCGGCGAAAGCTCGGAGCAGGCGCTGGCGCGCGAACTCAATGAAGAACTGGGGATCGAGGCGCAGGTCGGTGACTGGGTGATGGAGGTGCCGCAGCTGTATCCGGACAAGCGCCTGCGTCTGGAAGTACGCCACATCACCGCCTGGAAGGGCAGCCCGCGCGGCCGCGAGGGCCAGGCGATGACCTGGGTGGCAGCCGACAAACTGTCGCGCTATTCGATGCCCCCTGCCGATGTGCCGGTGGTGGGCGTGCTGCGCCAGCCCGAGCGCTATGTGATCACGCCCGAACCGGACGACGATGCGCGTTGGCTGCAGGCGCTGGAGCGCGCGCTGCAGGACGGTGCGACCCGAATCCAGCTGCGTGCGCGGCAGACCGCGACCGCGCGCTGGCACGGGTTGTTGCAGCAGGTGATGCGCCTGCGCGGCCGCTCCCGCGCGCAATTGCTGCTCAACCGCGATGCCGCACTGGCCGCCGAGCTCGGCGTCGGCGTCCATCTGGGCGCCGAGCAGTTGGCGGAGCTGCAGCAGCGCCCGCTGCCGCCCGGGCAACTGGTGGCGGCGTCCTGTCACGGGCTGGAGGATCTGCGCCATGCGCAACGGCTCGGCTGCGATTTCGCGGTGCTGGGCCCGGTACGGGCGACGGCATCGCACCCGCATGCGGCCCCGATGGGATGGGATGGATTCGAAGCCTTGCGCGAACAGGTCGCGTTGCCGATCTATGCGCTGGGCGGTCTGTGCATCGACGATCTGCGCCAGGCACGCGCGCATGGGGCGCAAGGCATCGCCGCGATTCGCGGCCTGTGGCCCGACTGAGCGCGCACAGGCTGTCTGGCCGTCGAAAGCGCTCTGCCATGACCGGGCACTCTGCATTCTGCGCTCCATGCGTTTCCACCCCTCGACTGCATGTAGCAAGGCATCGGCCTTGGAGATTGCCTGCGTCGGTACGCAGCTGCCACACCGATCGTCCGAGTTGTCCCCGCGTGTGCCAAGCGGCGCTTGCCCGCTCTAGAACGTCACCCAGAAGCAGTTGTACTGACGGCGCAGCCGCAGCACGCTGCGTGCGGGCGTGCCGCTGGGCAGGTTCTGCTCCAGGCGCAGGCCCCAGGGGCGCGGACGCGTGGGGGCGGGCAGCGGTGCGTCGATCGCGCTGCCGTCCAGCGATGGCGTGGTCGCTGCGCCATCGTTGTCCCAGGCGGGGGGATCGGTTTGCGGATACATCGGCACGATGTCCAGCAACGGGCGTTGGGCGATGGCCTCCAGCCGGCTCAGCACCCGGTTGGCGGCGCTGTCGGTTTGGCCGCTCCACAGATACAGACTGGACAGCCGATTGACGTCGCGGCTGTCCACGGCCGATTGCAGCAGCGCCACCAGCTCGCTGAGCCGACGTGGGCAGCCGTAGCGATACAGACCGGTATTGCCATGGGTGCGCACCGCCGGCGGCGCACGCGTGGCGGCGCCGACGTCCTCGCAGCGGCGATCGGTGAACATGGTCTGCCCGTCCGGTGTCACGCAGCGCCGGATCTCCTGGGCGTGTGCGCGCAAAGTGGGGTACAGAAAGAACAGCAGCGCTAGCAGGGGCAGCAGGGAACGAGGCATTGGCGCAGCGTAGCCGGGCGCGCGTGAGCTGGGGAGGAATAGGTGATGCGCCGGGTATCGAGGCGTTGCCGCGCCGCCCGCGCCGGTCGGGCAGGGCGGTCGGACTCAGCGCCCGAGCAGCTGCAGCACCTGGGTGGTCGGCTTGGCCAGGTTGAGGGTGTAGAAATGCAGTGCCGGCGCGCCGCCGGCGATCAGACGCTCGCACAGGGCAGCCACGACCTCGGCGCCGAAGGCGCGCACCGCCTCGGCATCGTCGCCGTAGGACTGCATCTTCTTGCCGATCCAGCGCGGAATCTCGGCGCCGCATTGCTCGGAAAAACGCCGCAACTGCGAAAAGTTGGAGATCGGCATGATGCCCGGGACGATCGGGATCGTCACGCCCATGCGCTCGGCCGCGTCGCGGAAATGGAAGTACGCATCGGCGTTGTAGAAATACTGGGTGATCGCCGCATCTGCGCCGGCATCGACCTTGGCCTTGAAATAGCGCAGGTCGCTGAGTGCGTCGACTGCCTGCGGATGGGTCTCCGGATAGGCGCCCACTTCGATGCGGAAGGCGGTGCCGTGTTCGGCGCGGATGAAGGCGATCAGGTCCGAGGCATAACGCAGGTCGCCAGGGTGGCCCATGCCCGAGGGCAGGTCGCCACGCAACGCGACGATGCGGGTACAGCCGATGGCGCGATACAGCTTGAGCAGCTCGCGGATCTCCTGGCGGTTGCCGCCGACGCAGGACAGATGCGGTGCCGCCTCGAAGCCATGCTTCTGCTTGAGATGGCGCACGGTCTCGGAGGTGTAGCTGAGCGTGGAGCCGCCGGCGCCGAAGGTGCACGAGACGTATTCCGGCGTGTAGCCCCGCAACCTTGCCGCCGTGCGGTCCAGCTGCGCACGTTGTTCGTCGGTCTTGGGTGGGTAGAACTCGAAACTCAGATGCGTCATCGCGGCGGGTCCGGCGGAGCGTGTCGACATAATATCGCTTCATCGCGATGAATGCATATTTGGTTGCGGGTGTCCCGATCGTGGCATCCCGGCAGTCGGGTCTGCTCGCAACGCTTGCATGGGCGCAGGGCGCACGCGGTAAGCTCGATCACCCCACGCCACTTGATCGGAGCGCGACATGCAAGAAGAAGAAATGGACGTAATCGCCGAATCGCTGGGCCGCATCTGGGTCGCGCTGGCGCGTAGCGTCGGCGATCTGGCGCTTGCCCTGGCCGAGCAGCCCGGTGTGGACGGCGACAAGCTGTTGAGCGATTTCGCGGCGCGGCTGCCATCGGGCCAGGACGACGGCACGTCCAAGGTGTTCGAAGCGATTCGCCAATACATCGATCGGGACTCCACTTCGAACGCGGAGTAAGCGCCTGCCACGCGCGTCCGCCACCGGCCGACGCGCGTGCAGCAGCGGCCTTCGCGTCGCATCTGCCTGTGTGCCGGGGGCTCACGTCCGCTTGCCTACACTGGACGCTTTCTCACGGAGCGTCCGCATGCGCGACACCACCATGACCGCCATCGCCGTCCGCGATGGTAAGGGCGACGCCGATGCGTTGCACCCGACCGAGCAAGCATGCCCGCGCCCTGCGCCGGGGCAGGTGCTGATCCGCGTGCACGCCGCCGGGGTCAATCGCCCCGACCTGCTGCAGCGCGCCGGCCATTACCCGCCGCCGCCGGGTGCGCCGGAGACGCTGGGCCTGGAAGTGGCCGGCGAGATCGTGGAGCCGGCTGGTCGCTGGAAGGTGGGCGACCGCGTCTGCGCCCTGCTCGGCGGCGGTGGCTACGCGCAGTACGTGGTAGCCGATGCGCGCCATGTGCTGCCGATTCCGGCGGGGATGGACTTCGTGCATGCCGCCGCCTTGCCGGAAACCGTCTTCACCGCCTACGCGAACCTGTTCGAACACGGCCGGCTGGCAGCGGGCGAGTGGTTGTTGCTGCATGGTGCCACCTCCGGTATCGGGGTGACTGCGATCCAGATGGCCAAGGCCGCCGGTGCCCGAGTGCTGGCGACCGCGCGCTCGGCCGGCAAGGCCGCGCAGGCGCGCGAGCTGGGCGCCGACGTGGCGATCGATTCCACCACCGCATCGTTCGTCGAGACAGCCAGGGCGCATGGCGGCGTGGACGTGGCGCTGGACATGGTCGGTGCCGCCGTCTTCGCCGATACCCTGGAAGCGCTCAATCCGGGTGGGCGCATCGTGTACATCGCCTCGCAGGCCGGCGCGAACATCCAGGTGCCGATCCCGCAGCTGATGCGCAAGCAGGCCGTGCTCACCGGCTCCACCCTGCGTCCGCGCAGTGCCGACGAGAAGGCGCGGCTGGCTGCGCAGGTGGAGCGCGTGGTCTGGCCCTGGATCGAACAGGGCAAGCTCCGCGTGCTGCTGGACAAGCGCTTCGCGCTGGCCGACGCGGCTGCGGCGCATCGGTACCTGGAACAGGGCAGTCACCTGGGCAAGGTGGTGCTGGAAATGTGAT
Organism: Xanthomonas sp. NCPPB 1067; assembly: GCF_020783795.1. Taxonomy (NCBI): domain Bacteria; kingdom Pseudomonadati; phylum Pseudomonadota; class Gammaproteobacteria; order Lysobacterales; family Lysobacteraceae; genus Xanthomonas; species Xanthomonas sp. NCPPB 1067. Next base: position 4,968 of record NZ_JAJGQG010000049.1, read on the forward strand.
TGCCGCGGTGGGCTGTCTCCAGAGCGATCAAGCACCGCATGCCGGTGTGCTGGCGATGGCGCTCGCTCGCTGTCGCTGACACGCTCACATGCCGTGTTGAACCACCGCTTCGATGGGGTGCCCATCCGGATCGATGACGAACGCGGCGTAGTAATGATCGCCGTAGTCGGGGCGCGTACCAGGCGCGCCGTTGCTGCGGCCGCCGTGCCGTAGCGCGGCGGCATGGAAGGCATCCACGGCCGCCGCATCGGCGGCCGAAAATGCCAGATGAAATCCCGACCCCGGTGCGCATCGCCCGGCAGGCCGTTGCTTCAAGGCCAGGCAGTCCTCGCCGCCCGGTCTGCCATAACCGACCGCCTGATCGAGCGTGCCCGGCGCCAGATCCGACCACACGCGCACGTAGCCGAGCGCACCGAGGACGGCGTCGTAGAACGCGGCCGATGCCTCGATCGCGCGAACGCCCAGCGAAACGTGATGCAACATCGATGCAATCCTGCATGGCGGGCACGCGCGGTGCCGGGGGTGCCAGTGTGCCCTCTGGGCACCGTGCGTCAATCGATGCGCAGCCGGCGTTGGTCCGGCCGCGTGCGGCTTGTCCCAGTGAGCGGGGTGCGTAGCCAGATGCGGATCCTTGTCCATCATCGGCCACCAGTGGAGCGGCGACACGGATGCAGCGATGCGTGGTTCGTCGCATGCAGGTATAGCAAAACAAGCAGGAGCGATGTCTCGCAGCGGCCTGGGGGCGACCGTACACTGCGCCTTCGCATGCGACCGACGCCTGCCGCACCACCACTGCGCCGTTGTGGTGCGTTGCGCAGGGCAGCGCGGGCAGGCGCGCGGACACCCTCCATCCTCATCAGCACGAAGGTTTCGATGAAGCACCCAGACGCATTGCGCATTGCCCTTGTCGGCATCGGCAAGATCGCCCGTGACCAGCACGTGCCGACCATCGCCGCGCGCCCGGACGTGCAGTTGGTCGCCACGGTGAGCCGGCACGGCACGGTGGAGGGCGTGCCGGCCTATCACACCCTGGAAGAAGCCTTCGCTGCGCAACCGGAGATCGAGGCGGTGGCCTTGTGTACGCCGCCGGTAGGGCGGCATGCGCTGGCGGCGGCCGCGTTGGCTGCCGGTCGCCACGTGTTCCTGGAGAAGCCGCCAGCCGCCACCCTCGCGGAGATCGACGACCTGCGCACCGTGGCGCAACAGGCGCAACGCAGTCTGTTCACCAGTTGGCATTCGCGCTGCGCTGCGGGCGTGGCGCCTGCGCGCGCGTGGTTGGCCGACAAGCAGATCCTGCGTGCGCACATCACCTGGAAGGAAGACATCCGGCATTGGCATCCGGGGCAGGACTGGATTCTGGAACCCGGCGGCATGGGGGTGTTCGATCCCGGCATCAATGCACTGTCCATCGCCACCCATGTGCTGCCGCGCGCATTCGCCCTGCGCGAAGCCGAGTTGCACACGCCCGCCAATCGCCAGGCGCCGCTGTATGCGCGGTTGGCGTTCGTCGATACCGCCGGCGTGCCGGTGACGGCCGAATTCGATTTCCTGCAGACCGGACACCAGCGCTGGGATATCGAGGTGGAGACCACTCAGGGCCAGCTGGTACTCGGCGAAGGCGGCGCAAGCCTGCGAATCGACGGCCAGGTGCAGGCCTTGCCGGCTTCCAGCGAGTACGACGGGCTGTACCAGCGTTTCGTGGAGCTGGTGCGCGCCGGTGCCTCGGAGGTGGACACCACCCCCTTCGTGCACGTGGCCGATGCCTTCCTGCTGGGCGCACGCAAGGTCGCCGCGCCGTTCGCCTGGTGAACCGCATCCCTGCACGGTGGCCCCAGGCGACCGTGCAGGGCATTGGTTGCGCGTTGCCGCGCTGTACTGACGCGCGAGTCATCGGTGTCGGGCGCGCCGGGTGCCGCGCCCGACACCGATGGTGTCATCTTCCATCCAGTGCGATATCGGCTTGCGCCGCTGCGGCTGCCGTGGGCGCACGCGCGGGCATTGCCGGGTGTACCGCAAGGCGCCGCATCGCCGGTGCGATCTGCGCGCGGAAGCGCCGCACCACCCAGGCCTCGTCCAGCAGCGCGAATGCGAAGAAGCCGAGCAGGGTACCCGCCACCAGCGTGGGCGCGTGCGCGAAGGTGCCGGGCAGCAACAGGCTCAGCCACAGGAAGATATTGGGCGAGGTCTGCAGCAGATGGATATCCGAAACGATGGCGGGATGGATGGCCCTGCCGCTCACGCGTTGATAGGTGCGCAGATAGACCGCGCTGCCCAGCCGACATGCCAGCAGCAGGGCGAACGGCAACAGTAACGCCGCCCACGCCTGCCATCCGCCGTGCGACAGGGCATCGGTCAATGCGCTGCCGCCCGCGCGCAGCGCGACCAGCAGCGCCATGGGCACCATCGTCAGCGAACCCACCCAGGCCCAATTGGTGGCCAGCTTGCCGGCCGCGATCGGACGTGCGTGGCGCCAGCCCTGGGCCAGCAGCGAAGGAAATCCGAGTGCGAGCAGCAACACCACAAAGAAGCGCTCCAGCGCATGCGCGTTGCCCAGCACCTCGTGGTGATCCAGGAACAGCACCAGCAACGCCACCGGCAACAGGATCGACAGCACCAGGGTGTAGCGTGCGGCGAAGAAGTAATCGCCGCCGCGCGCCAGCGAGAAGGACGGCACCGACAGCGCCGGCGGTACGATCAGCAGCAACCCCAGCACATGGACCCATGCGTTCTGGAACCGGGTCAGCAGGATCATCGCCAGCCCTGCCCGCGCCAGGCTGAGCATGCTCAGTGCGATGTTCTCCGGCCCCCGCGTCAGTCGCAGCGCGCCCGGTGCGATGCGTACCGAAAGAAAGAACGCATTGACCGCCAACAGAGCGACGACGGCCGTGGAATTGATGGCATGCGGCAGCGTCACTCCGGCGCAGGCAAGGGCGAAGCCGGCCAGCGCGGCGATCAGCATCCACTGCAGCAGGTGGATCTCGGTCAGCTCGCCAAGTGCGTTCAGGCGCGAGGAGCTGTGTGCGGTCAGGCGTTTGAGTTCGTCCCACGACAAGGGGCGCGAATTGGGCAGCCGGAAATCGATGTAGCGGTCGGGCGGAAGGCCGGAGGCGATCAATGCGAACACCTCGACGATGTACTTGTGCGCTACGACCAGGATCCGCTTGCCCTGGCGGTCCAGGGGCGCCAGAACGGTGTCGTAGTAGTGCTTGCAGCGGGCATACATGTCCATCCAGTGCTCGCCGTCGGGCGGCGCGCCATTGGCGTCGTGGAAACAGGCGTCGAACAGGCGGTGCCCGATCGACTTCTTGATCAGAGTCTTGTTCCTGCCTGCGAAGATGCCGAAGTCGCGCTCCACCAATGCGGCGCTGGACACCATGTGCGGCATCTCGGCGCTGCCTTCCAGGATGATCGCCGCCGTGGCCTGGGCGCGTTCGAGCGTGGAGACATGCACTTCGTCGAAGCGCAGTGCGCGTTGCCGGATGTAGTCGGCGGCCTGCCTGGCCTGCCGTCTTCCGAGCGGAGTGAGTGGCGAGTTCTGCGCACCGGCAAAATAGTTCTGTTCGTTGGCGAGCGATTCGCCATGACGGACGAAGTACAGAGGCATCGGGCTGCTCCGGTTGGCTCCACTGTTCGATGCGATGAACGCGCGTGCCATCACGCGGCAACGATCGCCATCGCGGTCAACCGTTCCGCATGCCTGTCGCCGAGAGGGCAGAGCACGCGGCTGGTTGCGTGGTAGGTCCGCCGTGCAGCGCCGTTTGTTGCATTGGGTGACTTTTTATTCTCGATCAGTTCATCGTGTGGCGAAACGATGAACCGTGGCAGCTGCGTATCCTGGCGACGACACACGGGTGCATGCAGCCTCCGCGCGCGTCGCGGGAGGCTGCATATGCATCGCCAGGTGATCACATGCCGGGCAGGTGCGTGGCAGGTGACCTGGTTGGACTGGTGACGCCTGAACCAGGCGCCGGTCACCGGCGCTCGAAAGTCTTCAGCGGCGCCACATGCGCGCACCGCGCGCCGGCAGCGTGAAGGTATAGGAGCTGCTGGAGATGCGTACCACGTTGCCCGAGCCCAGCGCATCCACGTAATCGGCATTCCAATACAGCACGCTGTTGTTCATGCCCACCGTGGTGGTAACCGGATTGCCGCACTTGTTTATGCCGACGATGCCCAGGCTGCCACGACGAAACAGGATGTGGCACGAGCTCGACGACAGCACCTGCATGTCGGTCCCCTGCACGCCATTATGGAAGCCGATCATGCGACGCAGATCGTCGCGCTGGTAGGCGTTGACCCAGCGGTTGTCGCCGCTTTCGTTGTTGTCGGTGTAGATCATCGGCGTGCCGCCGTTGCGTCCGATCAGGTAGGCATAGGCCAGGGTTTCATCCACCGGATCGAGGATGGCGTAGCGGAAACCGGCATTGTTGGGGATGTCGTGGGTGATGGCGAAGGTCACCGCGCGATTGCCCGGCAGCGCCTGCCCAGCCGCGGCCGGATCCACCAGTTGCTGCATGCTGGCGCCGATGGCGAAGGCGTTGCGCACTGCATTGAACAATGGGAAATCGTATGCAGCATGCGGAGTGGACTGCAGATACGGTGCGAGGAACTGGTCGTAGTCGCTGTTGCCGCTGCCGCCACCGGTGATCACCTCGCCGAACACATGCACGCCGGATCTGATGCCGGCATCGAAGACCCGGTTGAGGTGGTCGAAGCTCATGTGCTTGGCCGCATCCACGCGAAAGCCGGTCACGCCCAGACCCTTGAGCGCCTGCAGATAGGCGCGTTGCTGGTCGATCACCCAGGTGTTGCCGAGCAGGTCGGGTAGACCGGGATCGCTGCCGCCGCCGCAGATACGGTAGTTGCGCACCTGGAAGGCGTCGTTGTAATTGGTGATGCACTGCGCCGGACCGAAATCGCTGCCGCTGAGAAAGTTCGACTGCAAGGTGCCGAACAGGCGCAGCGAGTCGTAGCGGCCAGGATTGGCGGCGTACTGCGACAGCACGGCACTGCCGGGATAGTTGAGGTCCGGGCGCGTGGCCGCCTCATTGGCCATATGGTTGAACACGATATCGGCATAGGTTGCCACGCCGTTGTTGGCCAGCGCCTGCACCATGCGTCGGAACGCGACGGTGTCGCCGAGCGGATTGTCGATCAGGCGGATGTCCTGCGGTTGGTAGCGCGCCCACCAGGCGCTGCCCTGCGAACGATAGGCGGGTGCCACCAGCACTTTGCGGTAGCCTGCGTCGGCAATCTGCTTGGCGCGTGCTTCGACGGTGGCATAAGGCCAGTTGAAGGCGTGCAGGATGACATCGGCCTGCACGTTGGCGGTGACCAGCAGCAGCGTCAGCATGGTCAGCAGCGCGCGGGCGCTGCGCCGCAGGAGTGAGCAGGGCGAGTGAGCAAGAGCGGTGTGCATCGGTGGTTCTCCAATGGGTGGGCGCGGGCAGGCGAATGCATCGCGCTGCCCACAGCAAGGCCTCCGGCCCCTGTTCCGGAAAGCGCGCGCACGGCGTGCAGCGCGCGGTGATGCTAAGCGCGCATCGCGGCGCAGCATCGGTGGTGTGCATACGTATTCAATGCAACGCGCCGCTGAAGTGCGTGCGATGTTCGGCAGTAATCGCGTGGCCGGTCGCACAATGCGACGTGGCTTGCGGGTCTCGATGCGGGCGTCTGGTTGCTGTCTCTCTCAGCGACGAGCGTGTCTGAGATGCGACGCGGGAACTGGGCCGGCGCCTGATACGCACCGGTGGTACGGCAGACGCGGGTGCGCTGCAACGTCAGGTGTCATCCAAACGAGGGCAAGCCCGCGATCCGGTCAGGGCGACCGGTGCGTGCCGGTCCGCTCATGTGGTGAAACGCACCTTCGATGTGTTGCCCGCAGCAGGCGTCGCCTCATCCGTCGCCAGCGCAGCGTTTGCTACATGGGAGGCAGGCAGGTACTCAGCGATAGGCGTGGCGGAGCTCATTGCCTGCGTGCAAGGACTGCAGTGTGGACAGCGGGACCTCGACCTGCTCGTCGGTGTAGTACGCCGGCTGCCTGGCGCTGCTGCTGCCCGCGTCGCGTTCGGCACCTTTCCACTTGTCGTAGCCCTTGTTCGGCAGCGCCAGGGTAATGGTCTGTCCGTTGACGCGATCGACCCGCACCACGCCATAGGCATGCCCTTCATAAGCGCCGGGGGCTACGGTCTGCAGATCGACGGTGTACAGGTCGCCTTGCGCTGGCCGGGCCAGCAATGCATCGTCGCGCTTGGATGTCTGCGCGGCGCTGAAGGCACCGAACACCACGACGACCGCGATCAGGCCCAGCAGAACCAGTCCACCGAAACGGCGGTAGGCGGGAATGGGAGGCTTGCCCCGCGTCTGTTCGAACGTCTGGGTCTCCAGCGGGGTGGCCTGGTTGCAGCCGTCGCAGACGCGCAGGTACTGCTTCTTGGTCACCCAGCTGAAGACGTACCACAGGTGCGCATAGCGGTAATGCAGGACATGCCGGAAGCTGCGCTGCTGCGCGCACTGGTCGCAGTGCGCACCTGCTGCTGCGCCGAGCGCGATCGCGTCGCCGCCTGATCCCCAAATGATCATTCTTCGTCCTTGAATGGTTGTGAGTGCCGCATGATAGTGCGTGTTCAGGTTTTTAGGCGGGATCCTGGCCGGAACCGCGACGTACGCTTGCGGTCGATTGGCCGGCGGCGCAGGCCTGGCGCGCTAAACTGCCGGTCAGTTCATTGCCGATCCCTCCCATGCGTAATCCATTGCAAGAACAGCTGCTCAAGGCCGGCCTGGTCAAGAAGGCCCAGGTGGACAAGGTGGCGCGAGAGCAGGTCAAGCAGCGTCACGCCAAGGGCGGGGCGGCCGTGCCCGCGGCGGCCGACAAGGTGGATGCTGCGCGTCTGCAGGCCGAGCGGGCCGAGCGCGACCGGGCCCTTGCCGAAGAGCGCAATGCGCAGCTGCGTAAACAGGAAGTGCTGGCCCAGGTGCGGCAGATCGTGGAGACCAGCAAGGTCAAGCGCGAGGGCGAGATCGACTACCGGTTCAATGACGGCAGCGTCATTCGCAGCGTGTTGGTCAATCCCACCTTGCGCAGCCAGCTGGCCAGCGGCGCGTTGGTGATCGTGCGGCACGGCGAAGGTTTCGAACTGATTCCGCGCGTGGCGGCCGAGAAGGTGTACAGTCGCGATGCGGCGACCGTGGTGCTCGATCACGGCCGCAGCACTGCACCGGCTTCCAGTGACAGCGATGACGACTATTACAGCCAGTTCAAGGTGCCGGACGATCTGATCTGGTGAATGGCCGCAATGGCCCTGGCGTGGCCTATCGCTCGATGCCCGTAGCGGTGCGCCGACAGCGGCGATGCATGTCGTGCATCGCCGCCTGTTCGCCGGCACAGGCCTGCGGTAAGCACCACACGCAGGAGTTACCCTTGACGGCCTAGCCGCTGCCCGCACTGCCATGTCCATCGTTCTTACCGCGTTTGCCCGCCCCCGTCTTTTTCCGCGCGATGGCCGCCGCAATGCCATCCAGGACTGCACGCCCGAGCAGTTCATCCAGCATCTCAACGACACCTCACCGTTGCGCGTGATCGAAGGCTACGCCCCGTTCTGCCAGCTGCACGTACATCGCAACTGGACCAGCACGCGCTGCCTGACGGTGCCGATCACCGCCGACAACCGGCACCTGCTGCGTTCGGGCTATGAGGCGCGCAATACGCAGGAGCTTCCCGTCCTGGTGCGCTGGTTCGAAGGCGTCGAGTCGCCGGTTGCGCAGTACATGGTGCCGATCCTGTACAGCCGCGATCAGTTGGCCAAGGAAGGCGCGCCGATCGATGCGGACTGGGGCGTGGTGGGTTGCCTGTACACCGCTGAGCCCGATGACATCCCGATGGCGCCGATCACGATGTTGCGCAATGCGCTGGGTGTGGAAGAGGGCGGCTCCGGCGTGCCGCTGGACCGCGAGGCCTACCGGCGCAGCGTGGTGTTCTGGGAGGCCAATGCGAACTGGCGATAAAGCGTGGCCTTGCCTGTCAGGGGCGCCGCGCAGGCACTCAGTGGGCCGGGAGAGATCGATGACACGGGCCTGTAAGGAGCGCCAAGTCGGCTGACGCAAGGTGATGGCCAGTCAACGCCCGCCGCCGTCGACGTACATGGCGGAAAGGTGTTGCGCGTTGGGCCAATGTTGACCGAGGCGTCTTAGCCTGCACTTCTGTCGAAGCGGCGATGCTTGGAGAGGTCGTCGAAGTATCGGCCGTGGCTTTGCTTCAAGTCGGACATGTCATTAGCTTCAAGAACGACGATCTCATCCCCATTGTGCTGTCCTGCCAATCCGATTTCGACTGCGAGTTTATCCTTTGAGGCGGATATGCCGTCGCGATACTCCGTCAGTCGTACCACGCTTCTTGATTTGCGGTTGTAGTGGACAAGGTAAAACATCCTCATATCCCCCTCAAGATTTCGCTACCAATAAGAACTCTAGCGCGGGACATTGCGGCTTCGAAGATCCGCTTTGCCTGTTGCTCCTCTTTTCTGATTGATGCCCATTCTTCATTTGAAACCCTCTTTCTTTTCGCACGGGATAGTTCCAATTTTGCCCTGGCGTAGCGTTCGTTTGCTAATTCAGTCGATTCGAGTGATGCGGCGAGTTCGAGCAGATGTCGCTGCAGGTGGTTTGGCCCACCACCATACTTGACTTCCTGTCCATGGAGGTCAGCCATTCTTTCAGAAATACTCGCCCAGTAGTTTTGTATCAGCGTTCGCACTTGAACTTCGACTGTCTTGCCTTCTGTTCTGATCAGTACATGTGTCGCGCGATAACCGTTGCTTGTCTCAATCGTACGTTCTACGACGCGTGTATCATCGAACCATTGCCTCAGTCCGTCCACGACTTGAAGTTGCTCCGCAAGCGACCGGGTGATGACCCTGCAGCCTGCAATATCTTGAATTTGAGAAAGCCGGGAGCTTCCGCGGCGAAGTTTTTCAACGATAGAAATAGTCGATTTGAACCGCCCTGTCGCTGAGAGGAAAAGCTTTTCCTTCAAAATCCGGAGTACATGGTTGTATGCGGGAATAAATCCAGATCGATAAACCTCAAGCTCGCTCAGTGCCGCTGCGTCGTCAACGCCGTCCCTGAGTCGTTCTCCGAGGCGGGTGACTTGACTGTTGCTCAGCAATGCGATTCTCCAAGGTGCCGTGGGAGGGAGGGTTTCTTCCGTCCCACGGCTGAAACTCAGTAGCGGTAATGATCCGGTTTGAACGGGCCTTCCACCGGCACGCCGAGGTAGTCGGCCTGGTCCTTGGTCAGGGTGGTCAGCTTCACGCCGATCTTTTCCAGGTGCAGACGCGCAACTTCTTCATCCAGGTGCTTGGGCAGGATGTAGACCTTCTTCTCGTAGCTGTCGCGCTTTTCCCACAGGTCGATCTGGGCCAGGGTCTGGTTGGCGAAGGAGTTGGACATCACGAAGCTCGGGTGGCCGGTGGCACAACCCAGGTTGACCAGGCGGCCGTCGGCCAGCAGGAAGATCGCATTGCCGTTGGGGAACACGTACTTGTCCACCTGCGGCTTGATGTTGATCGTCTGCACGTCCTTCAGCGCCTTGAGCGCATCGACCTGGATCTCGTTGTCGAAGTGGCCGATGTTGCAGACGATGGCCTGGTCCTTCATCGCCTGCAGGTGGGCGACGGTGATGATGTCCTTGTTGCCGGTGGTGGTGACATAGATGTCGGCACGGCCCAGGGTGGATTCGATGGTGTTGACCTCGAAGCCTTCCATCGAGGCCTGCAGCGCGCAGATCGGGTCGATCTCGGTCACGATCACGCGGGCGCCATAGGCGCGCAGCGAAGCGGCGCTGCCCTTGCCGACGTCGCCGTAGCCGCAGACCACCGCGACCTTGCCGGCCAGCATCACGTCCATCGCGCGCTTGAGGCCATCGGCCAGCGACTCGCGGCAGCCGTAGAGGTTGTCGAACTTGCTCTTGGTGACCGAGTCGTTGACGTTGATGGCCGGGATCAGCAGCTTGCCGGCTTCGGCGATCTGGTAGAGGCGGTGCACGCCGGTGGTGGTCTCTTCGGACACGCCCTTCCAGTCCTTGACCACACGGGCCCAGTAGCCCGGGCGCTCCACCGCCACGCGCTTGAGCAGCGCCTTGATCACGCCTTCCTCGTGCGAAGAGGCCGGCTCGTCGACCCAGGTGCTGCCATTTTCGAGCTCATAGCCCTTGTGGATCAGCAAGGTGACGTCGCCGCCGTCGTCCACCACCAGTTCCGGACCGGTGAGGGTGCCGTCGGGCAGGGTGAAGGTCAGCGCGTCCAGCGTGCAGTCCCAGTATTCCTCCAGCGTTTCGCCCTTCCAGGCGAACACGGGGGTGCCGGTCGCAGCGATCGCCGCGGCCGCGTGGTCCTGGGTGGAGAAGATGTTGCACGAGGCCCAGCGCACGTTGGCGCCGATGTCCTTGAGCGTCTCGATCAGCACGGCGGTCTGGATGGTCATGTGCAGCGAGCCGGTGATGCGCACGTCCTTCAGCGGCTTGGTCTGCGCATGCTTGCGGCGGATCGACATCAGGCCCGGCATCTCGTGCTCGGCGATATCCAGCTCCTTGCGGCCCCAGTCGGCCAGGGAGATGTCGGCGATCTTGTAATCGGCGTGCGGGGTGATCTTTGTGACAGCGTTCATGCATGGCTCCGGTAGGCAAACGAATGTCTGCAATTCCGGGCGCCGTTGAACGGTGACTGCTGGTCGAGCCTGGCCGTGTGCCTGCACCAATGGTGCAGGCGGCGGATCAGTCCGCCCTACCGGTCGCAGCGCCCCTCGACGAGAGCGCCGATTATATCGGCAGCACCCCCGAACGGGATGAATTGGTCCTGCCCCCCACCAACGGCAGGGGAGCCGCCGCCGCGCGGCTGCTATGGTCCGGGGTCGATCATGACCGGGGAAGGACGATGCAGGCGAGGCGGAACGCGAAGGGCGGGCGGCGGTACACCTGGGCGATGGCGGGAGCCCTGGTCTTGAGCATGCCGTTGCTGGCCGCCACGGCTGCGCAGCCGGTCCCCGCAGCAGATGGCGGCTATCAGCTGCCCTCCAAGGCGTTGCAGGCGGTGGTGGATGCCCCGCGCGCGCCGTTGCTGCAGCTGTCGCCGCAGCGCGACCTTGCGGCCATGCTGCAGTTGCCGGCGCTGCCGGACATCGCCGAAGTGGCCCAGCCCGAACTGAAGCTGGCCGGCGTGCGCATCCATCCGAAGACCTTTGCCGCCAGTCGCTTTTCGTTCGCCAGCAAGCTGTGGCTGTTGTCGACGGCCGATGGCAGCGAGCGGCAGATCGCCGGACTACCCACGCCACTGTCGCTGGCGGCCTTGAGCTGGTCGCCGGATCAGCGCTATCTGGCGTTCCGTCGCGAAGATGCCGCCAGCGGCGCCAACGAGTTGTGGCTGGTGGATGTGGCCGCTGGCCGCGCACGGCGGCTGCTGACCGGCCTGAACACCAGTCTGGACGATGCATTGCGCTGGTTGCCCGACAGCAGTGGCCTGCTGCAGCAGCAGCGGGTGCCAGGGCAGGGCGCGCCGCCGTCGCGCGATGCGACCCCGGCCGGCCCGGCCGTCCAGCAGACCACGGCCGCTGCCGGCGTGCGCTCGCTGCCGACCTACCAGGACCTGTTGCGTAACGAAGCCGATGCGCGCGTGTTCGAGTACTACGCCACCGGCCAGCCGATCATCGTCGGCGTGGACGGGCAGGTACGCCCGATCGCCACGCCCGGCATCTATCTCGATCTTGCGCTATCGCCGGATGGACGCTACATCCTCAGCGAACGCAGCGAGCGGCCGTTCTCCTACCTGGTGCCGGTGAGCAGTTTCGCCCGCCGCATCGAGGTGCTGGATCAGCAGGGTAGGCGGGTGCGACAGATCGCCAGCCTGCCGTTGGTGGAAGGCCTGCCGACCGGCAACGATGCGGTGCCGACCGGGGTGCGCGAGATCGCCTGGCGCAACGATGCTCCGGCCACCTTGGTGTGGGCCGAAGCGCAGGACGGCGGCGACCCGGCGCGCGACAGCGCCATCCGCGACGCGGTGCTGATGCAGGCCGCCCCGTTCGACCGGGCGCCGGTGACGCTGGCACGGCTGGGCAGCCGTTTCGATGGCGTGCAGTGGGGGCGGGGCGATCTGGCGATCCTGAGCGAGAGCTGGTGGAAGACGCGCCGCACCAAGCAATGGCGTATCGCACCGGATCAGCCGCAACGCGCGCCCGAACTGCTGTGGGACCGCTCCTCGCAGGATCGCTACAACGACCCCGGCACGCCGGCCACCCTCGTCGACCACAGGGGCCAGCCGGTGCTGCAGACCGGTGCCGATGGCAACAGCCTGTTCCTGCTGGGCAAGGGCGCTTCGCCGGAAGGCGACCGGCCGTTCGTGGATCGCTTCGATCTGCGCAGCAAGCAGGCCACCCGGCTGTTCCATTCGCGCGCGCCCAGCTATGCCGCGCCCATCGCGTTGCTGGATGCGCCGGCCACGCAACTGCTGCTTAGTCGCGAATCGCCGGAAGAGCCGGCCAACTACTTCGTGCAACAGCTGGGCGACGGCGCGGGTGCTGCGCGCGCATTGACCCGTTTCGCGCATCCGTTGCCACAGTTGCGTGGCGTGCGGAAGGAGCAGATCCGTTACAAGCGTGCCGATGGCGTGGACCTCACCGCCACGCTGCTGTTGCCGCCAGGCTACGACCCCAAGCGCGATGGCCCGCGGCCGCTGCTGATGTGGGCGTACCCTGGCGAGTTCAAAAGCGCCGACACTGCCAGCCAGGTCACCGACTCGCCGTACCGTTTCAATGCGATCAGCTACTGGGGGCCACAGGCGTTCCTGGCGACCGGCTATGTGGTGCTCAACAATCCCACCATGCCGATCGTCGGCGAAGGCGATGCCGAGCCCAACGATACCTACGTGCCGCAACTGATCGCCGATGCACAGGCCGCGGTGGACGAGGTGGTGCGACGCGGAGTCGCCGACCGCGAGCGCATCGCCATCGGTGGGCATTCCTACGGCGCCTTCATGACCGCCAACCTGCTCGCGCACACACGCCTGTTCAAGGCCGGCATCGCCCGCAGCGGCGCCTACAACCGCACGCTCACCCCGTTCGGTTTCCAGGCCGAAGAGCGCAACTACTGGCAGGCGCAGTCGGTGTACCAGGCGATGTCGCCCTTCAACTATGCCGACAAGATCAAGGACCCGCTGCTGCTGATCCATGGCCAGGACGACAACAACACCGGCACCTTCCCGATCCAGAGCGAGCGCATGTTTGCCGCGATCAAGGGTCTTGGCGGCACCGCGCGGTTGGTGATGCTGCCCAACGAGTCGCACGCCTATCGCGCACGGCAATCGATCATGCAGATGCTGGCCGAAAGCGAGCAATGGCTGAAGACCACCATCGGCGATCCTTCCGTGCCGGCTGCGGCGCCGTCCAAATCATCCAAGCGGTGAGGCGCTGATCAGCGCCTGCAAGCTACACCCAGAAGCGCGCCCGGGCGCGACGAGG
>NZ_JAJGQG010000005.1:0-226964 GCF_020783795.1 Xanthomonas sp. NCPPB 1067
AGCGTCCGTTCGTGCACCATCACACCGGTTCGGCGAAACAGCTCATCACCGATCTCTTCCAGCGTCGCGGTCGGATCAGACTCGACGATCTGTATCAAAACTGCTTCATGCGTGCCTTGAATCTTGGGTGGGCGCCCCATCTCGATCCCTTGTTTCCACGTTGGGATCATAGATTACCATTATGTAAACACCCTCTAAGTCACGGCCGCTGATCCGAGACCAAAGATCGCATCCGCTTCGTAGAAGCGGCCCTGATGGTGATGGGCTTCGGGGGGGGGGAGCACTGGGAACTCGTTCGGAAGGGAAGTCCCGTCGCGCCCGGGTGCGCTGCTACACCTGATCGCCGCTACCTTGCCTGTGGATCGTCCCACCCACGGGTCATCCATCCCATGCAATCCGTGCTGCCACGGCTGCGCCTCACAGATCCCCGAGCCGCGACTGCAATGCGGCAATCGCGGCCAACCCGGCAGTTTCGGTGCGCAGGATGCGCGGCCCCAGCTGCAGGCCACTGAAACCTGCCTCTGCGAGGATGGCCCGATCGCGCGGCGACCAGCCACCCTCCGGCCCGATCGCTACCACCACTGCCTGGTCGCTGCCCGCAGTCAGCGTGCCCAGGCGATGTTCGCCCTGCGGATCCAGGGTCAGTCGGAGTGCCCGCGCGTCGCAGGCCTGCGACGCTTCCCGCAGGCCCAGCGGTGCTGCCAGCTCGGGGACGCGCGCGCGGCCGGACTGTTCGCATGCGGACACCACCACGCTGCGCCAATGCGCCACACGCTTTTCCAGGCGCGCCGCGTCGAGCTTGACCTCGGTGCGTTCGGCGTTGACCGGCACGATGGCCGCAACGCCCAGTTCGGTGGCCTTCTGCAGGATCAGGTCCATCTTCTCGCCACGCGCGATGCCCTGGATCAAGGTGATCCGCAGCGGCGATTCGTTGTCCAGCGGCTCGACACGCTCGACCAGCGCGCGCGCCTCGCGCTTGCCGGCCACGCTTATACGCGCGTAGTAATCGTTGCCGTCGCCATTGAAGAGTATGCAGACATCGCCCTCGCGCAGCCGCAGCACACGCAGCAGGTGATTGGCGGACTCTTCGGGCAGGCTGACTTCCTGGTCGCACTGCAGAGGCAGCGCCACATGCGAGCGGGTCAGGCGCATGCGACGGCCTCCTCGATGGCGTGGCGGGTGGTGGTGGCCAGCAGCGCCAGTTGCGCCTCGTCCACGCAATACGGCGGCATCCAGTACAGCACATCGCCCAGTGGGCGCAGTACCACGCCGCGCGCCAGTGCGGCGCGATACGCCTTCAGCCCGACCCGCGCGGAAGCAGGGAAGGGCGTGCGCTTGTCGCCCCCGCGGGTCAGTTCGAATGCCACGATCATGCCGGCCTGGCGCACGTCGGCCACCGCCGGGTGTTCGCCAATCTGCGCCGCGAGGCTAGCCATGTGGGCGGCAGTGTGCTGGTTGCGCGCGATCACGTCATCGTCAGCGAAGATCTGCAGGGTCGCCAATGCGGCCGCGCATGCGAGTGGATTGCCGGTGTAGCTGTGCGAATGCAGGAACGCGCGTTCGCGCGAATCGTCCAGGAACGCGTCGTACACCGCCTGCGTGGCCAGCACCGCCGCCAACGGCAGGAAGCCGCCGGTCAGGCCTTTGGACAGGCACAACAGATCGGGCATCACCCCGGCCTGCTCGCAGGCGAACAAGCTGCCGGTGCGGCCGAAGCCGGAGGCGATCTCGTCCGCAATCAGGAACGCGCCATGCGCGTCGCACAGTTCGCGTGCGCGACGCAGATAGGCCGGGTGATACATGCGCATGCCGCCGGCGCACTGGACCCGTGGCTCCAGGATCAACGCGCAGATTTCGCCGGGTGCGCGTTCGAACAGCGCCTGCAGCGCATCGGCCGCCTGCAGCGCGTAGTCCTCGGCGCTCTGGCCGGGCTCGGCAAGATAGGCATCCGGCGACGGGGCGAACATGGCTTCCAGCAACAACGGGGCGTACACGCGTCGATACAACGGAATGTCGCCCACCGACAGCGCACCGATGGTTTCGCCGTGGTAGCCGTTCTCCAGCGCGATGAAACGCGTGCGGCGATGCTCGCCACGGTTGTGGAAGTAGTGGAAGGCCATCTTCAGCGCCACTTCCACCCCGGCCGAGCCGTTGTCGGCATAGAACACCTTGGACAACGGCGCGCGTCCGCTCTGGCGCGGCGCGATGGCCAGCAGCCGCTCGGCCAGTTGCACCGCCGGCGCATGGGTGAAGCCGGCCAGCATCACCTGCTCCAGCGTTCCCGCCTGCTGCGCGATGGCCGCGCCGATACGTGGCTCGGCATGGCCGAACAGGTTGGTCCACCAGCTGCTGACCGCATCCAGATAGCGGCGGCCGTCGTGGCCGATCAGCCAGGCGCCCTCGCCACCGGCGATCGGCACCAGCGGAAGCGTATGTGGATGCTCGCGCATCTGCGTACACGGGTGCCACAGCACCGCGAGATCGCGTTGTCGCCAATGATCGGCAGCTTCGGAGGCTGCCGGGTCTGCTAGGATTTCGGGCTCATGAACATGTCGATGCATCCGCCTATTCTATCGGCCCGCTCCGCGGCTGCGTGCCGCGCATGAGCCCGCGCCTGCCGACCATCCACAAGACCACCGATCTGGGCGAAGGGCCGTTCCGTCGCCAGCAGTTGGATCTGGAGTTTTCCAACGGGCAGCGCCGCATCTACGAACGCCAGCTCAGCCAGGGCCATGGCGCGGTGGTGGTGGTGCCGATGCTCGATGCGGCCACCGTGCTGTTGGTACGCGAATACGCCGCCGGGGTTCACCGCTACGAGCTGGGCCTGGTCAAGGGCCGCATCGATGCCGGCGAGACGCCGGAGCAGGCTGCCGATCGCGAGCTCAAGGAAGAGGCCGGCTACGGCGCACGCCAGGTGCAGGTGCTGCGCGCGATGACGCTCGCTCCTACTTATATGAGTCACCAGTCGTGGCTGGTGCTGGCGCGTGACCTCTATCCCGAGCGCCTGCCCGGCGACGAGCCGGAAGAGATGGAGGTGATCCCCTGGCCGCTGGCACGCCTGGACGAGCTGATGCTGCGCGAAGACTTCTCCGAGGGCCGTTCGCTGGCGGCGCTGTTCATCGCGCGCGAGTGGCTGGAGCGTCATCCATGATCCGCATTCCGATGGAGTTGCGCGAAACCGTGATCGCCATCGCCCGCCAGGCCGGCGACGCCATCATGCAGGTGTACGCACAGGATTTCGCGGTCCAGATCAAGGACGACGCCAGCCCGCTGACCCAGGCCGATCTGGCCGCCAACCGCGTCATCGTCGAAGGGTTGCGCCGCATCACGCCGGACGTGCCGGTGCTGTCGGAGGAATCGGCGCACGTGGCGTGGTCCGAGCGCCAGTACTGGACCAGCTACTGGCTGGTCGATCCGCTGGACGGCACCCGCGAATTCGTCAAGCGCAATGGCGAATTCAGCGTCAACATCGCGCTGATCCATATGGGCGCACCGGTGCTGGGCGTGGTGCAGGCACCGGTCGATGGCCGGGTCTGGTATGCCGCGCGCGGCGAGAATGCCTATCGCCGCGACGGCGATCGCGACGAGATGCTGCAGACGCGCACGCCAGCGGCCACGCCGTTGCGCGTGGCCGCCAGCCGCTCGCACCGCGATGCGCGCACTGCGGCGGCGCTGGAGCGCATGGGGCAGATCGATCTGGTGGCGCAGGGCTCGTCGTTGAAGTTCTGCCGCATCGCCGAAGGCGACCTGGATGTGTACCCGCGCTTCGGCCCGACCTCCGAATGGGATACCGCGGCCGGCCAATGCGTGCTGCATGCCGCCGGTGGCATGCTGCTCGCCGGTCATACCGGCAAGCCGTTCCGCTACAACCGCCGCGAGACCTTGCTCAATGGCGACTTCATCGCACTGGGCGACCCCAACCTGCCCTGGCGCGACTGGCTGGCCTGATCCTGTGCTGCCGTGGGCACCCCGCGGCAGATGCACGGAGCACGCATCGGCTGACCGCTACACTGCGCACGCTTCCGGCGCAGCATCGGCTGCTGCAGGTCACCGCGCATCGCGCCCTGTCGGCGCCTCCCGTCGGGCGCCCTCCACTCGCATCCTTCAGGAATACCGCATGTCCCACGCTCCCGCCACTGGCGATATCCAAGGCCTGCTGCAGCTGATGGCGCGCCTGCGCGACCGCGAGCACGGATGTCCCTGGGATGTGGAGCAGACCTTCGCCAGCATCGCGCCGTACACCATCGAAGAGGCCTACGAAGTGGCCGATGCGATCGACCGCAACGACCTGCCGGGCCTGCGCGACGAACTGGGCGACCTGTTGCTGCAGGTGGTCTTCCACGCGCAGATGGCTGCCGAGCAGGGCGCGTTCGGATTTGCCGATGTGGTCGCCACGCTCAGCGACAAGCTGGTGCGCCGTCACCCCCACGTGTTCGCAGCGCAGGCGGCCGACGACGCGCAGGCAGTGAGCGCCAACTGGGAACAGATCAAGCGCGAAGAACGTCGTGCCGCCGGCCACCAGGACGACTCGGCGCTTGCCGGCATCGCCCGTGGTCTGCCGGAGTGGCAGCGCTCCACCAAGCTGCAGGCGCGCGCGGCGCGGGTCGGTTTCGATTGGCCCGGCCCGGCGCCGGTCCTGGAAAAACTGCAGGAGGAAATCGAGGAGCTGCGGGTGGAATTCGCGCGCGGCCCGGTCGCCGACAATCGGGCGCGTCTGGAAGACGAACTCGGCGACGTGCTGTTCGTCTGCGCCAATCTGGCGCGCCACGCCAAGGTGGACGTGGGCGCGGCGTTGCGACACGCCAACCTGAAGTTCGAACGCCGCTTCCGCGCGATGGAGACGCGCGCACATGCACAGGGAACCTCGCTGGACGCGTTGTCGTTGCGGGCACAGGAAGCGCTGTGGCAACAGGTCAAGCACGAGGAAGCGGCCGCGGCGGTGTCCATCGATGTCGTGGTCGGCCAATGAGCTCCGCGCCTGGCACGCTGGGGTTGTTCCTGGCAACTGCCGTGGCGGAGCTGGTCGGCTGCTACCTTCCTTATCTCTGGCTGCGCAAAGGCGGCAGTGCGTGGTTGCTGCTGCCGACCGCGTTGAGCCTTGCCCTGTTCGTGTGGCTGTTGAGCCTGCATCCCACCGCCAGCGGGCGGACCTATGCAGCTTACGGTGGGGTCTACATCGCCAGCGCGTTGCTGTGGCTGTGGTGGGTGGACCGCATCACGCCCACGCGCTGGGATCTGCTCGGTGCAGGCTGCTGTCTGCTGGGCATGGCCATCATCATGTTCGCGCCGCGCAACGTCTGAGCCGGCGTGGGTCCCGATGGCCCCCAGATCCGCGCCGATGAGGCTGGAGCGCAGACCCGTGCCACATCGGCTGCCTGCTTCTGCCATTGGAGATGTGTGCTGCCGGTGCATACTCCGCCCCAGGATCGACTCGTCATTGCAAAGGGGCTGCACATGTTTCCAACTTCGTTTCTGGCCATGGCCGTACTGGTCGCCGGCGTGATCGTGCTGTTCAAGACCGTGCGCATGGTGCCGCAGGGATTTCAGTGGACCGTGGAGCGCTTCGGCCGCTACACCCACACCATGGGCCCGGGGCTGCACTTTCTGGTGCCGGTGGTCTACGGCGTGGGCCGCAAGATCAACATGATGGAACAGGTGCTGGATGTCCCCAGCCAGGACGTCATCACCAAGGACAACGCGGTGGTGCGCGTGGACGGGGTGGTGTTCTTCCAGGTGCTGGATGCGGCCAAGGCCGCCTATGAAGTCTCGAACCTGGAAATCGCCTCGATCGCCCTGGTGCAGACCAATATCCGCACGGTGATCGGATCGATGGATCTGGACGAATCGCTGAGCCAGCGCGAAACCATCAATGCCCAGTTGCTGAGCGTGGTCGACCAGGCCACCAACCCGTGGGGCATCAAGGTGACGCGGATCGAAATTCGCGACATCCAGCCCCCGCGCGACCTGATCGATTCGATGGCGCGGCAGATGAAAGCCGAGCGCGAGAAGCGCGCGCAGATCCTGGAAGCCGAAGGCTCGCGTCAGTCGGAGATCCTGCGTGCCGATGGCGAGAAGCAGGCTGCCGTGCTCGAGGCCGAGGGCCGCAAGGAAGCCGCCTTCCGCGACGCCGAGGCACGCGAGCGACTGGCCGAAGCCGAGGCCCGCGCCACCCAGGTGGTGTCCGATGCGATCGCCAATGGCAGCGTGCAGGCGATCAATTACTTCGTCGCCCAGAAGTATGTGGAAGCGTTCCAGGCGCTGGCCACCGCGCCCAACCAGAAGTTCGTGCTGATGCCGATGGAATCCAGCGGCATCATCGGTTCGATCGCCGGCATTGCCGATCTGGCGAAGGAAGCGTTGGCCAGGCCCGATGCCGCCGGCGTGCGCGTGCCGCCGATGCCGCCGCGCACGGGGGGCTGAGCCATGCGCTGGGACGTGGTGGTGTGGGCGGTGCTTGCGCTGTTGCTGATCGCGGCGGAGACACTGGCGCCCGGCGCATTCCTGTTATGGATGGGCATTGCCGCGGCGGCGGTGTGCCTGCTCGTGCTCGCGCTACCCGGCACGTCGGTGCTGATGCAGATCGTGGCCTTCGTGCTGCTCAGTTTCGTGTCGGTGCAGATCTATCGCAGCTGGTTCCGCGGCAAGGGGCGGCAGAGCGACCGGCCCCTGCTCAATCGGCGGGCCGAACAACTGATCGGCCGTCGTGTGCTGCTCGATCAGCCCATCCACCACGGCCGTGGCCGTGCCAAGGTCGACGATGCGTTCTGGGTGGTCAGCGGTCCGGACCTGGCGGCGGGCCTGCCCGTGCGTATCGTCGGCGTGGATGGCATGACCTTGCTGGTGGAAGCCACCGATTAGCCGCCGCCCTTAGTCGCTGCGTTGCATGTTGCGGTGCGGTGCGGTGCGGTGCGCCGGCGTCGGAGCGGGCGCCCGATCTTCGCCCTGCGTTCGCATGGCTTCACCGCAACTGCAGCCGGACGGCGATAATGGACGTCTTTCCCTTGGACCGGCGCTCATGACCCAGAAGACCATCCTCAACGACACCCATCGTGCGCTCGGCGCCAAGATGGTCGACTTCGGCGGGTGGGACATGCCGATCCACTATGGTTCGCAGATCGACGAACACCACCAGGTCCGCCGCGACGCCGGTATGTTCGACGTCAGCCACATGACCGTGGTCGACCTGCACGGTGCGCGGGTGCGCGAGTTCCTGCGCTACCTGCTCGCCAATTCGGTGGACAAGCTCAAGCTGGCCGGCAAGGCGCTTTACACCTGCATGCTCAACCCGCAGGGCGGCGTCATCGACGACCTCATCGTGTACTTCATGCGCGAGGACTTCTTCCGCCTGGTGGTCAATGCCGCCACGCGCGAAAAGGACCTGCAGTGGATCGGCGAGCAGGCCGCACGCTTCGACGTACGCGTGGAAGAGCGTGGCGACTTCGCCATGGTCGCGGTGCAGGGGCCGAACGCGCGCGCCAAGGTCATCGGCCTGCTGGACCCCGCCGACACTGACGCCGCGAGCAAGCTCGGCCGCTTTGCCGCGTTGCAGACCCGCTCGCGCGATGGCATCGACCTGTTCCTGGCGCGCACCGGCTACACCGGCGAAGACGGTTTCGAAATCGTGTTGCCGCAGGACGCGGCGATCGCATTCTGGAATGCGTTGCTCGCGCAGGGCGTCAAGCCGGCAGGTCTGGGCGCGCGCGATACGCTGCGGCTGGAAGCAGGCATGAATCTGTACGGGCAGGACATGGACGACACGGTCAGTCCGTACGAGGCCGCGCTGGCATGGACGATCGCGCTGGACGAAGGGCGGCAGTTCATCGGTCGCGACGTGCTCGAATCACAGAAGGCGCAGGGCGCGCCACGTCAGATGATCGGCGTGGTGATGGATGAGAAGGGCGTGCTGCGGCACGGCCAGACCGTGCTGACCGCCAGTGGCGAAGGCGAGATCCTGTCCGGCACGTTCTCGCCCACGTTGGGCAAGGCGATCGCTTTCGCACGCGTGCCGGCCGGCAGCATCGACGATCTGCGCGTGGACATCCGTGGCCGGCAGGTGCCATTGCGCGCGGTGAAGTTTCCATTCGTGCGCGAAGGCCAGGCGCAGCCCGGCGTGCTCGGCGAATGATCCCCGGCGATGCCGGCCGCAGCTGGCCGGCATCGTGCAACCGCGAGCAACACGGCCTTCGCGACGCGCGTGCACCTGCCTCATCGCGCGGTCTAAACTAACCGCCTGTCCCCAACCACCGTTTCCCCGGAGCACACCCATGAGCGAGATTCCTGGCGACCTCAAGTTCCTCAAATCCCACGAGTGGGCCCGCATCGAGAGCAACGGTCGCGTGACCGTGGGCATTTCCGATCACGCGCAGGGCCTGTTGGGCGACCTGGTCTACGTCGAATTGCCTGGTGTCGGCGATACCGTGCAGGCCGGCAACGGTGCTGCGGTCGTCGAGTCGGTCAAGGCGGCCTCCGACGTCTACAGCCCGGTCAGCGGTACCGTGGTCGAGGTCAACAGCGCGTTGGGCGACAAGCCGGAGACCATCAACGAAGACGCCTACGGCGAAGGCTGGATCTTCGTGGTGGAGATAGACGACAAGGACCAGCTCAACGATCTGCTGTCGCCGGACGACTACGCCGAGTTGCTCGAAGACGACGACCACTGATCCGGTTCCGTCTGCCGCGATACCCAGGCCGCTCTCCGAGCGGCCTTTTTTATGGAGAAGTACCGGTTCCCGGGCGGCGTCGGCCAAGTCGCATGTGTCGGCCGGCATGCTTGGCCGGCATGCCAGGTGCGTCGTCGGTTGCCGATCGGCTGCGCGATGGCCCGGCAGTTGTCCGGAACGCTGCGCATCGCCGCGCGCACTCGCCGCATCCTTCGATGCGATCGATCCGCAGCGGGCGACGGGTTTCCGGCGTGAGTCGTTCGTGAGTATGCAGCGTGCAGGCGGTGAACGCGTGCATGGCAGACAGGCGTCTCGGTGCCACGTTCGAGCGCGCGTCGCACGTCGTCGAGCGCGTGCATCGAGGCATGCAGAGCGATCGAGACGCGCGAGAAGTTTGCGCATTTCTGCTTGTGCGGCGCCGGAAGCGCATGCGTCGCGAAAAATATTTTCAGCTGGCGGACAGGCGGTGGACGATCTCGATGCCTTCGTGGCGTTGTGGCGATCGGGTTGCTGTCGCTGCCGTTCGAATTCTTGATGCAATAAAAAAACAGCGAAAAAGAAGTGGTTTTCCGCAAGCACGGGCGCGCGCGTGCGCAGGCTGGTCGAGCGCATTGGGAGGTGCGGTGCGCGCCGATGGCCCTCCGATGCAGGACGTCGCGATGGCGGTCTGAAAAAAAAATGCAAAAGAGTGTTGACAGTAAAAAAAAGCGTGATTAGGTTTCGCCCAGCAGACATTGCTGCGAAAGAGAGTGAGCAGAATCGACATCGGGCCGACAAGCTTGTTCCAGACGTCCACCGAAGCGCCATCGACGGTGGAGTCGGGTTCGCTTCCCTCCGAAAAATGCAGCACTGTTCCGACCATGCACCCGTGTCGTCGCTCGATGCGGGTGTTTCTGTATCCGTCCCGCCGCGCATTGCCTGCGGATGGTTCCCGACGACGGCATGCCGGCGCGGGGTTTGGTTCAACTGGGCGTTTCAACTCCATAGTTCACTGACGAGGAGCCAATTACATGGCCACTAAAAAAGCTGCGAAAAAGAAACCCACCGCCAAGAAGGCAGTGAAGAAGACCGCCGCCAAGAAGGCGACCAAGAAGGTCGCGAAGAAGGCAACTGCCAAGAAGGCAGTGAAGAAGACGGCAAAGAAGGCCGTCAAGAAGACTGCGAAGAAGGCAACCGCCAAGAAGGCAGTGAAGAAGACTGCGAAGAAGGCGACCAAGAAGACCGCTGCCAAGAAGGCAGTGAAGAAGACCGCCAAGAAGGCGACCAAGAAGACGGCCGCCAAGAAGGCAGTGAAGAAGACCGCCAAGAAGGCAACGGCGAAGAAGGCGACCAAGAAGTCTGCCGTCAAGAAGTCCGCTGCCAAGAAGCCTGCTGCGAAGAAGGTCGCCAAGAAGAAGCCGGCCGCTCGCAAGAAGAAGGCCGCTCCGGTCGCGCTGCCTGCAACCCCGGCGCCGCTGATCTGATCCGCACCACCCGATCGCCGTAACCATCGAGCTCTCTCCCCGACGCCCAGCGGGGAGGGAGCTTTTTTATTGAACGTAGCGGTCGCATCACGCCGCAGAGGTCGAAGCTGCTACCTTCCTTCCCCCGCCTGCGGGGGAAGGTGCCCGAAGGGCGGATGGGGGCCTGTGCAACGGCATCGCCAGCCCATCAGCGCATCCATCCGCCCGATCGAGCGGAGGTGCTGCTCCATCCCTGCACCGCAGCTGCGCGGTGCCGCACCGCTCGTCCTTCGCGTCGTCCTGTCGCTGTAGCGTGGCAGGTGGCCTTCGACAATACCCGCGGCTGTTGCGTGCATGGCGCGCCCGGCAGAAACGACACAGGCGGCCGAAGCCGCCTGTATCTGCATGTGCGCCACGGGGCGCCGGTGACCGCGACCTACCGGGTCAGCGCGGCGAGGCCACCGACTTGCCGGACGAAGCGCCCTTGCCGGCCGGATCGGGTCGTTCGGCCAGCATGTTCTCGCTGCCGAAATCACCGTCTACATCGATGTCCAGCCAACGCTTCGCCGGCAGGCCGAGCGCGCGGTCCAGAATGGTCGGCAGCATGCCCGACGGCAAACCGCTTTCACCGTTCCACATGATGGCAACGCCGAGGTCGCGCTCGGGCAGCAGCGCGACCAGGCCGCGATAGCCCTGTACCGCACCGGCGTGGAAGATCACCTGATGGCCGGCATAGTCGAACACACGCCAGCCCAGCGCATAGCTGGCCGCGTCCACGCGTTCGTGCCGCCAGCCGGACCGCATTTCGCCGGGTGTGGATACCAGCGGCGCATGCAGGGTGGCGAGCAGTGGTGCAGGCAGCACATCGGTGCGATGGCCGGTATGCGCCAGCAGCCACTGCGCCATGTCGCTGGCGCTCGCATTGACGCCGGCGGCTGGAGCGAGGCGATAGTAGGTGGGCTTGGGTGTGAGCGACACCCAGCCGTTGCGGCTGCGCACATGCGGGCGCGCCCAATGCGGGCTGGCCTGGATGCCGGCCAGCCCCATGCTCGCATCGTTCATGCCCAACGGCTTGAAGATGCGGCGTTCCACCGATTGTTCGTAAAAACTGCCGGAGGCGGCGAACACCACATCGCCGACCAGGCTGAAGGCGACGTTCTGATAGGCGTAGCAATCGCCCGGCGCGCAGCGCAGCGGCGCCGAGGCCAGCTTGTGGCTCAGCGAGTAATAGTCCGCGTTGGACTCGATGTCGCGATCGTAGGCATTGCGGGTCAGCCCTACACGATGGCTGAGCACTTCGGCCACGGTCAGCTGGCGGGTGGCCGCACCGTCGCTGAGCTGGAAGCCGGGCACGTAATCGACCACCTTGCTGTCCCAGCGCAGCACGCCGTCGTTGACCAGCAGGCCGGCCATGGTGCCGGCAAAGGCCTTGGACAGCGATGCCAGACGGAACACGGTATGGCCATCGACCGGCTGCGGACGATTGACGTCGGTAACACCGTAGCCGCGCGCACTGAGGACCTTGCCGCCCTGGACGATGGCCATCGCCATGCCCGGTACACGGTTGCCATAGGTCAGCTGGTCGGCCATCGACTCGAACGCCGCCACATCGAAACCGGCGGCCGGTGCGAGCACGCTGCTGGCCGGCAGCGAGGCGCGGTATGCCAGCGGGGCAGTGGGCGACTGCGCGATGGTGGCCGGCTGCAATGCGGAAGCTGTGGGCGCAGGCGTCTGTGCCGTGGAAGAGAGGGCCAGTGGCAATAAAGCCCCGAGCAGCCCGATGGCCAACGGACGGAACCGTCGGCGCCTGCGCATTTGTGTCATGGTTGTCCCGCCTGTTCCACTGCCTTCGGCGATTCTAGCGCCGCACTTCGCAATAGCACAAACTGCCGGAAGATGAATGGGCATCGTATTGATCCTATTGACGATTTGGGTCCCGCAATCTGGTCTGTCCGCCCCAGAGCTGGGGTCGGGCGCCGCCATGTGGGCATGCTGCAAGCCGCGTGCCGGGGAAAGCGGGGCAATGCTGTCGCACAGGGGGCAGTGTGTTGTTGACGATGCCCGCATCCGCTAACGTGCGCGCTTCCTCGTCAGGTGCCGCCGCTGCCATGTTCTTCCTGTCGGGCTCGTCCATACGGACTTCGTTGTCGGCATGACTGGCTCGCCTGCGCCGCGTTCGGCGCTCGGTCGGCTGGGGCAGGCGCTGCGCAGCTCGCCGCCGCTGGCTTGGTCCTTCCTGTACTTTTTCTGCCTGCTCAGCGGGTATTACGTGCTGCGTCCGGTACGCGAGGCGATGGGCGCATCGGCCGATGTGGAAGCGATCTTTCCTGCAGGCATGATCGCGTTCTTCGCCGCGCACGGCATTCCGCTCAAGGACTTCACCCTGCAGGTCCTGTTTACCTGCACCTTCCTGATCATGTTGCTGCTGCAGCCGGTGTACGGAGCACTGGTCAGCCGTTACCCGCGACGGGTATTCCTGCCGGTGGTCTACGGGTTTTTCATTGCGACCCTGCTGCTGTTCTATGTGCTGTTCGACAGCGGTGTGCCCGGGCGCGGCATGGCGTTCTTCCTGTGGGTGACGGTGTTCAACCTGTTCGCGGTGGCGGTGTTCTGGAGCTTCATGGCCGATGTCTTCAGCAATGCCGAGGCACGCAACTACTACGGCTACATCGGTGCGGCGGGGACGCTGGGCGCGTTCCTCGGGCCGATCCTCACCCGCACGCTGGTCGAGCGCATCGGCATCGCGCATCTGATGCTGGTCTCGGCCGGCTTGTTGACGGTGTGCGTGGTGTGCGTGCTGCGGCTGCGGCTGTGGGCGGTGGCGCGCGAGCGGCAGTTCCGGCTGGACTCCGGCGAAGTGCCGATGGGCGGCGATGTGTTCGGCGGGCTCAAGTTGATCGTGCGCGAGCCATTGCTGCGCTGGCTGGCGCTGATGACCTTGTTCGGCGTGGGTGTCGGCACCTTGCTCTACAACGAACAGGCCGCGCTGGTACGGCGGCTGTATACGGATGCGGCCGCCAGCACGGCGTATTACGCAAGCATCGATCTGGCGGTCAACGCGCTGACGCTGGTGCTGCAAATGCTGGTGACGCGTGCGCTGTTGTCGCGCTTCGGGATCGCGCCAGCGCTGCTGATTCCCGGTGTGGCCATCGTGGTGGGCTATGCGCTGCTGACTGCCTCGCCACTGCCGTTGATGATCGCCATCGTGCAGGTGATCACGCGCTCCAGCGAGTTCGCGCTTGCCAAGCCGGCGCGCGAGACGCTGTACACGCGCGTCGATCGCCAATGGCGCTACAAGGCCGGTGCGGCGATCGATACGGTGGTCTACCGGGGCGGCGACCTGAGCTTCGTCTGGATCCACAAACTGGTGTCCGCATTCGGTTCGAGCACGGTCTTCGGGGTGGGCTTGCTGGCGGCCACGGGCCTGACGGTGGCCGCGTTCGGGCTGCTGCACCAGGCCCGCAAGCTGCCCGCGGAACGCATGCCGGGTGCTGCCGGGACGCACGACTGACCGTTCCGGGCCGCGGCGCCGATAGGCCGTCGCGCCCGGGCAGTGCGCTCTCCCGCACGTCGGCTCCACCGCCACGATGCGTGGCCGGTCGGCATGTCATGTGCGGTCGCGCGTGCAGCGGCGCCCGCCGGTCCGCCGGCTGTTCAATATGGTCCTGATGCGGTCCGTGCGAAGGCATGACTGCACGGCTGTTTCGCTGTCGGAAGATGGCGGTGTTCGGCATGTGGGCGTCCGAACAGCCAAGCCGGCGTCATCGCGGCTATGCTTGCTGCCACATCCTTCTCAGTGGTCTGCCATGTCCCTGTTCGCCATCGTCGCCGGCCTGTGTGTTGCTCTGCTGCACGTCTACATCCTGGTGTTGGAGATGCTGTTGTGGACCCGTCCATTGGGCCTGAAGACCTTCCGCAACACGCCGGAGAAGGCACAGGCCACGCGCGTGCTGGCGGCCAACCAGGGGCTCTACAACGGCTTCCTGGCGGCAGGGTTGTTCTGGGGCGCGCTGGCCGCGCGTGCCGATGTGCTGACCTTCTTCCTGGGATGCGTGGTCGTGGCCGGGTGCTACGGCGCTTACAGCGTCAATCGCCGCATCTTCTTCGTGCAGGCGGTGCCGGCGCTGATCGCACTGGCGCTACTCTGGCTGCCGGCCTGAGCGAGGATTCAGCGGCAGCGCGGCCTGCGCACAGGCGCGGCTGTCGGCAGCAAATGAAGCGTCATGCCGCGCCGGCTCGCATGCGCAGGGCGTAGCCGGCTGCAGGGCTCATCTGCGCAGCTGCCACCAGCCCGATTCTGCGCATCGGGCTGATCGCGGACCGAGCGCGATGGTCCGTGCACCCTCCAAGCGCGCCCGCGAAGGTCCCGGGCTGCGCGTTGCTGAGGCAACAGTCCGTGTGGGCAACAAGGGCGCCGATACGTTCGACGCTACGGCCATGCGCATCTGCTGGCCGGCCAGCCCGGACGGCCCCGGCAACTGCCGCGCGGCGGACCGATGGCGGCCACGGCGGCTGGCACGGCAGTCGGCCTTGACCGCTTCGGTGCCGCGACCGATGCAATGAAGGAAGCACAAAAGCGAACGGCGAGCCTGAGCTCGCCGTTCGTTTCCATCGTGGCAGCGACCTCGCCGTCGACTCAGGCCGCTTCGCGCGGCTGTTGCGCCTGCGGCTTGTCGTAGAAGCTGGCCGCACGCAGCTCATGCGGATCGAAGTCGTCGACGGTGATGGTGTCCATCATGATCTCGCGCAGCTCTTCCAGCAGCTTGCGCTCGTCTGTGGTCAACACGCCTTCGGCCACTGCCTCGTCGAGCTGGGCGGTGAAGTCCAATGCTTCGATGCCCTTGGTCTTGAGCGCCTTGAGGAACTTGCGCTCCACCGGCTCGGCCATCACCGCCTTGGTCAGATAGCTGGCGATGCGGCCGCCCGGATTGTTCGCGCACGGCGTCAGGAACACGCCCTGCGCCAGACGGTCGCGTGCCTCGTTCGGTGCCATCAGCAGCGACGCCACGCGGTGTCCCAGACGATCGCCAGGCGCTTCGGCACGACGGCCCAGCGGGAAGATCAGCACCCACATCAACCAACCCACCGGACGGATCGGGAAGTTGCGCAGCGCAGCCGACAGCGCGGTTTCGATCTTGTGCACGCTGTCGTGGAAGGCCCAGGCCAGCAACGGCTGGTCGCTCGCCGGCGCACCCTCGTCGTGGTAGCGCTTGAGCATCGCGCTGGTCATGTAGATGTGGCTCAGCACGTCGCCGAGGCGACCGGACAGCGATTCCTTGAACTTCAACTTGCCGCCCAGCATCAGCATCGACACGTCGGCCATCAGCGCCAGGTTGGCCGAATAACGGTCCAGCTTGCGGAAGAAACGGCGGGTGTAGGCATCGCCCGGCGCTGCGCCGAGACGTGCGCCGGTCAAACCGAACCAGAACGAACGCACTGCATTGGAGATACCGAAGCGGATATGGCCGAACAGGCTCTGGTCGAACGCTTCCAGGCCACGACGCGTATCCGGGTCCTGCGCCGCCTGCATTTCCTTCATCACCCACGGATGGCACAGGATTGCGCCCTGGCCGAAGATCAGCAGGCTGCGGGTCATGATGTTGGCGCCTTCCACAGTCACGCCGATCGGAGCCGCCTGCCAGGCGCGGCCGGCGAAGTTGCGCGGTCCCAGGATGATGCCCTTGCCACCGATCACATCCATCATGTCACTGACCACTTCGCGGCCCATGGTGGTGCAGTGATACTTGGCAATCGCCGACGGCACCGATGGAACGTCGCCACGATCCACCGCCGCTGCCGTGGCCTGAGACAGCGCACTGATCGCATAGGCCTTGCCGCCGATGCGTGCCAACGCCTCTTCCACGCCTTCGAAGCGGCCGACCGACAGGCCAAACTGCTTGCGGATGCGCGCATACGCACCGGTGACCACCGCCGCAGCCTTGCTGCCGCCGCTGGCGGTGGAGGGCAGGGTGATCGAACGACCCACGGCCAGGCACTCGTTGAGCATGTTCCAGCCCTTGCCGACCATCTCCACGCCGCCGATCAGCTGGCTCAGCGGAATGAACACCTCTTCGCCATGGATCGGGCCGTTCTGGAACGGCGAGTTCAACGGGAAGTGGCGGCGGCCGATTTCCACGCCGGGCGTTTCGCGTGGCAGCAGCGCCAGGGTGATGCCGATGTCCTTCTTGTCGCCGATCAGGCCTTCCGGATCGTAGGCGCGGAAGGCCAGGCCGATCAGCGAGGCCACCGGTGCCAAGGTGATGTAGCGCTTGTCGAAGGTGAGCTTGACGCCGAGCACGTTGGCGCCGTTCCACTCTCCCTTGCAGACGATGCCGTAGTCCGGGATCGAGGTCGCATCGGAGCCGGCAAACGGGCCGGTCAGACCAAAGCACGGTACTTCGGCACCCACGGCCAGACGCGGCAGGTAATAGTCCTTCTGCTCCGGAGTGCCGTAGTGCAGCAGCAGCTCGCCGGGGCCGAGCGAATTCGGCACACCGACCGTGGAGCTGACCACGCTGGAGATCGAGGACAGCTTCTGGATCACCTTATGGTGCGCCAGCGCGCTGAAGCCCAGGCCGCCGTATTGCTTGGGAATGATCATGCCGAAGAACTTGTTCTTCTTGATGAAATCCCACAGCTCCGGTGGCAGGTCGGCGTGGACGTGGGTGATCTCCCAGTCATTGACCATCTTGCACAGCTCTTCGACCGGGCCATCCAGGAAGGCCTGCTCTTCGGCCGTCAGCTGCGGCTTGGGGTAGTTGAGCAGCTTCTGCCAATCCGGGTCGCCGGTGAACAGCTCGCCCTCGAAACCGACCGAGCCGGTTTCCAGCGCGATGCGCTCGGTCTGCGAGAGCGGCGGCAGCACCTTGCGGAAGAAGCCCATCAACGGCGTGGTCAGCAGCGGCTTGCGCAGGAACGGCAACAGCACCGGGGCCGATACCAGCACGACCAACGCTGCGGCGACGAGGGTGGCCGTGAGATTGGCGCCCAACAGCCAGCACGCCACCAGCACGCAGGCGCTGATCGCAACCCAGGTGGCAAGGCGCATCCGGTGATAGGCAGCGATGCCCGCCGCCAGGATGACGAAGAGGAACGGTGCAACGATGCTCATGGTCTTGCTCCAGTGACATGCTCGGTGATGTTGGACGCTGCGATGGTGCCAACCGGGGGCAGTGCGTCCAGATAATGCAACACGGTGGCGGTAAACGTGGTGTTGTCGTCGCCAGCGAGCATGTGCGTTGCATCGGGCAGCTGCACATGCTGCGCATGCGGGGCGATCGACAGGAATTCGTTGATGGTGGCCGGTGTGACCAGGTCGCTGCGGCCGCCGCTGATCAGCAGCATCGGGCAACGCACCTGCGCTGCCGCATCCAGCAGTGCGTGTTGCTGCATTTGCGCATCCTGCCCGGCCAATTCCTCGACAAGGCGTGGGTCCCAGTGCCACTGCCAGCGGCCGTCCTGGCGCGGGCGCAACAGCGCCCTCAGCTGATCTGCGCTCTTGCGTGGGCGATGCGGCAGGTAGGCGGCGATCGCATCGGCGGCGGCATCCAGCGACACGAAGCCGTCCGGATGCGCGGTCATGAAGCGCAGGATGCGCTCCACGCCCGTGACGTCCCAGCGCGGCGTGATGTCGACCAGCACGAGTGCGCGGAACAGTCCCGGCCAGCGCGCTTCGGCAAGCAGTCCGAACAAGCCGCCCATCGAGGCCGCCACCAGCACCGGCGGCTCGGCCTGCTCACCCGCGAGCACGATCAGATCGTCGGTGAACTGCGCCGGCGAGTAGGGCAGCTGCGCCGCGTTGGCGCTTGAATCCCCGTGCCCACACGCGTCGTAGGAAAGCGCCCGATAACCCGCCTCGGCGAGTGCGACTGCCGTTGCTTCCCAGGCATGGCGGGTTTGCCCGAAGCCGTGCGCGAGCAGAACCGTCGGCGCCCGCGTCGGGCCCCGCACCGATACCGCCAGCCGTACATCGCCAGCGTGGACGCTGGACACGATTGCAGCTTCGGCTAGGGTAGGAGATGAGCTGACCATACTTAATGGTATGGATGCCACTCCGTCGATGTCAATACTGCCTAGTATGGATGGTTAAGCCATTGAATCGTGTCGGGTGGGTGCCAGATATGTGACGCATACTGCAACTGACTCAAGCGTATGGTTAAATCGTCGAATGAACGACATCATCGACTCCAGCTCCACCACGCCCCGCGCCAGCTCAGGTCGCGGCAACCGCCTCAGCGCCGACGATTGGGCGCAGGCCGCGCTGGACCTGATCGCCGAGCAAGGCGTCGGTGCGGTGGCAGTGGAGCCGCTCGCGCGCCGCCTGGGAGTCACCAAGGGCAGCTTCTATTGGCATTTTCCCTCGCGCGACGCGCTGCTGCAGGCCGCCCTGGAGCGCTGGGAGATCTTCGAACAGAAAGAGGTCTTCGGCAGCCTGGAAGACGTGCCCGACCCCAGTGCCCGCCTGCGCGCGCTCTTCCAGCTGGTGGCCCACGAAGTCACCCCGCATGTCATCTATAGCGAGTTGCTCAAGGCGCTCGATCACCCCGCGGTACGCCCGGTCATCGACCGCGTTTCGCAACGCCGCCTCGATTACCTGATCGCCTCGTTCCGCCAGGCCGGCCTGTCGCGTACCGACGCCCAGCACCGCGCCCGCCTAGCCTATGCCGCCTATGTCGGCTTCCTGCAGCTATCGCTGCAGCTCCAGCAGCCCAAGCAAGCCCGCGAAGAATTTGAAGCCTATGTAGAGCACGTGATTCAAACCCTGATCCCCGGGTGAGTCGAATGTCGTGCGTGTTGCAAGGATGTGGCGTGAGCACTGCCTGGCTTGAGTGGCTGAGAACACGGTCGCGGTAGTCCGCGCTGTCGAATAATGCTCGAGCGATAGGTAGAGATCCCGGGCGTTAGCGGCCGCGTAGCGTTCTTCTTTAGCGATTTTCAGAACAATCTGTGTAACTGAATAAGGGCTGAAATTCACGACAACACAATTTTTTGTTAACGCATCTTTAATTTCTCCAGCTTGATGGCTACTATCAGCGCAACCTTCGTTTTGGGCTCGCTTTTCGATCCCCCGAAGGCTTGTTCTTCACGCCATTACCAAGATCTTGGAGAGAGAGCTCAATGATGTACAAAACCAGCAAGCTGCGCGACGCGATTTCGTTCGCCATCGCGGTCGGCGCTTCCGCTTCGGCATTGCCATCGGTGGCGATGGCGCAGGATGCCGGGGCGACCAACCTCGATCGCATCGAGGTGACCGGGTCGCGCATCCGGCAAGTCGACACCGAAACGGCTCAGCCGATCCTGACGGTCAGCCGCGCCGACATCGAGAAGCAGGGTTTCTCGTCGGTTGCCGACATCCTGCAAAACATCAGCGCGGTCGGCACGCCGCCGATCAGCCGCGCATCGCCGCTTTCCTCTGGTGAGGCCGCCGGTGGTACGTACATCAGCCTGCGCGATCTTGGCGCGGCGCGTACTCTGGTGCTGGTCAATGGCAAGCGCCTGGGCATCACCACCGACGGCCTGCAGGACATCTCCACCGTGCCGGTCTCGTCGATCGACCGCATCGAAGTGCTGAAGGACGGCGCTTCCTCGATCTACGGTTCCGACGCTATCGCTGGCGTCATCAACATCATCACCCGCACCAATTTTGATGGTGCGACCGGCAACGTGTACTACGGCCAGTACTCGCAAGGCGACGGCGAAACCACCAACGCCGACTTCGTGATGGGCGTGACCGGCGAGCGTGGGACGCTGACCGTCGGCGTCGAGTACGCGAAGGAAGACCGGGTTGCAGCCTCCGACCGTCCGTATTCGGAGTTTCCGCGTTCATCCAACCACCCCGATTTCGCCTGGACTGCCGTGGGTGAGTTCGGTGGATTCGTGAGCCGTCCGGCTGACGCACTTCCCAACGTCCGGTATCCAGCCACCGCGACGGCGACCAATCCGAATCGGGAAGTTCGCGTTCTGGTGCGCGATGGTGGAAATCCGAACAATCCGGCCGACTACCGCCTGCAGAACACCGACCAGTTGGTTACGCAGGACAAGACCAACACCAATCGCTGGACCGACCTGCGTACGCCGCAGGAGCGTCGTTCGCTGTTCGTGGATGGCTCGTACGACGTGACCGAGAACGTGCGCTTCCGTACCAACGTGCTGTACAGCAACCGTGATTCGGAACGCCAGATCGCGGGCTACCCTTACCAGGCGCTGGCATTCGGTTCGCCGATCTCGGCCGATAGCGCGTTCAATCCACTCGATCGCGAGATCCCCAACTGGTGGCGTCGCACGACCGAAGTGCCGCGCACCACGCGTGCAGACCTCACCACCTATCGTTTCTCGGGTGCGTTCGATGGTTCGTTCAACATCGGAGAGCGCATCTTCGACTGGGATGTGGGCTACCTGTACAACAACAACAAGCTGGTGCAGAGCGGCTACGGCGATCTCAACCTCACCTCCTTGCGTGCGGCTGTCGGTCCGTCGTTCATCAATGCCCAGGGCGTTGCGCAGTGCGGCTCCGCCGCTGCTCCGATCGCACTGGCGCAGTGCGTCCCGTTCAATCCGTTCATCGCCGCCGGTCTGACCGGACCGGGTGCTTTTACTGGTAACCAGGCGCTGCAGGACTTCCTGATCCCCACCACGCACGCAACCGCCAACACCAAGACCAAGGTGATCACGGCCAACCTGGCAGGTAGCCTGTTCTCCCTGCCTGCCGGCGACCTCGGTTTCGCCGTGGGTGCCGAGCAGCGCAAGGAGGAGGGCGAGTTCAGCCCCGACGCGTTGACACAGTCGGGCAATACCTCTGGCCTGGCCAACTTCCCCACTGGTGGTAGCTACAAGGTGGAAGAAGTCTATGCCGAATTCAACGTGCCGCTGCTGGCCGATCTGCCGTTCGCGCGTGAGTTGAGCCTGAGCCTGGCGTCCCGTTACTCCGACTACAACACCTTCGGCGACACCGTGAACAGCAAGTTCGGCTTCAAGTGGAAGCCGCTCGACTCGCTGCTGGTTCGCGGTACCTGGGCAGAGGGCTTCCGCGCGCCGACGATCTCCGATCTTTACTCCGGTGGCTCGCAGTCGTTCGACTCGTACACCGATCCTTGCGACGTCCAGTTCGGCGCGTCTCGGACCAGTGCTGCGGTTCGTGCACGTTGCGCTGCCGCTCTGCCGGTCAACGCCGCTACCTTCCGTCAGCAGGCCCAGGGCTTCGTACCGACCACGGCAGCCTCGTCCCAGACGCCGGTGCCGTTCCTGTCAGGTTCCAACGACCAGTTGGTCCCCGAGACCTCCACCTCCAAGACCTTGGGCTTCGTGTGGAGCCCGGGCTTCGTGAGCGGCCTGAACGTTTCGCTAGACTGGTGGCAGATCCGCGTCGAAAACACCATCATCGCCGACACCGCAAACCTGATCCTCAACGACTGCTACCTCAACGGAATCGCCGAGCGTTGCAACGCGTTCACCCGTGACCCGGTCAGCGGTATCGTCAACACCTTGAACCGGACCTCGATCAACGCAGGTTATCGTGAGGTCGAGGGTTACGATCTGGACCTGGGTTACCGTCTGGCGACCGATACGGTCGGTACGTTCGGCATCAAGTGGACGACCACCTACACCAGTCGCGACGAGTTGGTGACGACTCGCAATCCGGTCACCAACCCGAACCCGTTCACGGGCGTGGGTTGGGCGGGCACCACCACCGGTACCCACTTCCGTATCCGTTCCAACGTTGCATTGAATTGGGATAAGGGCGATTTCGGTGCCAGCTGGACGGTGCGTTACTTCTCCGGCCTGAAAGAAAGCTGCCTGAGTGCGTCGTTGTTCCCGGACGAGTGCAGCGATCCGAATTACCGCGCGCCCAACAATCAGGGCGTTTCGGTCGGCAATCCCACCAACGAGCGTGGCGCGACCATCTTCAACGACGTCCAGGTGCGTTGGAATGCGCCGTGGAACGCGACCATTGCCGCCGGCGCCAACAATGTGTTCGACCGCGTCGGCCCGACTCTGTACAGCCAGCCGAGTTCCAATGTGTCTTACTTCGGCGGGTTCGACATCGGTCGCTTCCTGTACATGCGTTACACCCAGCGCTTCTGATAAGAGGCCGTTGAGGATTTAAGTGCAGCTACGCCCCCGCATGGGGGCGTAGTTTTTTATGCAATCCACATCCCCGAGCATTGCGGACTGTTCTGGCTGAGTACAAGCAGATCGTGTGATACGGCAATGCCGTTATGACCAGTAGCCATTGGCCCTGGCAGCCATCGCGACGTGGCAGTGTGAGATCATCCGTGAATGATTTCCCTGCCGCCTGAGCATCAAGCAACAATTCAAGCGTGGATACGTGACGGACTGGCGCCGCATGCCCTCGATAGCGCCGCTTGGTCCCGGTTCGCCGAGAAGCTGCACGGAGATAATGCGCTGCGAGATGCGTGTTACGCGTATTGGCAACTGGCTCTAATTGAGCCGGATGAGCCCGCATATCTAATCAATGTTGGAAACCTGCTGCTCGAGCTGGAAGAGTTTCAGGGTTCATTGATGGCGTTTGAAGACGCGATGCGGTGCGGCGCCGCCGATGCAGTTGCCTGTCAATTGGGGCGGGGACTGGCGCTGCTTTATCTGCAACGGTTCGGGCAGGCCGAGGAAAGCTTGCGCTGCGCTTGGAGGCAGGAACCACATGCCTGCGATGTCGCGTTGGCTTACTCCCAGTGTTTGATGGAGCTGGAACGCTTCGATGAGGCAAATGTGTGCCTCATGCACCTTGATGATCGGGACATGTCACGCACCCAGCGCGAAGCTTTCGCCTGGCTATTGGCCAACTGCGGCCATGAGCAGCGTGCGATCGCGCTGTATGCAGAACTGCTGGACGACACCCACGCAACCATCGAACTACGGATACAGCTTGTCCTGTTACTCGAAAGGCTCAATCGCCTTGACGAGGCCGATGCCCACCTTCAGCACCAGACAATTGTCTCAGGCCAGATGTCGCCCATGAAGGCGCTCGCCATGGGGCGCATGTTGCGGCGCCGGAGCAGGCATGCAGCCGCTGAGAATTGTCTGGAATCGGGACTTGCGATGGTGGGAGAGGGAGCACTGGGGGCGCTACTGGAGTTCGAGCGAGCCAAGAATGCCGATGCGGACAACAACTTCGACGAAGCGATGGTCGCCTTAGGTCAGGCGCACGAACGCGCCATCGCCGCATACCGATGCCGTTTTCCTGATCGGGCAGGTGATAATGCGTTGGCCTGGCTAGATGACGCGTTGGCCTTTACGGCACCTGACGCTTGGCGGGCGGAACCGATACATGATGGTTTCGAGGATCCGACGTTTTTGGTGGGTTTCCCGCGCTCCGGTACCACGCTGCTGGAGCGCATTCTCGATGCCCATCCGGCCACAGCCATACTGGACGAGCGTCCTGCGCTCGAGGAAGCGATCGCATCCTTGCCATCGGCGGCGGCCGATCCGGGCGTTGGTCTTGGTGATCGGCTGACCGCTCTTTCCTACGATCGGATCGCAGCGGCTCGAAGCGTCTATTTCAAGGTTGCTGCCCGATATACCTCGGTGCAGCAAGCTCTTGTCGATAAGTACCCACTGAATCTGACGCGGGTGCCTTTCATCGCGCGGCTGTTCCCACGGGCCAAATATATTCTTTTGCTACGCGACCCCTGCGATTGTGTTCTGAGCTGTTACATGCAGGCATTCGGTATGCGTGGGGGCGTCCTCTCGTTCTCGACGCTGGAGTCGTCTGCCGAGACGTACGTCAAGGTGATGTCGCACTGGGAGCATCATAGGGCGTTGGTTGACGCCCCGGTTCATGTCATTCGTTACGAGGATCTGGTGCGTGATATGCCGTCAGAGATTACTCCGCTGCTACGCTTTCTGGAGCTCGCATGGACTGATGCGATCACTGATTTCCAGGCGCTTGCCAGATCACGAACCATGCGAATCAACACGCCCAGCTATGCGCAGGTAGTGGAGCCGATCAATGGCAAGGCAGTAGGACGATGGGAAAATTATCGTCACCACTTTTCTCCGCAGACCCTGGATCTTCTCGCGCCCTGGCGTCGCCGTTATGGTTATGCCTAATCAACGCTGCGGGAAGCGGAGGTAGGTGGAAAGGATGTATTTGTCCCCGCTCTTGGGGTGTCTACCTTGATGGGCGTACATCCAGTATGGTGGAAACATCAGGAGCCGTCCAGCGCGAGGTTCAACCCCGCAGTTCAGGTCTGGGAACCATGTCTCTCCGCCTTCGGAAACGTCGTTGAGATACCAAAGGAATACCAGGTACCGGTCGCAGACGCTATTTATCGAATCGAAATGCGTCTGGAAGCTCTCATCGCTTCCGGAGCGATAACGCTTGAGGATCAATGGGCTCAGAAGCGGGCTATCTGGGACCGCGATACTGAGACCGACATCAGCGTTGTAGCGCGCGAGTTCCTGGCTGATGAGAGAACGGAAAAAGCTCAAAAATGCGTGATCTGACAGCTTGGAGATATCCAGCTCTGTCCACGCGCTGTCGTCCAGCCCGGGGCGTACGCCTCGGCCATTCCGCTCATGGAATTCGCTTAGCGTCAGAAACGATTCGACCAGCTTGGCGCACAGTTGCGGCGGCAGGCTATTGTCGTATGTCCGAATGAAGTGCCGAAGATGATCCTGAGAGGAGGGCGCCGCAGATGCGGCGCCCTCTTTCCCGTGATGCAGATCAGAATCGTGCAGTCCAACGCATCCAGTAGTACCTGCCGATGGCATCGTAGGTCCGCAAGTCGGTGGAGGCATTGAAGCCGGAATAGACCAGAGGGGGTTGGCGGTCTGCCAGGTTGCGAACGCCGATCTGGATCGTGCTGTTGTTCAAGGCTTCCAGGCGATACCCCAGCTGGAAATCGGTCTGGGTATAGGACGGAACCTGGCGCTTTGCCACGTAACCGTCGGTACCGACCTCGGCCACGTCCGGTGCCTCGTTGACATGATGGACGTAACGCGTGGTCAGGCTCGCATTGAGGTTGCCGAAGGTCCAGGTCAAGTCGTTGAGCGCACGCCAGCGTGCGATGTTTCCGAAGCCCGACGATGCGGAGTCCACGAACGTGCCCGCCAGACCCTTGCTCTGCGGAATCCCTGGGAACGCGCCCACATCGCTGCTCGGATCCCCCGATAGGAGGCGAACGTCATACTGGCGGATATAGGTGGTATCGAGATTCCATGACAGCCTGCCCCACGCGGCTTCCGGGGTGTTGTAGCGGAAACCGAGATCCACGCCGCTGGTACGCAACTCGCCGAAGTTGCCGATCGCATTGGTCATCTGCGCAACGTCGCCGGCCTCGTCACGGATAAAGGTGTCGCAGTAGCGCCCGAACTGATAGCACTGATTCAGCATCACGGTTTCGGGAAGTCGGGTAATGAACTGATCCAGACTCACGCGCCAATAGTCGGCGGTGACGCTGAATCCGTCCAGCCAACTCGGGCTATAGACGAAGCCGTAGGTGAATACGTCGCCTTCTTCCGGCTGAAGATTGGGATTGGCGACCTGGAACGAGGTCACCTGGTTATTGCTCTGGCGGAACGAGCCATCGGGAGCAACGCCTGCACAGGCACGCGGATCAGCGGTCGCCTGCCCGGAGTAGCCATTGCAAGGGTCGACATAACTGTTCGCGCTAGGCGACGTGGGCGAGAAGAGATTGCCGATCGTGGGTGCGCGGAACACGTCGGCATAGGTGCCGCGGAGCAGAAGATCGGAAAACGGCTTCCATTCCACGCCAATCTTGGAGTTGGTGGTTCCGCCGAAATTCGAGTAGTCGGAATAGCGCGTACCCAGTGTCAGGTTCAGCTTTTCCGCAAAGGGTACGTCGGCCAGCAACGGGACCAGTGCCTCGGCGTACACTTCATTGACATCGAATTCGCCCGAGATGTTGCCGAATGTACAGGCTT
Organism: Xanthomonas sp. NCPPB 1067; assembly: GCF_020783795.1. Classification (NCBI taxonomy): domain Bacteria; kingdom Pseudomonadati; phylum Pseudomonadota; class Gammaproteobacteria; order Lysobacterales; family Lysobacteraceae; genus Xanthomonas; species Xanthomonas sp. NCPPB 1067. Next base: position 26,006 of record NZ_JAJGQG010000005.1, read on the forward strand.
CCTGCGTCGTCAAGCAGACAGTCTCGCCTGGCGGAATGATGGTCAGGAAGTCGCTGGTCGAGCTTGCGGATTCTTCGCGGCGTTCGACACCGACCGCCAGCGATACCGTTCCTGCAGGAACATCGAACAGGTCGCCGGTTGCATTGGCGTTGTAGACCTTCAGGGTGTTTTCGCTGGTATTGGTGATCGTGGGATTGATCAAGCCGAGTGCAGACAATTGCGCCTGGCCCGTGGGGGTGCTCGGATCAGGGGCGGGCCCCAGGAAGTTGACCGGCAAGCAGCCATTGATTGCAGTTGCGGGATTGCCGGGCGTACGAACGCAGATCGGATTTCCAGTTGCGGGATCGATCATGGACGGGCCAAGCGCTGCGGCAAGCCCCGGGCTGAATAGGTAGCCCTTTACCGAAGAGGTCTGCGGCGAGCGGCCGTATCCGTAGGACGCGTCCCAGCTCCAGCTGCTGTCGCCGAATGCGCCGCGCAGGCCACCGGTGATCTGATAGGTCTCGGTGATGAATCGCGTGGTGCGCGTGGGAATGAAATCGCGAAGGCGCAGGCGCGCGTCTGTGATGTTCACGCCGAACGGGTTGTAAATGCTATTTGCACTGATCGGGACATTGTCCACTGCAGGCCGGCCGTCGAATGGCAGCGGCGCCAGTGCGAAGGAAGAGTCGGTCCGCAGCCAGGAACCCAGCACGAACGCTTCGACGTTATCGGTGAGCTTGTAGGTACCGTTCAGGAACATGCTGGTCCGCTCTTGCGGCGTCAGCGTCAGGTTGCCATCGGCCTGAAAGTTGTAGACGTCCGTCTGCGGATTGAAACAACGGAAATCCGACGGTGCCGAGCCGGGCCGGCCGTCGATGCGAGTCAGCGTGACGTTGGCGCCGGTGCCGCAATTGGGATCGCTCAGGTTGACGCCGGTGGCGTTGGCGCGCGGAACGACGTAGCGGCCGGTCAGGATTCGGCTGGTACCGCCGATGCCCTTCTCGCCCGCATAGAGCTGGTACGGTTGGCTGGAATAGGCGCGATCCGACGCGCGCACCTGGTCCGCCTTGTCGTAGCTCGCACCCAGCATCAAGCTGCCGCGGTCGTTGGTCATGCCGAAGACGGCATCGTAGCGCTCCGTCGCCGCGTCGCCGCGCGAGGAAGTGCCGTAGTACGCACTGGCTTCGACCCCGTCGAAGTCTTTGCGGATGATGAAATTCACCACGCCGCCGATGGCGTCGGATCCGTAGATCGCCGAGGCGCCGTCCTTCAATACCTCGACGCGCTCGATCAGGCCTAGCGGAATCGAGTTGATATCCACCGCACCGCTGGCATTGCTGACCGAGCCGATCCAGCGTCGTCCATCGACCAGAACCAGCGACCGATTGACGCCGAGGCCGCGCAGATCCACGGTAGCTGCACCGCCGCCGCCGCCGTTGTTCACCTGCGGATTGGTAGCCGCACCGGCAATTGCGGGCGTGCGCTGGAGAAACTCGCCCACCGTGGCTGCGCCAGAACTCTGGATGGCCTGGCGGTCGATCACGAATACCGGGCTTGCGGTTTCCAGGTCGGCGCGTTTGATACGGGAACCGGTCACTTCGATCTTGTCGAGGTTGGTTGTGGCACTGGCCGCCGCGTCCTGCGCAAAGGACGCGGGCGAATAGGCTCCTCCAACAACGAGCGCGAGGACGACGGCGTCACGCAGTTTGCTTGACGTGCACTTCATGGGCTCTCTCTCCGAATACGGAACTGGGGTTGGCCTGGCAAGCGGATCTGAAAGGCAGTTCCAAGGCGTCAGGGTGAACCGATGGTATCTGGCTGTTCGAATAAATTAAAGTCCCGTTAATGCGGCGTCGGAGACAAATGAAAACGCCACCGTGGTGACGGTGGCGTTGGTCTAGAAGCTTTGTTGGGCAAACCCGCTTACAGATCTTGCTCGTACCGAACGTACGGAATCGTGCCGTCGCTATTGCTTTCGTTGTTGGGCGCGAAAGGATTCTTGCCGCGGGAGATGACATTCTCGGCGCCGACCGTCAGCTGCCCGCTCCAGGGGGTCCGCCAGGTCAGGCCCAGGCCCAGGCCCTCCCATTTTTCGGGTTGACCGGGAACATCGACCACCCGGCCGATGACATTGGCGCTGAAGGCGCCATAGCCGCCGCCGACGCTGAGCGTCTTGCTGTCCCACTGGTCGGCGATTGCCGGAGAGACATCGGCCAGTGGCACCAGGCGTGCGCGGGCGTAGGTGCCGCCGATCGAGACGAAACCCTCGCGGCCGATGTTCTTCTGGCCGAAGACGGTCAGGTCGTTCTGCTCGACACGCGTCAGTGGCGCCTTGCCGGCGCCCATCAGCCATGCGGGAAGCGTGTCGCGGCCGCTACCGGCAGTGACGCCGACGCGGCCATTGCCGCGGTTGAAGCCCAGCGTGCCGGACACACGTCGCGATGCGGCGGTGCTGTCTTCCTCGTCGTCACCGATACCGGCGAGCAGGCAATGGCTGGCCAGTCCGCTGATATTGGTGCCGCGGCTGCTGTTGCACAGCAGGCCCAGCGAATCGCCGGAGGTCAGGCCGAATGCGGCGTCCAGCGAGTTACGACCGAAATGCCAGCGTGCCCCCGCCTTCTGCTCGCCGGTGGGTTCCAGGTACAGGAACGCCTCCACCTTGCCGCTGCCCTTGTTCCACACCGGCAGGATCGTGCTTTCGCGCACCTGCTGCGGTGCCGACTGCGCATGCACGCCCGCCGTTGCCGCGAGGGCAACCAGCAGGGCGAGCGGAAGGCGCAGGAGGTGTCGCATACGGGAGGTCAGACCCAGGGGCAGTTGTTAAGTTCCCGGAAGCGGGCAAGCGGGATGCTAGGGGGTTTATGATTATTTAACAAGTAGTCACGTTCCCCCGAACGCTCGCGCAATGCTATCTATTGCAACCGATCTGGCGCCTGCTGGGACGGTTGCGCTGACTCGAAAAGTACGGCCAGCTCGGTCAACGGAAAGTGATACTCGCGGCCGCAGAATTCGCAGCGTACTTCCACCTGCCCGCGTTCTTCGGCTGCGGCGCGGGCTTCCTGCTCGCCCAGCGACTGCAGCATCGAGGCGACCCGTTCGCGAGAGCAGGAGCAGCCGAAACGCAGCGGCTTGCTGCCCAGCAGTTGGGTGTCCTCTTCGTGGAACAGGCGATGCAGCAGGTCTTCGCCGGCGATCGAGAGCAACTCCGGCGCACCCAGCGTGTCGAACAGGGCGCCGATGCGCGTCCAGCCGTCGGTATCGCCCTCGTCGCCTGGAAGCTTCTGCAGCAACAGACCGGCGGCCTGATCCGGGCCGGCCGCCAGCAGCAGGCGGGTGGGTAGCTGTTCGGATTGCTGGAAGTAGGTCTCGAAGGCTTCGGCCAGGTCCGGCGCCTGCATGCCGACCAGGCTTTGGTAGCGCTGCGGTTCGCGCGGGTCCAGGCCGGGATTTTCGATGGTGATCGCCAGCAGGGCGGCCTCGCCCAGTTCGCGCAGATCGGTGGGCGCGTCGGCGCCGTCGGCCAGTTGCACGATGCCGCGCAAGGTGCCGGAGGCAGTGCACTCGGCGAACAAGGTCCGCAGCGTGTCGTTACCGCGCAGTTGCACCGACAGGCGCCCGTCGACCTTGGTATGACCTGTGAACAGGGCCGCAGCGACGGCCGCTTCGCCGAGCAACTGGCGGGCCGCCGGCGGATACTCGGCCGTGCCCTGGATGTCGTGCCAGGCCTGGGTCAGGCGTACGTGGACGCCGCGCACACCGGCGGCAGGCAGCAGGAAGCGGGAGAGCTGGTCGTGATCGGTCATGGAGACATCGGACGTAAGGGACGCTGGTTGCCGGATAATGCGGCAAGGCATCGGTGATGAAAGGTCGTAACGCACAATGGGGACGGATGCATGGGATGGCAAGCAGGCCGCGCCGCCGCGGCGTAGACGCTGGCTGCGCTGGATCGTGGCGGCACCGCTGCTGTTCGCGGCCGCGAGCGTGCTGCAGGTGCTGGTGCTGCGGGTGGTCGATCCGCCGATCAGCAGCATGATGGTCGGGCGCTATCTGGAAGCGTGGGGCGAGGGCGACTGGCGCTTTTCCCTGCACCAGCAGTGGCGCGACTACGACAGGATCGCCGCCAGCCTGCCGATCTCGGTGGTGGCGGCGGAAGATCAGCAGTTCCCGCTGCATCATGGCTTCGATCTGCAGGCCATCGAGAAGGCGCGCGATCACAATGCGCGCGGTGGGCGTGTGCGCGGGGCGAGTACGATCAGCCAGCAGGTCGCCAAGAACATGTTCCTGTGGCAGGGCCGCAGTTGGGTGCGTAAAGGTCTGGAGGCCTGGTACACCGTACTGATCGAGCTGCTGTGGCCCAAACAGCGCATTTTGGAGATGTATCTCAACGTGGCCGAGTTCGGCGATGGCGTGTATGGCGCGCAGGCCGCCGCCCGGCAGTTCTGGGGCAAGGACGCGGCCGGGCTGTCGGCGACCGAGTCGGCGCGCCTGGCGGCGGTGCTGCCGTCTCCGCGGCGCTACGACGCGCGACGCCCGGGAGGTTATGTGCAGCGGCGTACCGCGTGGATCCAGCGACAGGCGCGGCAGTTGGGCGGCCCTGCCTACCTGCAGGTGAAGTGAGCATGCAACGGATCGAACAGGCGGCGCCAACCGCTTCCGAGCGGCTGACGGTGGTGATCGCGGCCTATAACGAGGAAACCAGCATTCCGCTGCTGCATCCGCGCCTGTGCGCAGTGCTTGAGGAACTGACCGATCTGAACGCGTATGTGCTGTACGTCGACGACGGCAGCACCGATGGCACCTGGGGCGTGCTGCAGGCATTGGCGCAGGCCGATGCGCGGGTGGGTGCGCTGCGTTTGTCGCGCAACTTCGGCAAGGAAGTCGCGGTGTCTGCGGGCCTGGACCATGTCGCGCCTGGCGCGGTGGTGCTGCTCGATGCCGACGGGCAGGACCCGCCGGAACTGATTCCGGAATTCGTCGCGCTATGGCGGGCCGGCTACGACAACATCTTCGGCACGCGCGTCTTTCGCGAGGGCGAGGGCTGGCTCAAGCGCAGCGCCGCGCATGCCTTCTATCGGGTGATCCGGCGCCTCTCACGCACCCCGATCCCGGCCGATACCGGCGATTTCCGTCTGCTGTCGCCGCGGGTGGTGCAGGCCTTGCAGCAGCTGCGCGAGCGCCACCGTTTCATGAAGGGCTTGTTCGGCTGGGTGGGATACCGACAGGTCGCGCTGCCCTATCGGCGCGCGCCACGGCTGTCCGGGCGCAGCAAGTTCACCGTGTGGCGTCTGTGGAACTTCGCGTTGGAGGGCATCACCAGTTTTTCCACGGTGCCGCTGCGCGCGGCGACGTATCTGGGCCTGATGGCTGCTGCGGTGGCCTTCGCGTTCGGTGCCTGGGTGGTGGTCAAGGCGGCCTTGGTCGGCGATCCGGTGGCCGGCTGGCCAACGATGATGTCGGTGATCCTGTTCCTGGGCGGTATCCAGTTGATCGCGTTGGGGCTGATCGGCGAATACCTGGGCAGGCTGTACGACGAAGCGAAGCAGCGTCCGTTATACCTGGTCGATACCCAGCGCGGCGTGGTGGGAGTAGGCTGCCAACACCAGACCGAGCGCGGAGCGGATCATGCAGACCGTACGACAGCTGTTGGGAACCAAGAAGGGTGAGATATTCGCGGTGGCGTCCGACGCTGCGGTGATCGAAGCGATCCGGCTGATGGCCGCAAAGAGCATCGGTGCGGTCTTGGTCATGGACGGGCCGACGCTGGTCGGCATCGTGTCCGAGCGCGACTACGCGCGCAAGGTGGTCCTGCGCGAGCGTTCCTCGTCCAATACCAGCGTGGCGGAGATCATGAGTTCGGATGTGGTGACGGTGCTGCCATCGGAGACGGTTGAGCGCTGCATGCAGCTGATGACCGCAGGCCGGTTCCGTCATCTGCCTGTGGTCGAAGACGGCCGCGTGTTGGGCGTGATCTCGATCGGCGACCTGGTCAAGGCGGTGATCGAGGAGCAGCAACGCGACATCGATCAGCTGCAGCGCTACATCGCCAGCTGAGGCATTCCGCTGAAGACCGCAAACGCATACCGGATGTGGTCGGCGTTCGCATTCGCAGCACCCTTGGCTCGATCGGTGAGCCGAGCATGTTCACTGCGCATACTTGCCGCCGCAATCGCTGTCCTTGCCGGGGCCGGGTTCGAAGGTGGCCAGCAGGGCGGCCGGGGGCGCGATGCTTCCCAATGCGACCGCAATGGCACCGCGCACGCCCAACGCCTTGAAGTCGGGGCGGAAGCTTGGGTCCTTGAAGGTTCCTGCGATGCGCAGCGGCGAGCGCAGGCTCAGGATGCTGCGGTCCTTCGGGCGCGGGCGCAGCAGCAGATCGAGCGTCTCGTTCTTGAGACTGATGTTTCCTTCGCCGACGATGATGGTGTCGGTGCTGTCGAACGCCAGGGCGCGTGATTGCATCACCCCGTCCTGCACGCCGAAATCACCGAAGATGCAGCGCACCGGGATCTGCCGATCCTTGGTGATCAGATACTTCAGCGATTCGGCGATGTCCAGGCCTGCCAGCTCCATGATCAGGTTGCCGACATGGCCGCGGCCCATGCCGACGCCGACCGAGCCGTCGGCACTACCGAGCATCGCCGCGACCGAGTTGCCACGCCCGCGCAGGTCCAGCTCGCCGCCGATTGCGCCCGACGCCTGCTTGGCGAGCGTTGCATCGGGAAACAGACGATCCAGCCGGATGCCGCGGATACCGGCTTTCAGGTGTGTGGCGATGACCGCGTTGCGCGCATCCATGCGGATGGTGGAGCGGATGTCGCCACCGGCCACGCCGAAGTTGAGCGGATCCAGCTGCAGCAGGCCATCTTCCAGCTTCAGCGAGGCATCCATGTCATCCAGCGGCCAGGACGGTGCGTTGATGCGCTGCGCCCGCCAGCGCACCTGGGCATCCATCGCGCGCAGCTTGGACAGGTCGTACGGCGTGGCAGGCAGGAGACGCGCGCTGGCGGCAAGGCGTGCGGCCTGCTGCTTCTGATCGGCATTGGCCGATTCGTCGCCGCCGGTCTTGGGTGGGGCGCCGACGAAGCCGGCCAGGTCGTCGAAATCCAGGCGTCTGGAGGCCAGGTCCGCGCGGAGGTAAGGGCGCTTGTTGCGCAGGTCGATCTCGGCGGTACCGGACAGGTCGCTGTCGCCGGCGGTGCCGGCGAACCTTTCGTAGCGCCACACATCGCCATCACGCCGCAGGCGACCGTCGAGCGTGTACGGCGGGGTGGACGGGATGGCGACGCCGGTGAGTGGATACAAATCCTGCATGTCCTGGCCGCTGAGCGCCATCTGCAGATCGAAGACGCGGAACTGGAACGGGTTGGTCAGCGTGCCGCGCACATGCGTGCGGGTAGCACCTGCGCGACCGCGCAGATCGATACGGAAGGGGTGCTCGCTCTGGCTCAGTTCCAGGGGCGATGCGGTATCGCCTTTCAGCGTGAAGGGGTAACCCTTCCAGCGGCCTTTTCCTTCGATGCCGATCGGTGCCGCACGCTGATCGCTGCGTGGCGGTGCCAGGCTGTTGATCGCCACGTCGATATCCGATCGGCCGGCCTCGTCGATGTAGCGCAACCGGCCCGCACTGACCAGCAGGCGCCCCAGGCGCGGCATGCTTCCATCGCCGCTGTTGCCATCGAACACCCAATTGCCGGGGTGGCTGTCGTTGCCGGCCTCCAGCAGCACGCTTGGGTGGTCGAGACGAATCTCCGGCAGCCGCACCGTGCCGCGTAGCAGTGGCCAGAACTCGATATCGATCTCGGCGGAATCGAGCTCGGCCATCGCGCCCCGTTTGGACCAGGAGGCGTTGCCCAGTCGCAGCCGCTCTCCTCGCACGGTGGTGACGCGTCCCAGATCCACGTCCAGATGGCCGAGTCGGAACTCCCGGCCGGTCTTGGCGCTGACCGCGCGCTCGACCGGGCCGCGGAACCAGTTCCAGTCGAACAGGATCAGCACGATTGCCACGATCGCGGCAGCGATACCCAAGCCGATCAGCCAGCGCCGCCGGCGTACCCGGCGGGAAGATCGAGTGGAAGTGGTACGGGTCGCAGTGTTCACGTGCGCCATGGTTGGCGATCGCTCGTGCACGCTGCGCGAAACATGCCCGAGGCCTTGCGCGCTACATCACCTGCGCGATCACCGCCACGAAATGGCAGGCGCTGCCAGCGAGCACGAACAGGTGCCAGATGGCATGGAAGTAGCGTTGCGTATCGCGTTGGTAGAAGTACGTACCCAGCGTATAGAAGAGCCCGCCTGCCAGCAGCCAGCACAACGACCAGGTATCGACGGAGCGCAACAGGGGCTCGATCGCCACGATGATCAGCCAGCCCATGGCCAGGTAAAGGGCGGTCGACAGCAGGCGGAAACGACCGGTGAAGAACAGCTTGAAGATCACCCCCGCCGCAGCGATCGTCCAGATGGCCGCGAACAGACCCCAGCCCCAGGGGCCACGCAGGTTGATCAGGGTGAACGGCGTATAGGTGCCGGCGATCAACAAATAGATCGCGCAATGATCCAGCACCTGCAAGCGTGCCTTGGCGCCCGGATGCGGAATCGCATGGAACAGCGTGGACGCGACGTAGAGCAACACCAGCGTGGCGCTGAACACGATGGCGGTCGCCAGTTGCCAGCCATCGCCGTAGATGGCGGCCAGGGTGATCAATACCGAACCACCGGCCAGGGCGGCAATGGCGCCCAGGCCATGGGTCACGGCACTGGCGATTTCGTCGCGCAGGTCGGTGGAAGGGGAAGCGTCTGCATTCATGCCAAAAAGGTAACGCAACTGCGAGCAATTCGCATCGCCGGCGGTAGCGTACGCTTGTTGTGGTTCAAGCGCGGCTCAATCGACGGCCTTTGCGTGCGCATGTTCGCGTGTGGCCGAGAAGCGCACATCCGGGGCGCGTTCCTGGGCCAGTTGCAGATTGACCCGTGTCGGTGCCAGGTAGACCAGCTCGCCAGCCGCGTCGATGCCCAGATTGCCGGCGTTCTTCTCGCGGAATTCCTCCAGTTTCCTGGCGTTATCGCAATGCACCCAGCGCGCGGTGGTCACGCTCACCGGCTCGAAGATCGCATCCACACCATATTCGTCCTTGAGCCGGTAGGCGACCACGTCGAATTGCAGCACACCGACCGCACCCAGGATCAGATCGTTGCTCATCAAGGGGCGGAAGAACTGCGTGGCGCCTTCCTCGGACAGCTGCGCCAGTCCTTTTTGCAGTTGCTTGAGCTTGAGCGGATCGCGCAGACGCGCGCGTCGGAACAGTTCCGGCGCGAAGTTGGGGATGCCGGTGAACGACAGCGACTCGCCTTCGGTGAACGTATCGCCGATGGAGATGGTGCCGTGGTTGTGGATGCCGATCACGTCGCCCGGCCACGCTTCGGCGGCGATCTCGCGGTCGGAGGCCATGAAGGTCAGCGCATTGGCCAGCTTGACGTCCTTGCCGCTGCGCACATGCAGCGCCTTCATGCCGGCGGTGAACTTGCCCGAACACACGCGCATGAACGCGACGCGGTCGCGGTGCTGCGGGTCCATGTTGGCCTGGATCTTGAAGACGAAGCCGCTGAGTCTGGGCTCGGTGGCTTCGACACGGCGGCCGGTGGTGTCGCGCGGCTGCGGCGGCGGTGCGTGTTCGACGAAAAAGTCCAGCAGCGGTTGCACGCCGAAGTTGTTGACGCCCGAACCGAAGAACACCGGCGTCTGCTGGCCGGCGCGGTACGCCTCCAGGTCGAACGGATTGCTGGCGCCTTGCACCAGTTCCAGCTCGTCGCGCAGCTCGGCCAGCATCTGCTCGCCGATCTTGGCGACCAGGCCGGGCGCATCCAGGGACGGGAAGATGGTCGAATCCTGACGGGTGAAATTGCGGCCCTGTTCGTACAGATGCACTTCGCCGCTGATCAGATGCACCACGCCCTTGAGGCGCTGGCCCATGCCGATCGGCCAGGTGACCGGGGCGCACTGGATGCCCAGCACGGTTTCCACTTCGTCCAGCAGCTCGATCGGGTTCTTGCCCTCGCGATCGAGCTTGTTGATGAAGGTCATGATCGGGGTGTCGCGCAGGCGGCAGACTTCCATCAGTTTGATGGTGCGTTCTTCCACGCCCTTGGCGACGTCGATCACCATCAGTGCCGAGTCCACCGCGGTGAGCACCCGGTAGGTGTCCTCGCCGAAATCGGCGTGGCCGGGCGTGTCGAGCAGGTTGACGATCTTGCCTTCGTAGGGGAACTGCATCACCGACGAGGTCACTGAAATGCCGCGCTCCTTTTCCAGCGCCATCCAGTCCGAGGTGGCGTGGCGGGCGGCCTTGCGCCCCTTGACCGAGCCGGCCATCTGGATCGCACCGCCGAACAGCAGCAGCTTTTCGGTCAGCGTGGTCTTGCCGGCGTCGGGGTGGGAAATGATGGCGAAGGTGCGGCGGCGCGCGGCTTCGTTGGAGACTTCGGACATGAGGGAGCGCGCCCGGTCGGACGCCTGCGGAAACTGAGGAAGCCGACGATTATAGCGGCATCGATCGGTGCGCCCGGGTCTGGGTGCCGGACCGGTCCCCGGATGGGTAGCCGCAACGCCCGGCGGTCAAGGCGCCGGCGACGGGAACTGCAGCTCGCCCCCCGGCCCGGACATGCGAAAGGGTAGCGAGATCAGGCGCATTCCCACATTGCGCTGCACCGAGAAATGCAGATGCGGCGCGCGGGAGAACCCGGTGTTGCCGGAACTGCCGATGCGGGCGCCCGGGTCCACGCGCTGGCCGCTGCGGACAGCGATCCCATCCGGCGCCAGGTGGGCGTAGATGGCCATGCTGCCGTCGTCGTGCAGGATCCTGACGAGGTTGCCGCCGCCGGCCTCGGGGCCATGCGGGCCATCCTCGTCGAAGCCCTGCTGCACATCCATCACCGTGCCCGCACGCGCGGCAAGCACCGGGGTGGCGCGCGGCAGCGCAAAGTCCACCGCGTACCAATTGAGTTCGTCGTGGTGGCTGAACGGCCCTCCATAGCCCTGGGCGACCCGCACCGGCGCATCACGGAAGGGCAGCTGGTAGTGCGCCTGCTGCAGCTGCGCCTCGGCATCGCCGGGTACCAGCGCCAGTTGCAGACCGAGTCCGGCCGCAGGCCGATGCCCGCTGGTGGGGTAGAGCCTGGCCAGCAGGCGACGCTCGTGCGCGGCCAATTGGGCGACCACGGGCAGCTGCGGTACCACGCGGTAGTCGTCGCTGGCTGGCGCGCTCAGGCGGAATTGCGCCGGCCCGGCCAGCGGATTGGTGGCCCAGACCAGATAGGTCGGCGACTGCCATTCCACCAGCAACGTGGGAGCGGGCGGAGACATCGCCGTGTCCGGACCGCGCGGCATGCCCGGCGCCTGTACCGGGACGCCCGGTGTCGGTGTCGGCCAATGCCAGCGCTGCTGGGCCGCCAGCGTGCCGATGGACGCCAGGATCGACAGGCCGGCGCCTGCAAGGATGGCGCGGCGGAGGACACGGTGTGGCACGTCGGGCTCAGGCGGGGCAGGGGCGGCAAGTATGCGGGGGCGCGGTGGCCAGGGTGGTATCGGATGAAAATATATCTTTCCATCCGCATGAAGCGATTGACATCGTAAAAATGCGGTGGCATCGTAGCCTCACCATCGAGACCGGCGGAGGGACAGGCCCTTTGATGCCGGGGCAGCCAGCGGAGCGCGCAAGCGCCCGCGTTTGGTGCCAAATCCTGCGGGGACCACCGCGTCCGCCGAAAGATGGTTCGAATCGTGCCTTGCGCACGTCGAACGCGAGCTCCCGCGAAGCTCGATGGCCGATCCACCCCGGATATCGCCATGAGCCTCGTGACCACAGCATCGCCAACCACTCCAGATGACGTTGTAACCCCCGCTGCCGAAACTGCCGGGCCTGCTGCCGTGCGCGGAGAACTGGTGGTGTCGCTGCCGATGCGACATGCCGGGCTGCGCGAGTTGCGGCTGCGCTACGAACTGGTTGGCGCGGCCAACGCGCCGGTGGTGTTCGTGGCCGGAGGCATCTCCGCGCATCGGCACCTGGCGGCCGGCGAGATGTATCCCGAAAAGGGCTGGGTGGATGGCCTGGTTGGTGCCGATCGCGCGCTGGATCCTGCCTCGCGGCGTCTGCTGGCGTTCGACTTCCTGGGTGCCGATGGCACGCTGGATGCGCCGATCGATACGGCCGACCAGGCCGATGCGATCGCCACCTTGCTGGATGCGTTGGGCATCGCGCGTCTGCACGGCTTTGTCGGCTATTCGTACGGCGCCTTGGTCGGGCTGCAGTTCGCGATCCGGCATGCCGCTCGCGTCGGCACGCTGGTCGCCGTCAGTGGCGCACATCGCGCCCATCCGTACGCGGCGGCGTGGCGCGCCCTGCAGCGCCGCGCGGTGGCGCTGGGCCAGCTGCAATGCGCCGAAAGCCATGGCCTGTCGCTGGCGCGCCAGTTCGCCATGCTCAGCTACCGCACGCCGGAAGAATTCAGCGAGCGCTTCGACGCGCCGCCGGAAGTGATCAATGGCCGCGTGCGCGTGGCGGCCGAAGATTATCTCGATGCCGCCGGCGCGCAATATGTGGCGCGCACCCCGGTCATGGCCTATCTGCGCCTGTCCGAGTCCATCGACCTGCACCGCATCGATCCGGCGCAGGTACGCGTGCCGACCGTGGTGGTCGCGGTGGAAGGCGATCGCCTGGTGCCGCTGGCCGACATGGTCGGCCTGGTCGAAGGCCTGGGGCCGCGCGGCAGCCTTCGCGTGCTGCGCTCGCCCTACGGCCATGACGCCTTCTTGAAAGAAATCGATCGCATCGACGCGATCCTGACCACTGCCCTTCGCATCACCGGAGAAACCGCATGAGCTTTCGTGACCCCGCCGACGCCCCCTGTACTGCCGCCACCGCCGCCGTGCGCGCCGGGATCGATCGCGACACCGCCTATGGCGCGGTGACCCCGCCGATCGTGCTGTCGTCGAACTTCTCATTCGACGGGTTCGGCAACAAGCGCCAGTACGACTACACCCGCAGCGGCAATCCTACCCGCGACCTGCTGGGCGAGGCGCTGGCCGAGCTGGAAGGCGGTGCGGGCGGGGTGATCACCGCCACCGGCATGGGCGCGATCAACCTGGTGCTCAATGCGGTGCTGCAGCCCGGCGATACGCTGGTGGTGCCGCACGATGCCTACGGCGGCAGCTGGCGGCTGTTCAACGCCTTGGCCAAGAAGGGCCACTTCGCGCTGATCACCGCCGATCTCACCGACCCGCGTTCGCTGGCCGATGCCTTGGCGCAGTCGCCCAAGCTGGTGCTGATCGAAACCCCGTCCAACCCGCTGCTGCGCATCACCGACCTGCGCTTCGTCATCGAAGCCGCAAAGAAGGTTGGCGCGTTGACCGTGGTGGACAACACCTTCCTGTCGCCAGCGCTGCAGAAGCCGCTGGACTTCGGTGCCGATCTGGTCCTGCACTCAACCACCAAATACATCAATGGCCACAGCGATGTGGTGGGCGGTGCGGTGGTGGCGCGCGATGCGGAGCTGCATCAGCAGTTGGTGTGGTGGGCCAACGCGCTGGGCCTGACCGGTTCGCCGTTCGATGCCTTCCTCACCTTGCGCGGATTGCGCACCCTGGATGCGCGCCTGCGCGTGCATCAGGAGAACGCCGACGCGATTGCCGCCCTGCTGGATGGGCATGCGGCGGTCAACCAGGTGTATTTCCCGGGGCTGGCAACGCATCCGGGCCACGCGCTGGCAGCGCGTCAGCAGAAGGGATTCGGGGCGATGATGAGCTTCGAGCTGAACGGCGGCGAGGCAGCGGTGCGTGCGTTCGTCGATGGCCTGCGCTATTTCACCCTGGCCGAGTCGCTGGGCGGCGTGGAGAGTCTGATCGCGCATCCGGCCTCGATGACGCATGCGGCGATGACCGCCGAAGCGCGCGCGGCGGCCGGGATTTCCGATGGGTTGCTGCGCCTGTCGATCGGTATCGAATCCAGCCAAGACCTGCTGGCCGACCTGCAGGCCGGTCTGGCGCGTGCAGAGGCCACCCTGGCCGGTGCAGCCCGCAAACAGGTCGACGCATGAGCAGCGTCCTTCCCGTATCGCCGCGTGCAGCGAAGGCGGCGGTGACGCCCACGCCGCGACTCGCCTTGCTGGGCACCGGCACCGTGGGCCGCGCCTTCGTCGCCCGATATTCGGCCCTGCAGCAGCGGCAGCTGCGGCTGCCCCGGTTCGATTGGTTGGCCAATTCGCGTATCGCCCACGATTGCGGCGTGGGCGCCGAACAGGCCTTGCAGCAGGCCAACGCCGCGCCGCGTGGTCAGGCCGGCCTGCAGCCCTGGGCGGAGACCGTGGCGTTGCGCGCCGGCGATGTGCTGGTGGACGCCACCGCCAGCGATGTGGTTGCGCAGTGGCATGTGGAATGGCTGAGCCGCGGTGTGCACGTGGTCACCGCCAATAAGCTCGGGCAGGGCACCGCGCTGTCGCGCGCACAGGCGCTGCATGCCGCTCGGCATGCCCATGGCGCGCACTACGGCGACAGTGCCACGGTGGGCGCCGGGCTGCCGGTGCTGAGCAGCGTGCGCGCGCTGGTGGCCGGCGGCGACCATATTCATTCGATCGAAGGCGTGCTGTCCGGATCGTTGGCGTGGCTGTTCCATCGTTATGACGGCAATGGCGCCTTTTCGGATTGCGTGCGCGAGGCGGTGGCGGCGGGTTACACGGAGCCGGATCCGCGTATCGATCTGTCCGGTGAGGACGTGCGGCGCAAGCTGCTGATCCTGGCGCGCGCGGCGGGTTGGCAACTGGAGGCCGAACAGGTGCATGTGGAATCGCTGGTGCCGGCCAGCATCGTCGGTGCGTCGTTGGCGGAGCTGGATGCACGGCTGGGCGAGCTCGATACCCCGCTGAATGCGCGTTGGCAGCAGGCCCGGGCCGCAGGGCGTTGCCTGCGCTTCGTTGGGCGCGTGGATGCGCACGGTGCAAGCGTGGGGCTGCGCGAGCTGGCGCTGGAGCATCCGCTGGCG
Organism: Xanthomonas sp. NCPPB 1067; assembly: GCF_020783795.1. Lineage (NCBI taxonomy): Bacteria > Pseudomonadati > Pseudomonadota > Gammaproteobacteria > Lysobacterales > Lysobacteraceae > Xanthomonas > Xanthomonas sp. NCPPB 1067. The sequence goes on from NZ_JAJGQG010000005.1 coordinate 41,014, forward strand.
GGCGGCGCGGGAACCGACAACCGGGTCGCTATCAGCAGCGACCGGTACCGCGAGCAGCCCTTGCTGATCCAGGGGCCGGGTGCAGGTGCGGAAGTGACGGCAGCTGCCTTGCTGGACGACGTGCTGCGGATCGTGGCCGGTTGATCACGCCACGGAGCCGGCTCCATCGTGTTTGCGTCCACCTGGCGTGTGCGCCCTCTGCGCGGCGGCTACCGACGCTGGCTGGAACGTCGATTGCGTGTTCCGGGCGGCCGGGAATTGGATCCAGGAGGGGGCGCGAGATGGCGGTGGGCCGGAACCAAAGCCTGACCGACGATGGTCTTCTGGCGTGGATCCGCGCCGACGGTGGTGCGCGCTGTGTCGTGCCGACACCATGTGTCATTTCCCATGGGGCGGTGGCCCCCCGCAGGGCGGCGCCCGCGGTCGCCCGGTATCGGCCGACCGCGGTGCAGCTGGGAGCGGCAACCGAGCTTGCCATTCCCGCGTGCCGACACGACTATCGCGCAATCGCTTTCAACAGCGCAGCGTTGAAACGCGCCGGGTCCTGCACCTGCGGCGAATGGCCCAGGTCGGCGAACTCGATCAGCGTCGCATTCGGAATCGCGGCCGCTGCGCGTTTGCCCAGCTTGGTGTAATCGCCGACGCGCGCCTTGACCTCGGGCGGGGCGGTGTCCTTGCCGATCGCGGTGCGGTCCTTGAGGCCGATGAACAACGTAGTCGGTACCGCAAGCTTGGGCAGCTCGTACACCACCGGCTGGTTGAACACCATGTCGTAGGTCAATGCCTGGTTCCACGCCACTGCCTGTTTGCCGTTGCCCAGCGACATGCCGGCCTGCATGCGCGCCCACCGCTCGAACTTTGGTGTCCACTGGCCGGCGTAGTACACCTCCATCTGGTACTTCTTGATCCGTTCGAAGCTGGCTTTCAGCTCGTTCGCGTACCAGGCATCCACGCTACGCCACGGGATGCCTTCGGCCTTCCAGTCTTCCAGGCCGATGGGGTCGACCAGCGCCAGATGTTCGGTGGCGTGCGGGTACATCAGCGCATAACGGATCGCCAGCATGCCGCCCATCGAATGGCCGACCACCACCGCACGCTCGATGCCGAGCTTCTTCAACAGCGCATGCGTGTTGTCGGCCAGTTGTGCGAAGGAGAACTGATAGGCGGCCGGCTTGCTGGATTTGCAGAAGCCGATCTGGTCCGGCGCGATGACGCGGTAGCCGGCCTTGCTCAGCGCGGCGATGCTGTCTTCCCAGGTGGCGGCGCAGAAATTCTTGCCATGCAACAGCACCGCGGTGCGCCCGTTGGGCGCGCCGCTGGGTGCAACGTCCAGGTAGGCCATTTCCAGTGGCTGCTGTTGCGAGGTGAAGGCGTAGGTCTTGACCGGGTGGGGGTAGTCGAAGCCCTCCAGGCGTGGGCCATAACTTGCTTCCTGCGCCATCACTGGACTGCAGGCCATGGCCAGGGTAAGGGTGCAAGCGAGTTGTCGCATCGCGATCTCCATCCGAATCCAGCGTCCGACAGTACAGCGGAGGATGTGGTGGGGACGTACAGCTGGCGGCGTTTGGCGGGCGCTGGTGTGGTATTGGCGAATGCGTTGCCAGGGGAGGTTGCGATGCACGCGCCCTCATCCGCGCTTCGCGCACCTTCTCCCGCGTGCGGGAGAAGGGCAGAGCGCTTACCGGCGCTTGGTGCGTTCGCTCATCCGCGCTTCGCGCACCTTCTCCCGCGTGCGGGAGAAGGGCAGAGCGATCAACCGTACTTGCATTCGCTTACTGCGCTTTGTGCGGCTTCTGCCGCTCGTGAGAGAAGGACGTGCAGCCAGCCGTCGTGTGCTGTTGGCTCAGCACTCGATGACGTTCACCGCCAGGCCGCCGCGGCTGGTTTCCTTGTACTTGTCCTGCATGTCGCGGCCAGTGTCGCGCATGGTCTTGATGACCTTGTCGAGCGAGACCTTGTGCTTGCCGTCGCCGCGCATGGCCATGCGGCTGGCGTTGATGGCTTTCACCGCGCCCATCGCATTGCGTTCGATGCACGGGATCTGCACCAAGCCGCCGATCGGATCGCAGGTCAGGCCGAGGTTGTGCTCCATGCCGATTTCCGCGGCGTTCTCGATCTGGCCCGGATTGCCGCCGAGCGCAGCGACCAGGCCGCCGGCGGCCATCGAGCAGGCCACGCCCACTTCTCCCTGGCAGCCGACTTCGGCGCCGGAGATCGAGGCGTTTTCCTTGTACAGGATGCCGATGGCCGCAGCGGTGAGCAGGAAGTCGAAGATGCGCTGCTCGGACGCGCCTGCGCAGAAACGATCGAAGTAATGCAGTACCGCCGGAATGATGCCGGCCGCGCCGTTGGTGGGGGCGGTGACCACGCGGCCGCCGGCGGCATTTTCTTCGTTGACTGCCAGCGCGTAGAGGTTGACCCAATCCAGCGTGGTCAGCGGGTCGCGCATGGCCGCTTCCGGCTTGGACGAGAGTTCGCGGTACAGCGCCGGGGCGCGCCGCGAGACACTCAGGCCACCGGGCAGGGTGCCTTCCTCGCGGATGCCACGCGTCACGCAGGACTGCATCGCATTCCACAGCTCGCGCAGGCCGGCGCGGATCTCGTCTTCGCTGCGCCAGCTCTTTTCGTTTTCGAACATCAGTGCGGCAATGCTCAGGCCGCTGCGTGCGCATTGCGCCAGCAGCTCGTCGCCGCTGAGGAACGGATACGGCAGCGGGGTTTCGTCGGCCACGATGCGGTCGTCGGCGGCATCGTCCTGGTTGACCACGAAGCCGCCGCCGACCGAGTAGTAATCGCGCGTAGCGATCACCGCGTCTTCGGCGTCGTAGGCGGTGAAACGCATGCCGTTGGTGTGGTACGGCAGCTTCTGCCGCTTGTTCATCGGCAGATCGCGTTTTTCGTCGAAGCCGATGGCGTGCTCGCCCATCAGATTGATACGCTTGCTCGTGCGGATGCGTTCCAGCGTGGCCGGAATGATGTCCGGGTCGATCAGGTTGGGACGGTGGCCTTCCAGCCCGAGCAGCACCGCCTTGTCGGTGCCGTGGCCGCGACCGGTCAGCGCCAGCGAGCCGAACACTTCGGCGCGGATGCGCACCACGTCCTGCAGGCGGCCCGCGTCGAGCAGCCAGCGGTGCACGAAGCGCTCGGCGGCACGCATCGGCCCCACGGTGTGGGAGGAACTGGGACCGATACCGATCTTGAACAGGTCGAACGTGCTGACAGCCATGCGTGCCGGAGAGGTTAGCGTAAAGGCGGCTATTCTAGACGTTCGGCGCTTGCGGCACGGCTGCAGCGCAGCATGAGACCCCTGCATGGCCCTGACCCTGTACCAGCGCGACGACTGCCACCTGTGCGATCAGGCCATCGAAGTGCTGGCGCAGGCGCGTGCCGGCGACTTCCTAAGCATCTTCATCGACGAAGACGCCGCCCTCGAGGCCGTTTATGGGGCACGGGTGCCGGTGCTGCGGGACGCGCAGGGACGCGAGCTGGCGTGGCCATTCGATGGCCCCCTGCTGCGCGCATGGCTGGAGCAAGGCCGCGACCAGGGCGGATGAGTGCTGAGATCGCTTGCAGTCGCCTCCGTTGGCCTGCGTGGGTGATGGCGATGGATGACCGGTGGACTTCGCTTTGCCGGGTATTCACCGTGCGCGACATCGGATCCGTCTTGCTGCGCTGGCGATCCACGGCATCCGGAGGGCAACGCTCGAACCGCCAGGCCCATGTCGAGGGCCGACCTCGGTTCAGTGGCACCACTGCTGCTCGCAGGGCACGCCGTCGCCGTCGCCATCCATCCGGGTATTGGGGCAGTGCTGCAGCACGTAGGTGGCATCGTCACAGGAACGCATCTGTGAACACTGGGTACGACCGTCGCAACCGGCCGGCGCGGGGGCGGCTGCGGGCGTGGCTGGCGAGCGTGCTGGCGCCGGTTCTGCCACGGCGGTGGGCGCTATCGCCTCGCTCAGTGCATCGCGCTGCAGGTAGGCGAACGCCGCGCCACCGGTCAGCAGCATCAGCAGCACCACCTTGCCGAGCCCGAGCTGGAAACTTCCGCTGTTCGCCGCACGCGGTGCGTGGCGGCGGCGGGAAGGTTCGCCCTTGCCGGCCTGTGCACCGGCGCGGGTGATGCGCACCGCGCGCGGGCGCATGTCCGGGCCGGCTTCGGTCTCGAACGCGATCAGCTCGCCGATACGCGGCGCCTGCGCGCCGCTCCCGAATGCGGAGATATGCACGAAGACATCGTCTCCGGGGCGCGCCGGAGTGATGAAGCCGAAGCCTCGATCGCTGTTCCAACGGGTCAACGTTCCGTGTGTGCGCATCGTTCACGTCCTTGATGGGATCGCCGAGTCTAACTGTCTATCGGTATCATCTGGTGTTTCAGGCACAAAAAAGCGGCGGACCCGACGAGGTAGTCCGCCGCTCAGTGGCCGCATCCCGTGCGGCCTGTGGCGCTACTTCGCCTTCAACACGACCTTGGTGCTGATCGCGGTTTCGTTGGGGATGGTCTTGGTATCGGCCCAGTCGCCGCCGCCTACGCCGAAGTCCAGCCGCTTCACCACCGCCTTGCCCGTCAGCACCGGCTGCGCGCCGGGCGTCCAGGTGAAGGTCAGGGTGACCGGCTTGCTGACACCGCGCAGTTCCAGGGTGCCGTCGGCGGCATACTGGTTGCCGCCCAGTGCGCGGAACTTGTCGGCGCGGTAGCGCGCGGTGGCGAACTTGGCGACGTTGAAGAAGTCCGGGCCCTGCAGGGTGGAATCGCGGTCGCTGTTGCCGCTGACCGCGCTTGCCAGCGGAATGCGCACGTCGAGCTTGGCGCCGGCCAGGTTGGCCGGATCGAAATTCAGCGTGGTGTCGAAGCCGGGGAACTTGCCGGTGAACACTTCCCCGTCGTACTTGCTGGCGAACACCAGCGTCGAGCCGGGGGCCTGGACGTAATCGGCGGCCAGCACCGGGGCGGCTGCGAAGGTGGTCACCAACGATGCAGCGACCAGCATGGGAGAGGCGAACAGCTTGGACGACATGGGAAATCCTTAGGGTCTGGAAGAAAGCCAGCCGCGCGGCAACATCCGCGCCAGGGTGGCGTCACGCTGGAACAGGTGGTGGTAGAACGCGGCGCCGGCATGCGCCAGCACCACGGCGATCAGCAGCCAGAAGCCCCATTCGTGGACGAAGTGCGCGATGGCGCGCAGGTGTTCGTCCGGCGGGCTGAGCTTGGGCACATCGAACAGGCCGAACCAGCGGAACGGCCGCAGGCCGCTGGTGGAGTCGTACAGCCAGCCCGACAGCGGCATGGCGAAGATCATGGCGTACAGCAGCCAGTGGGTGAGCCCGGCAATGCGCTCCTGCCAGCGCGGCGTCCCCACCACCGGCGGGGGTGCGCCCGCATACAACCGCCAGCCCAGGCGCAGGATCACCAGCGCCAGCACGGTCAGCCCGAGCGACTTGTGCGCGGTGTAGACCCAGAAGTATTTCGGTGTCCTGGGCAACTCGCCCATGGTCAGGCCGACGATGCCCAGTACCAGGATCAACAGCGCGATCAGCCAGTGCAGGGTCTGGCTGACGCCGCCCCAACGGTCGGTATTCTTCAGGCTCATGTGCCGGATTCCCGGTGTTCAGTGGTGTCGGGTGTGGCGGGTTCAGATGGCGGTTCGGGCGCTTCGTCGTCCGCGCGCCCCTCGCGCACGGCTTCTGCTTCGATGCGCAGCTCCACGGTGTCGCCGATCATCGATTTCCACGCATCGATGCCGAACTCGGCCCGGCTCAGCGTGGCGGTGGCGGAGAACCCGGCGGTGCGCCTGAACGGCGGCAGCGGATGGCGCTTGAGCGCGTTGAGGGTCACCTCCAGGGTGACCGGACGGGTGACGCCATGCAGAGTGAGATTGCCGGTGACCCTGGCATGGTTCTGGCCGCTGGCTTCCACGCGCGTGGAGACGAAATGTGCGTCGGGAAAACGCTCGGCGTCGAGTAGGTTGCGTGCCAGGGTGGCCTGGTTCCACTTCGCATCGCCCAGGTCGGCCCGATGCAGCGGCACGGTGACATCCAGCCGCGCCGACGCCCAGTCGTCCGGGTCGAAGACCAGGCTGCCGGTGCTGCCGGATACCGTGCCCAACGCCTTGGAAAAGCCCGCATGTTCGACCGCGAACAGCACCCGGGTATGCACCGGGTCCAGCGCATAACGCGCCGGTGCGGCGCTGGCGGCCAGGCTGGTGAGGGCCAGGGCTGGAAGGAGCAACAGGCGGGCGAGGGACGTCATGGGCGGATTCTAGACACATCCCGCCAGCGCGCGCTCGACTTGCGCTCGCAACGATCCGTTGCGAGCATGCCGGCTGGACGTGGAAGGGATTCCCACATGCGTGTGCTCATCGTCATCGTTGCCTTGCTGCTGGGCGTGTTGCCGTGCGTGGCCAAGATCCCGGAAGTGCCACGTTTCCGCATCATCGGTCCCAGCGATGGTCTCCCATCGACCATGGTGGTGGCCATCCATCAGGATCGCGCCGGCTATCTGTGGCTCGGTACGCTGGACGGGCTGGCGCGCTACGACGGCGCCGGCTTCAGGAGCTGGCGTCATGATCCAGCGGATCCGGGCTCGCTGCCGTGCAATGCGATCCAGGCGCTCCACATCGATGCGCAGGACCGGATCTGGATCGGATGCGGCAAGACGCTGAGCGTGATGGACAGCAGTCGTGCCCACTTCCGTCATTACAGCGCCGCCGCATACCCGCTGTTGAAGGACGGGGAGATCTTCAGTATCGCCACGTTCGATGGCGCGATCTGGGCAGGGACAACGACCGGTGCGCTGGTGCGGGTCGATGCCGATGGCGGCATGTCCTCGCTCGATCTGGGGACGGTCGACGGCGAACTCGATCAGGCCATCGTGATGAATCTGGCGGTCGATGCGCGGCACCGCCTATGGATCGGTACCAGCAAGGGACTCGCCTACTACGATGGAGCGCGGCTGCGCCGCGAGTACGTTCCGGGCGAGGAGAATCCGCAGGCATCGATCTTCGGTCTGCAGTGGGCGGGCGATCGCCTCTGGTTGGGTAGCGATTCGGGCGTGCATGTCAGAGGGCCTGGCGAACGATGGCAGGCGCTGCCCTGGGCAGGCATGTTCGGTCCAGGCAACGAAGTCTGGGGTGTGGTGGCCGCCGGCGATGGAGAGTTCTGGGTGGGTAGCGGGCGCGGTTTGTGGCGTACGCGCGGCGAGCGTCCGCCGGTGCCAGTGCTGAATGGCGAAGGCGCATTGTCGCGCCGCAACGTGGTCGGTCTGCTCAGCGCGGCCGATGGCGGCCTCTGGGTGCCGCTGCACGGCACCGGCCTTGGCTATCTGCCGGCGGACTGGAAACGCACCGCAGTCCTCAAGCCGGCGGTGCCGGCGGGTCATGCCATCTACTGTAATCTGGCTCCGGCGACCCGCTCCGGGGGGCTGTGGCAGGCAGATACGGAAGGGCGTCTGCTGCGGGTGGATCCGTCCACCGGCGAAAAGGTCCAGACCGGACTGCAGTCGCGGCATCTCAAGGGAATGGAACTGGTCTCGGCATTGGAGGATCGCCTGCAGCGCGTCTGGCTGGGCAATCTCAGCTTTGGCCTGTCGCGGATGGACCTGCGCACCGGCGACTTCATCCACTGGCCATCCGATGGCCCGGATCCGGCATCGTCGCTGTCGCCGGCGGAGTGGATCGTGGAGGACGGCGATACCGTCTGGATGGCGTTCATCGACATGGTGCAGCAACGCGACCTGCGCAGCGGTCGGGTGTTGCAGCGAATCACCCCGCAGGACCTGCATGGGCTGCCGGAGATCGGCGTGCATCAGCTGGCGCATGGACCCGATGGACGCCTCTGGGCGGCAGCCGAGGGCGGCATCTTCGCCTGGGATGCGGCATCGCAAGGTTTCGTGCCGGTGGCTGGCCTAGAAGGCGCAACGGTGCAGGCATTTGCCAGCCGCACGCCGCAGACGCTGTGGGTGTACCGCGCCAGCGGCGCAGAGCAATGGACACAGGCGGCGGGGCGCTGGAAGCGGGTGCTCGCCCTTGGCGCGGCCGATGGCTTGACCGGATTCGATGCCTCTGCCATGCAGATCGATCCGCGCGGCCGGGTCTGGATCTCCAGTTTACGCGGGCTATGGCGGATCGATCCAACCGTGACGCCGGCGCGCCTGCGCAACATCGGCACGCGCGATGGATTGACCAGCCAGGAGTTCATCTCGCGGTGTCTGCTGATGGCTGGCGATACGCTGATCGGAGCGACCAGCGATGGCGCCAGCGTGCTGCTGGATACTGCGATGGCCGACCCCGCTCCGGTCACCCCGGCATTGCAGCTGGAACAGGTCAGTGTGCTGCGCAATGGCGCGCGTATCGCCTTGCCGATGGATCGTCCGTTTCAGCTGGGTCCCGGGGACCGGCAGTTGCAGGTCGTCAGTCGGTTGCTGTCGTACACCGACCCGGTGTCCAACCGCTACCGCAGTTTCCTCAAGGGCTTCGACACGGACTGGCAGACCTCCGGCAACGCAGGGATGCGCGAGTTCGCCGGTCTGCCCCCAGGGCACTACGAACTCGCCTTGCAGGGCGTGGATCCGCTGGGCAACCGTTCGCGGGTGCGTACGCTGCAGTTTTCGGTCAGGCCATCGTGGTGGCGAAGCGAGGTCGGCATCGCGCTGATCTGCCTGTCCGGGTTGTTGCTGGCCGCACTGTTCGCCGCGGCCTACCGGCGCCGGGTCCGCCTGCGCGCGCAATGGCAGTTGGCCCAGCACAAGCGTGAGCTGGCCGAACAGGCCTCGTTGGCCAAGACGCGGTTCCTGGCGACGCTGGGACATGAGGTGCGTACGCCGATGACCGGGGTTCTGGGCATGAGCGAGCTCCTGCTGCAAACGCAGCTGGATCCCCGTCAGCAGGGCTATGCCGGTGCGATCCAGTCTGCGGGCAAGCATCTGCTGCGACTGGTCAACGACGCGCTGGATCTGGCCCGGATCGAAGCGGGCAAGCTGCCGCTGGATCACCGCGATTTCGATCTGCGTCAGTCGATCCGGCAGGTGGTGGATCTGGTGCGCCCGAGCGCCGAACAGAAACAACTGCGCTTCGACTGCGAGCTCGACGACGCGTTGCCGCCGGCCTTGCATGGCGATGTCAACCGGGTGCAACAGATCCTGCTCAACCTGTTGTTCAATGCGGTCAAGTTCACCGAGCGTGGCAGCGTGCGTCTGCGGGTCTCGTCATTGCCGCATGCACCTGGACAGGGCATCCGGATGGAGGTGTGCGATACGGGCCCCGGCATGAGTGCCGAACAGCGCACGCGCCTGTTCCAGCGTTTCGAGCAGGCCGAAGGCGCGCTGACACTGGCACGGCATGGCGGCAGCGGGCTGGGCCTGGCGATCTGCCGCGAACTGGCGGCGGCCATGGGCGGTGCGGTGAATGTCAGCAGCGAGTTGGGCCAGGGCGCCTGCTTTGTCGTCGAACTGCCGTTGCGGTGGGTGACGACGCTGCCCGAGGGCATGCCGGATGCGGCACGGGCGATCGCGCCGCAGGATCAGACCCCACTGCAATTGCTGCTGGTCGAAGACGACCCTACCGTCGCGCAGGTGATGATCGGCCTGCTGCAGGTGCGCGGACACACCGTGACCCATGTGCTACATGGGCTCGCGGCGCTGGCCGAGGTCAGCACGCGCAGCTTCGACGCCGGCCTGTGCGATCTGGATCTGCCCGGCATCGATGGTGCAGCCCTGGTCGCGCAGCTGCGCGCACGTGGCGTGCGCTTCCCGATCGTGGCGGTGACCGCACGCGCCGATGCCGACGCCCAGCCGCAGGCGATGGCCGCCGGCTGCAACGGCTTCCTGCGCAAGCCGGTGACCGGCGATCTGCTGGCGCAGGCCCTGGCGCAGGCGCTCGCCGATGCCGCCGACGCAGCGGGCGAACACCCGATGGACCCACCGGCCGGCAATGCTTAGCCGCTGCGCGCAGTCGCCGGTGCCCGGCTGCTGTGTCACCCCCCTTTGCGCATGGCAGCGCTGGCTCGCCTGCGGCGATGCGCACGGTGCTCGGGCGTGTTGCCAGCATGCGGCGCGGTGCGCACTATGCGTGCAAACAAAACAAGGACGCACGTTGCAAGACAGACCTCTCCCCCGCCGCAGGCCGACGACCGCGCAAAAGGCGCGGCGTCTGTTGCTGTGGTGCGTGATCGCCGTGTGCGCATGGCCGGTGCTGGGGATCGGCGCGGTGCCCGTCTTGCCGCAGCCGCGTCAGTTGACGGTCGCCGACGGGCTACCGTCCAACATCGTGTACGAGGTGGAGGAGGACGCCAACGGCTACCTGTGGCTGGCCAGCAGCGATGGACTGGCACGCTACGACGGCCGCAACTTCCGCATCTGGCGCATCGAGGATGGACTGCGCGACAACCAGGTGTGGGCGATCCACATCGACAAACGCAACCAGGTCTGGGTTGGAACCGGTATGGCGGGACTGGGCATGCTGGACCCGGCGCGTCATGCGTTCACCTTCTATGACGGCACCCGTTACCCGGCACTGCGCGGTGCGGTGATCTGGAACATCGTGTCCACCGACGACGGCAGCGTCTGGTTCGGTACCGAAAGCAGCGGGCTGTTCCGGCTGCGGCCCGATGGCGTGCTGGACCACTTCATGCATCGCGCCGACGACCCGCGCAGCGTGCCCGACGACGCCATCTATCGGCTGAGCATCGATACGCGTGGCGTGCTGTGGGTGGGAACCGCCGACGGCCTCGCGCGCTGGACCGGCAAGGACTTCGAACGTCAGCAATTCCCGCAGGGCACCGCGCAGATCATCACTCAGCTGACCGCCGACCCCGACGGCAGCCTCTGGATCGGCACCAGCGATGACCAGGTGTTCCGACGCGATTTGCAGGGCGGCCTGAGTCCGCACCGCTGGCAGGCGCCCACACGGTATCCGGTGCTGGGGGTGCTGCTGCGCGATCACGACGGTAGCTACTGGCTGGATACGGCGGCCGGCCTGGGGCATGCCACCGGCAGTCAGGTGCACAATGTCCCGCTCTATAACGCATCCACGCACGGCCGCGTGCGTCCCAACTGGGAATCGGCCTACCAGGATCGCGAAGGCGGTGTATGGTTCGCCAGCCCGATCGGCGGGCTCTGGCACCTGCCGTCGAACTGGCGTCGCTTCGCGGTAGTGGTGAATCACGAGGAAGACGGTCGGCTGCAGGGGAATCTCGCGATTCAGGCCACCGCGAAGTCCAGCGACGGGCGCTTCTGGCTGGTGGGCAGTTCCGATGCGCTCGAGCGGGTCGATCCTGCACAGGGCAGGATCGAGCTGGTGCTGCGGACGCTGGGCTCGCAAGGCTGGGCGAACAGCATGCTGGAAGATCGCAAGGGCCGGGTGTGGGTGGGCAGTTTCGGACACCTGTTGCGCTATGACCCCGCCAGCGGTGAGGTACTGCATTGGAAGTCCACCAAGGACCTGCACGGTAGCGTGCGTGATCCCACCTGGGAGGCGGTCCTGGAGCGTCTGCAGCAGACCGCCGATGGGCATGTCTGGATCCAGACCCCGATGGGGCTGCAGGAGCGCGACGAAGACGGCCGGGTGCTGCGCAACCTGCTGCGAGGCACGCATGGCCTGGCCCCCGACCTGGTGGTGCGTCAGTTGCAGAGTGGGCCGGACGGCATGCTGTGGCTGGCCGGAAGCCACGGCCTGCAACGTTGGAATGCGACCCGCGAACGCTTCGAGCCCATCGCCGGTGCGCCGCAGGAACAGATCTTCAACTTTCGCTTCAGCGACAACGAGGTCGCCTGGCTCGCGGGGCTGGGGAAGTTGCATCGCTATCTGTGGAAGGACGGCAGTCTGCATCACCTGGACACGGTGGGTGCCGACCAGGAGTTCCCGGCGCTCGCCCCGCAGGGCCTGGTGGTCGATCGCGATGGCGTGGCCTGGCTATCGAGCATGCGCGGCCTGATCCGGGTCGACCCGGCCACCCGTGGCGTGCGGGTGTTCGGCGTGCACGACGGCTTGCCCAACCCGCAGTTCGTGCCGCGTTCGTTGGCGCAGTCGTCCAAGGGCATGATCGTGGGCGCCACCCCCGACGGCCTGGTCATCTTCGATCCTGCCCAGCTCAAACCCAAGGATCATCGGGTACCGCTGGTCATCGAGCGGGTGGGATTGCGACGTGGCGAGCGCGGGCTGGATGTGAGCCATGTCAAACCGTTGATCGTGCAGGACGGCGATCGCGATCTGCATATCGTGGCGCGGCTGCTCAGCTTCGCCGACTCCGAATCCAACAGCTACCGCTTCCGCCTGAGTGGCTACGATCCGGACTGGATCGATGTGGGTCCGAGCGGCGAGCGGCTGTTTTCGCGCCTGCCGGCCGGGCACTACACCCTCGAAGTGCAGGGACGCACCGCCGACGGCATCTGGTCGGCCAGCCAGAAGCTGCGCTTCCAGGTGATGCCGCCCTGGTGGCTGGCGCCGTGGGGGCTGGCCGGGTTGGGCCTGTTGGCGCTGTGCATCGTGGCGGCCTCGATCCTGATGTACCGGCGGCGCCTGCGGCGCCTGAGCGCGTGGCAGCTGGCAGTGCACAAGCAGGAACTGGCCGAACAGGCGTCGCTCGCCAAGACCCGATTTCTGGCCACGCTCGGCCACGAAGTGCGCACGCCCATGACCGGCGTACTGGGCATGAGCGAATTGCTGCTCAAGACCTCGCTGGATTCCCAACAGCGCGGCTATACCGAATCCATCCGCCGCGCGGGCGCGCATCTGCTGCGTCTGGTCAACGACGCGCTGGATCTGGCGCGGATCGAGTCCGGACGCCTGGAACTGGACCTGCAGCCATTCTCGGTACGCCAGCTGGTGGCAGAGGTCGAAGCGCTGATGGCGCCGCTGGCCCGCGAGCGCGGGCTGCATTTCAGCCTGGAGGTGGGCCTGCTGGGCGACATCACTGCCAGCGGCGACCCCACCCGTATCCGCCAGATCCTGCTCAACCTGCTCAGCAACGCGATCAAGTTCACCGAGCGCGGCGTGGTCGGTCTCAAGCTGACCACCCAGGGTTCGTATCAGGGCCTGCGTTTCGAAGTGGCCGACACCGGGCCAGGCATCAACGCCGATCAGAAGGCGCGCCTGTTCCAGCGTTTCGAGCAGGGCGACGGCGCCAAGACCACGTCGCGCTATGGCGGCAGCGGCCTGGGATTGGCGATCTGCCAGGAACTGGCAGTGGCCATGGGCGGACATATCGAGGTGATCAGCCGGCTTGGCGCCGGTACGCGCTTTGTCGTGGATCTGCCGCTGCGCTGGGTCAGTTCCAATGTCGCGCCGGGCAGCGAGGGCTCGCGTGCCGACGTGCACGTTGCGCCGCAGCGCATCCTGCTGGTCGAAGACGATTCCACCATCGCCGAGGTCATCGTGGGCCTGCTGCGGGCGCAAGGGCACACCGTCGTGCACGCTCCGCATGGCCTGGCGGCATTGACCGAAGCGGCCGACAACACATTCGATCTGGCGCTGCTGGATCTTGACTTGCCCGGGCTGGACGGCTTCGCGCTGGCCCGGCAACTGCGCGTGTTCGGCTACGAGATGCCGCTGATCGCGGTGACCGCACGCTCGGACGAGGCCGCCGAACCGGCCGCGCAGGAAGCCGGTTTCGACAGTTTCCTGCGCAAGCCGCTCACCGGCGACATGCTGGCCGATACGATCGCCGAGGCTTTGCGCGGCGCGCGTCCGGGCCAGGGCCGCTAGGCAGGCGTCGATAAGCGCTGGTTTTTTTTTGGGGCTGGAGTGCGCTGGGCAGCGGCTATTCGGCCACCGCCTCCACCTCCCTGGGATGCGGTCGGGTGTCGGCCAACTGCCAGAAGATCAGTGTCGAGGTCAGGGTGATGCCGCCCACGCACAGGAAGGTGGCATGCAGCGCGGCAGTGGCGCCGTGCGTCTCGCCCAGCTGCGTGTCGAAAGCGGCCAGCAGGCTGCCTGCCGCTGCGGCGCCGAAGCCGGTGGCCAGCATCATCACCATCGACAACAGGCTGTTGCCGGGGCTGGCCTGATCGCGATCCAGATCGCGCAGGGTGACGGTGTTCATGACGGTGAACTGCAGCGAATTCACTCCCCCGAAGCAGGCCAGCTGCAGCAGTCGCAGCCACAGTGGCTGGCCGGCTTCGCTCAGCGCGAAGCTGGCCATTGCCAGGCCCACCAGCACGGTGTTGACCATCAACGTCGTGCGGTAGCCGAAACGTCCCACCAGCCTGACCGCAGCGCGTTTGGCTGCCATGCCCGCCAGTGCCACCGGCACCATCATCAGCCCGGCGTGCATCGGACTCATGTCCAGGCCCACCTGCAGCAGCAACGGAATCAGCAACGGCATCGAGCCGCTGCCCACGCGGGCGAACAGGTTGCCCAGGATGCCGATGCGATAACTTGCCACTTTGAACAGAGCCAGCGGAAACAGCGCGTTGGCGGCATTGCCGGCATGCAGCCAGTAACCGGCAAGGGCGGCCAGCCCACCGATCGCCAGCAGCATGACGAAGGCGTGGCGCATGCCGGGCTCGGCGATGCCGTCCAGCGCCAGCGACAACGCCACCATGCCGACCGCCAGCATCAGATAGCCGATCAGATCGAAGCGTCTGCGCGCTTGGCCGTAATGGTCCGGCATGATCCTGAGCGCGGCGATGAAGCCGATGATGCCGATCGGCAGATTGATCAGGAAGACCCAGTGCCAAGAGGCCACTTCCACCAGCCAGCCGCCCAGCGTGGGACCGATCAACGGGCCGATCAGGGCGGGAATGGCGATGAAGCTCATCGCGCGCAGGAAGTCTTCGCGCATCACCGTCTTGAGGACCGCCAATCGCCCCACCGGCAACAGCATCGCGCCGCCGATGCCTTGCACCACCCGCGCGGCGACCAGTTGTGGCAGCTGCTGCGCGGCGGCGCAGAGCAACGAGCCCAGCGTGAACACGATGATCGCTGCCAGGAAGGTGCGCCGGGTGCCGAAGCGGTCGGCGATCCAGCCGGAGGCTGGAATGAACATGGCCACGGCCAACGCATAGCTGAAGACGACCGACTGCATCTGCAGCGGGCTTTCGCGCAGGCTGCGCGCCATCGACGGCAACGCCGTGTTGACGATGGTGGCGTCCAGCATCTGCATGAAGATCGCCAGCGACACCAGCCACAGCAAGGGCTTGATGGCGGCGTAAGCGTGCAAGGTAGGGACGGGTGCAGACATGAGCAATGTTGAAGGAAGGGCAGCGCATTATCCCCGCGCCAATGTGCAGAAGGTCGCAATGGCATGCGGTATTGCGTTGCTTGAGTTCGTCGCAGCGCCGCAGCGCTGCAGCGGCAATGAGTGAGACGGCCCTCACCCAATTGATTGGCTGTGCGGTCGCGCGATACCAATCGTCGGGACAACCGGATGGCAGCGTGCTAATGCCGAACCTGGCTTGCAACAAGCGTTGGATTCGCTGGCGAATCTCTTGCGCCTTCAACGGGTCCAGCCAAGGCAAGCGCGGGTCTCCGTGTTGCCATGGAGTGATCGAGTGGCAGGCGCGGCGGTGAACCGAGCAGCGAATGCATTGCCTGGAGCTTTGCCGACGGTCTGGTCAGGGATGGCGCGACTTGGGTATGGCCGCCTTCCGAGCGCGCCGGTGATCAGGTCGAAAAATCCATGGAAAAGCAGGTCTTCGATGTAATGCAGCGCGCGTACTTCCCCGGCGATCCTCTGGCGAAAATGCTGGAAAGGATCGCTGCGGAACTGTCGCACAGTGAGATCGCAGACGGCGCGGTCTGCACGTTTGTCGCGGTGGAGGAAGGCGATCCACCGGTTCAGGATCCGGCGCAGATGCATGCCACGCCTGCACAGATGTTTCTCGTCCAGCATGGCCAACAGGTTCTCGGCGCACTGAGCGTGAGGCCGGGGCAAGACGGCATCACCACACAGGCGATGACGCTATACCGGCAGATCGCAAAGTGTTGTGCGTACCTGATCCAGCGCGATATCGCGCGGGCGCTGGCTCAGGACCGGTTCGGTCGAGCGCTGCCGCTTGTGGGCGTGAGCGAGGAGGTCTGGACGATCGATGCGTTCGTCGAACACGTCGCATACAGTCGCTTGCCTGTCATCGTGCGCGGCGAGTTCGGTACCGAAAAGGAACACGTGGCGATCCTGCTGCATGCCGCCGCACCCTGGCGGGAGGGGCCGTTCGTTGTGGTCGATTGCGCCACTGCTGTTGGCGACGTGCCGGCACTATGGTTCGAGCGTGCAGCGGGAGGAACCTTGTTCCTGCAGAACGTGGACGAGCTCGACGACGCGCTGCAACGCCAGGTGGCCGGATATCTCTCGGCCCGCGATTGGCCATGGTCCGTTGCGGGCGGTGAGGCCTTGCCGCGGGTCGTCGCCTCCACGACCGCCGATCTGCCGCGCCGTGTCCGCGCCGGACGCTTTTCGCGGGCGCTGCTCTCGCAACTGGATGTCCTGGCAATCGAGCTCGCCCCTTTGCGCAGGCGGCACGCCGACATCGGCTTCCATATCGAGCGCGTGCTGGATCGGCATGGCCTGGATCACCGCTCTTCTGTCACCGAGCCGCTGATGGATGTCCTGGCCCATTACCCATGGCCGGGAAACCTTCAAGAGCTGGAGCGGGTGATGCTGCGCCTGGCGGTCATGACGGCCGGCAGGCCGGTCGGCATTGCCGATATCCAGCGCCATGCACCGCATCTGGTGAAAGACCGCGAATGGCAAGCGCAGCGCGATGTGCGCGCGACACCACCACCAACGGCCGGGCTTGCAAGCGCGTCCATGCTTCCGGAAACGCCGGTCGATTGGATCGATGGCCTCCCGCATCGCCCTGGCCAACGTCTGGCCAGCTTGCACGACGCACTCCGGCGCGCCCTGGTGCATCTGGGTGAGCACTACGCCGAGCCGCTGACCCTGGGCGACCTGGCCCGGCAGGCGCATGTCAGCCAGTCGCATCTGGGCTTTCTGTTCCGCGAGGAGCTGGGCACCCCGTTCAAACCGATGCTGCAGCAGCTCCGCATCGAAAAGGCCAAGGAGCTTTTGCAACGGCAACCGAGACTGCGCATCACCGAAGTGGCGCTGAAGGTAGGCTTCGGCGACCTGAGCCATTTCGAGAAGAGCTTCCGGCGGTTGGTGGGGGTGAGTCCGCGGGAGTTCCGTAACGCCGGTACGAGCAGTGGGATCGACTAGCCTCGGGTAGCGGTGTTCCTGGTCGCTTCGTGCTGGGTTTCTTGCGAATAGCTCAGCGCGAAGTTCTAGTGCGATGAATTCGATAAGTTCGCGCCTCGCCAAGGCGAGCATCCACGTACATCATGATTGCATCGATTAAGAGTCTTAGAGTGGCAGAGCTAGTCCTCAACTTCTTTCCTTGAAGATTTGATCGATTGATTGGCGAAGTATTCAGACTGGCTTTCCGCAATTTTTCTGATCCGATCCCCCTGGTGTAGCACTTGGTCTGCACCTGCAGACAATGCATTGCGCACTTCATCTTTGGATAAATTGAACCCGCGATTTTCGCATTCGCGCACGATTTCCTTTATCAAATAATAGTCTCTGGTCTTGATGGCGCCTTCGATGGCCGGCTCTTGAAAAAAGAATCGTGCCGGAGAAAAGTGCTTAAATAGGTTGAGCGGAAAGACTTCCATGGGAACGGGCAGTAATCGTTCAGTTCTGAATATATAAAGATCTCGTTCGGCCTCCTCGATGTAAGTGATTGTTCCAGTCAGGGACCCGATTGCAGCTTGCTTGGCCAGTTCGCACGCCGATCCAATCAGTTCGATTTTTTTCAGCAATATTTCCTTTGATTCATGGCCATCGCCTAACATATCTCGAAGTCGCTTCAATACTGCGTTGGGTACGTCTTGAAACAAGTGTGCCAGCCCCGTGCCGGATCCAAACGAGCTAAGGATGCCTAGACTTGGCACTTCGGAAGGCAGTACTAGCCATCTTTTTCCCACTTCGACTGTTATTTCGTAGGCCAGCCTTGCACACGGGTTTTCGCTATTTTCCGCGTAAAATGTGAGTAATGCCAAATTCAGCGCTGCCTGTTGTTGAGTCGTGGCGCTTGAGTTTAATAAGTTCAATGCCATGCGCATGGTTAGTACGCCGCCAGCGCTTTTTGCGTCCTCTTCAGGCAAGTGGTCCAGGGGCGATGGGATATAAGTATCACCAAAAATCGGCGAAAAACTGGCGACGACATCTTTAGCATGGGCAATACTCAGGAATTCCGCAACTCTAAAAGTGCGCTGAGTTACAGCGAGTGGGGCGACTACACCCATGAGATCGAGTGACTGAGATGTCGCATCACTAACTCCAAATTTTCTCAATGTCATGCGGACGAGTTCTTCACAGTCCAAGCCAACATCTATCTTTGCAGCCAGGTTTTCTTTGGTCCGACTTCCCAGGATCCACTTCGCAGGCCCTGACCGTGAAAATGATGTGGCTGCACCTGTCGCCAGAAATCCTCCATGCGTCAAGCCTTGAGCTATCATTCTGGCAGCCATTTTTTTCCTTATTTTAAAGAATGCACGCATTTACGCGTATCCTCGTCATGTTATGGAAGTGGAGTAAGTGCGTCAGTTCGCTTCGGATTAAGAGCGACTAACAGAACGTGCGAGCGATCGTCAGGTGGGTGTGGACGGCGCGGAGGAACCCGAGTGCACGTATGGCGCACGCCGATTCCGAGGGTCGGCCACGCCCGCTTGGCGGGGAGCGCAGTCGTTTTGTTAGCCGCTCTAGAGTGGTTGCATCCGATCAGGCTCGGTCCCTTGCATTCATGCGTAAGCTTGGCGCAAATGGATAAACGCAGCAGTCGCCTTAATAACGCTGGAAACAACTATTCTTCAAAGAGGCTTGGCGGCGCAGAAGTAAATCCCACTTCTCTGGTTGACCCGGATTGGCTTCGGCCAGTTACGTGGGATGTGGTAGCAAAGTACGAGTTCCCCCGCATTCCAAACGCATGACTGCGGCTGTCGATCAGCTGAGTGAGCAAGCGGCTAGCAGCATGGCTCTTCTCGCGTGCCTGCCGAGGTGCGTCCATTCAGCACTTCGTTGGAACGGGGAACTTGCGCAATCACGCCGCGCTCGGATCAGCCAAGCTCGAATAACTGAGGTCCACTTCCAGCCCATCCAAGGGCGTGCCGGGAAGCGACAGCACCGCATCCTGTTCGTATTGCCAGAGCATGGCCTGGGAATAGCCGCAGCCGGCGGGATCGGCGGGCTGGATGTGCCGTATGTCGCCGGCGTAGGGATGACGCGCTGCCGTCGAGACGCGCCAGGCCCAGACGCGTGGGGTGGGGCCGGGGCCGATGCGCGACAGCAATTCCACTGCGCGCGCGTGCGAGCAATACAGGCCTGGCGAGTAGCCATGCTCCACCAAAGCGGCGATCCACATGCGGATGTAATCGATGGCAGCCTGGGGCGGGCTGCCGCCATCTTCCCAGTCGAGATAGACGACCGCACCGCCGGGAAAGCCTTCGGTGCGTGCCAGCGCCGCAGCCTGTGCACCATCGATACTGCCCTGTCGCGCGTTGGCCTCATGCGAACCCGGGCCGATCGTCTGCTGGCCTAGGTACACCGGCGCCAGACCCCAGCCTTGTGCGGTCAACGCCGCGCGTTGGCCCATCCAGCCGGTATCGGCGTGGCTTGGCGCCGGTGCCAGGTAGTAGCCGCACCATGCCAGGCTGGTCTCGTTCTTGAGCCAGTCGAGGGCGGGGAGTCCGGGGAATTGATCGGTGTCGAAGCCTGTGTAGAACGTCATGTCGGCATTCCTTGGGATCGGGCGGTGGCTGGACCGGGGCGCGATGGCTAGAACGACGGGGTTGCGCTACTGGATCGAAGTGGCGGCCGGGTCGGGTGACCCGCCCCAAAGGAAACGGGTGTGCTCGCTGCAGGACCGGCGTCGCCGCGACATCGATACGTTCCGATGCGTTAGGCGGCTGTTCCGTTGTCTGCGTCTGGGTTTGCCGAAGGCGTTGCGTTCATCGCCTGCTCGGCCTGTTGCTGCGCGGCGGCAACCGCAGCGGCTGCGGCCTGGTCGGCCTGCTGTAGCGCCTGGGTTGCGTTGTCGACCGCTGGATTGTTACCGGCTGCGGCGGTCGCGGCGTTCGCAGCCTGCATGGCCGCCTGCACGGCCCTGTCGCTGGCCGCCATCGCCTGATCGATCTGGGCTTGCGCCGCCTTCAGTGCGGCTTCGATCTGCGACGATCCTGGCGATTGCGCAGGAGTGGCAGTGGGCGGAACCGGAGGCGTGGGCTGGGTATCGTCGGTCATGCGGATGTCTCCTGAAGTGGACGCGGGATGGAGCGGGGCAACGGCATCGGTACGCGATGGCCGGAGCGGGACCGTGAGTGGTGCGGTATCGGGCGGGCGCTGCGCCGCCAGCGTGCGCAGCATCGCGCCCAGTGCGTGTTCGGCTTGCGCCATGGTCTGGCGTGCGGCCGCCAGGGCAGCGGCGCGTCCTGCATGCACCGCGTCACGGGCCGCGTCAGCGGCGCTGATCGCAGGCGGGGTCTGGTCGCTGGCCGCAGGAAGCGAGCGCGATGCGTTCACTCCGAAGCCTCCGTGTCCGCAGCTTGCGATGTGCTGCTGGATGCAGGCGCCGCACCGAAATCGCGGAGCGAGATGACGCCGCCGTTGACCTGGAGCAGCGCGGCCAGGGTGTCGTTGCGCATGGCGAACACGCAGCTGTTGCCGTCCTGACCAAGCACGCCACGACTGGGCCGGTTGGCTGCCAGGAAGGCCTGCGCCGATTGCAGGTAGAGGCCGATGGCGTCGTTCGCCGCCTGGTCGTCTCCGCTGCCTTGGTAGCGGGTGTGCTGGACGATCTGCTGGGCCGCCAGCGATAGCCGCGCGAAGCCGATCTGGCGACCGCGCGCCAGCCAGTCGGCAACGCTGCGTTCGACCTCGTTGGGCGAGGGCAGTCCCTGGACCTGTGGGCAATCCAGGGTGGCGAACAGCAGCGGCAGCAGCGTCTGCAGCGCCGAGGCCGCCGCATGCGCACGCTCGTCCGCAGCGGTAATCGTGGCGGTGCAGGCCAGGTAGAAACGGTAGTAATCGCAGAATTCCAGCGGTGTTCGCGCCTGCTCGACGGCGAACGCGGCTGCTTCCTGCTGCAGCGCCGGCGTCACGTTGGCCGGCGGCGCGTCCGCAGCCAGCTGGCGCAGCGCCAGGCTTTCTTCCAGGTCCAGCGACTGGAACACCGCAGCGCCGTCGACCTTCAGCTGGGTCAGCAGGCTACGGCCTGCGCCCAGGTCGCTTGCGGTGAACAGGGCGTTGTCGCGGAAGATGCGCTGCAACTGCGCCTTGACCACCGATCCGGTATCGCCGGCTTCGGCCTGCGCCAACGTGCCCAGGTCGGTCGCGCTCAAGCTCATCAGCTTGACCGGGCTGACCTTCAGTTCCAGCTGCGGCAGCAAGGCCAGGCGCGAGCCATGCAGGCCTTGCTGCACCTCATCGAGCAAGCTGCTCTCGTCGGGAAAGTCGTAGCGCACGCCGGGCGACTGGATCGCCCAGGCCAGCCATTGGGTGCCTCCATCGATGAAGGCCAGGCACTGCCTGCCCAGCGTCGAGAGCATCGTCGGCATCGAGATCAGGCGGCCAGCGATCGAAACGGACATTGCATGACTCCTTGTGAGTTCAACCAGCGGGGAAGTTTTTCAGCACCAGGCCGGCCGCCGAGCCGATCCTGGCGAAGTCGTCGGTGGCACCCTGCATCAGCGCCTGTGCCTGGGTGAGCGCGGTGACGTATTTGGCGTCGCCGGTGGCCAGGTATTGCGCCATCGCCACGCCGACGGCCGTGGTGGCGATGGTGGAGACATTGCGCAGCGCGTCGGTGGCGTCCTGCACCGCGATGGCCGTGGACTGCGCCACCGATTGATAGGCCTTTCCGGCCCCGCTGGTCAGCACGACCTGCGGGCTCATGGTGGCCATCTGCGTCTGGTTGATCACATCGATGACCTGGGCATTGACCTTGCTCGGTTCCATCTCAGCTCCCGTGGATTGATCTGCGGCCTGGCGATGAGGCCTGGTGGTGAAACACGCCTCTACGCGGTCGGCTTATGGCGGAGGCGGCGTTGGAGATGCAGGTGCAGGTGCAGGCACAGATGCAGATGCAGGTGCAGCAGGAACAACAGGTGCAGATGCAGGAGCGGGTGCGCCAGCAGCTGCGGCTGCGGGTGGAACTGGGGGTGGAGCAACAGGAGCATCAGCAGTGGCAGCATCATTGGGGCCGGCGCCGGGGGCGGGGGGAGTGGCAGGCAGAGGCGGCGGGACGCTCAGTGCATGGACTTCCATGAGGTCGGCGGCTGCGGTCGCGGCATCTGCCGATGCGCCTTGCGCCTGCGTTTTCAGCACATCGACCGCCGTCTTGGCTTCCGCCGCTGCAGCAGCGATCAGCGCCGCCGGGGGAGAAGGCGCGGGCGGTGGGCCAGGTAACGGCGCCACGGTCGGCGCTGGTCCGGGTGGTGCGGGCGGCGGCGGTGGCGGAACCGGGAACGGCGCCGAGATCATCTTGGCGCAGGCGGCGGTGATCGCAGCAGCATTGATCATGCCTGCGCCCTGCTGCCGGTTCACGGCGTTATGCATCGCCATGCCCAGCGTCTCCAGCATCACCGCATCGAGCATGCCCAGCGCCTGTGCGGGCGCTTGACCGGTGGTCAGCGTCACGATGCTGCTGACGGCATCGACGATCTGACTGTTCACGCTGCTATCGTCGATCATGATGAAGTCGCTCCTTTCTGGATGATCAAGGCAAGGATCTGGGTGAGTGCGGCATCGGCAAGAACCTGTCCGCGTTGCTGGTTGGCGACGGCGTTTTCCATTGCGAGCGCGATGGAGTCCGCCAGCGCCAGATAGGTGGCTCCCATCGCGAAGGCCGGCGCTTGCCCGATGGCCATCGCCGCACCTGTTGCGGCAGGGCCGACCAGGCTGGCGATGCTTGCGGCCTGCGCGCTTGGCTGCATGACAGGCACTGGCGTCGGTGTTCTAGGCCAACGACGGCCTGCGCTGTTCAACCCCTGCCGACGCCGAGAACAGCACGGTGTTCTGCGGCTCGTGTCTGCACGCGTACTGCAAGGCCACGCCATCGGGAACGCGTTCCAGGAAAGCAAAATTGCCGCGCGGCACGTCGATCACGTTGCCCGGCCTCTGGCGATAGACCAATGGCTGCGCTCCGGGAATCAGGGGCAGGATGCCGTCGAAGGCGACATTCATCACCGCTTTCTGGTGAGGTGCGAACGTGGCCACGATGGTGCGGCCCCTGATGAGTCTGACCACCACATCCAGGGTGTTGGACGTGGGGATATGATGTAACTGCAACATGGTGCGTCCTTTCTGGAATCGACCAGCCAGATGCGGGGGAGCATGGCGCCGCGTATCGAACCAGGCACCACCGGCGAGACGGCGGCGGTGCCTGGCCACCGATTACCGCAGCCCGGCGCTGAGGATTTCGCGCGTGGCCACGCCATCGGACGCGGTATCGATCGAATACAGGGTGGACACGCCCTGCGTCGTCGATGCCTGCATCGTCACGTAGGACTGCTGCTGGTTGTTCGTTGCGTTGTGTGCGGCATTGGACAGCGCCTGGCTGGTGGCCACGAACAGGTTGCCCATTGCGATCGCCGGCGCATCGCCGAGGACCTTGGTGTTGACCTGGGAGACGGAATCGGTGACCTGGCTGTTGACGGCAGTCGGAAAGGCCATGGTGATAGCTCCTTAGCGGTGGTGGAAGAGCGAAGAGCCTGCGGCGTTGGTGGTGTTAGCCGAGAATCTTCTTGGTGGCGGCACCTGTGGCGCCGGTATCGAGCGAGTACAGTAGCGAGACGCCCATCGTGGTTGCTGCCTGTGCGGTGACGTACATCTGCTGCTGCGCGAGCGTTGCGTTGTGGGCCGCATTCGCCAGCGCTTGCGCGGTGGCCTGATACAGATTGCCCATGGCTGCGGCTGGAGCGCTGCCCAATACCTGCAGATTGGCTTGGGTGACCGAATCGGTGATCTGGTCGTTGACGGCGGTGGGAAAGGCCATTGGCGGATGTCCTTGGCGTCAGCCGGGTCGTCAGACGCCCAGGATCTGCTTGGTGACGACGCCGGTGGTCGCGGTGTCGATGGAGTACAGCGTTGCCACGCCCATGGTGGTGGCCGACTGCGCGGTGACGTAGCTCTGCTGCTGCGCGTTGGTCGCGTTGTGGGCGGCATTGGCCAGTGCCTGCGCGGTGGCCTGGTACAGATTGCCCATGGCGATGGCCGGGGCGTCGCCCAGCACCTTGGTGTTGACCTGGGTGACCGAGTCGGTGATCTGGTTGTTCACTGCAGTTGGGAATGCCATGTGGTGCTCCTTGGTGGACGGTGGTCAGCGCATCGGGTTCAACCCAGGCCCTTGATGCCGGTGCTCAGGATCTGTTTGGTCGCAACGCCCGTGGTGGCGGTATCGATGGAGTAGAGCGTGGCCACGCCCATGGTGGTGGCCGATTGCGCGGTGACATAGCTCTGCTGCTGCGCATTGGTCGCGTTGTGGGCGGCGTTGGCCAGCGCCTGCGCGGTGGCCTGGTACAGATTGCCCATGGCGATGGCGGGGGCATCGCCCAACACCTTGGTATTGGCTTGGGTGACGGAGTCGGTGATCTGGTCGTTGACGGCAGTTGGAAAGGCCATGCTTTTCTCCCTGGTTCGCGGGTGAGTGAAGCGTTTGAACAAACGTGACGGTGTCGAGGTTCGGCAGGCGGAGAGCCTGTCTGGAGGTGTCGCAGTGGCGCCGCATCACCGTGGAGCAACAGTAGATCGCCGTGCCGTGGAAGAATTGGTGCAAACGACGGCAATGCCGGGTTTATCGACGTGAAGCCGTGCCGGCTTGAGAGCGACACGCGGCTTGTCGCCGCGATCTGGAACGCGGTGCGGGGAATTCATTGGCGAATCGCAACCGGATTGACATAAATACCCTGCAGAACGCGCGAGAACGCGCGCCGTCCGGGCCGGGCTGCCAGCCGGGACCGCATTACGTTCGTGCGCCAGCCGCACCACGTGCCGCTGGTGCGGGATCAGAGCGAGCCGGCTGTGTCGCCGCAGACGCAGTGCTTCGACCGACAGTTTGAGCGCCGTCACAAACCGATGCGCGTCTGCAGCGAGTCACTACGCGCTGGCCGTACTGTCTGCGAGATCGCCAGGCATGCGCGCTTCGTCAGGGCCTGGCATGGGCGGAGGTGCCGCGACCAAGACCAACGTCGCGGCGTCGGTGGGGCGCCAGTGCAGAAGTGGGGATGCATCGGTGATGATGCGGAGCGTCACCACGAACCGATGTCAGCAATGCAGACAGCGTTTCAACGCCGGGTGCGTTGAAACGCAGCGGTACGCGGGAAAGGCACATGTTCGCAATCGCTCATGTGCCTGCTGCGGCAACCGGCAGCGCGTGCAGTGCCGCCGGTCATCTGGCCCGTCAGCGCTTGCTCAAGCTCTGCACCGCTTCGACCAGCACGCCAACGTGATCCGGATCCATGTCCGGCGACATGCCGTGGCCGAGGTTGAACACGTGGCCTTCGCGCGAGCCACCGTTGCCTTGCGCGTAGCTGTCCAGGGTCTTGCCGACTTCGGCGCGGATCGCGTCGGGCGAGCCGTATAGAGTGGCCGGGTCGAGGTTGCCCTGCAGCGCGACGCGGCCTGCGGCGCGCTGGGCGGCATCGGCCAGCGAGATGGTCCAGTCCACGCCGACCGCTTCGGCGCCGCTGGCGGCCAGCTCGCTCACATAGGCGCCGTTGCCCTTGCCGAACAGCACCAGCGGGGTTCGCTCGGCCCCACTGCCGCGCTCCAGCTCACGCGCGATACGGGTCAGGTAAGGCAGCGAGAATTCGCGGTACATCGCCGGCGACAGCACGCCGCCCCAGGTGTCGAATACCTGCAGCGCCTGTGCGCCGGCGGCGCGCTGCGCCGACAGGTAGGCGATCACCGCATCGGTGACCGTACCGAGCAGGTGATGCAGCAGCTCCGGTGCATTGAAGGCCATGGCCTTGATGCGTGCGTATTCCTTGCTGCCGCCGCCTTCGATCATGTAGCAGGCCAGCGTCCACGGGCTGCCGGAGAAGCCGATCAGCGGCACTGCACCGTCCAGCTCGCGGCGGATCAGGCGCACCGCATCCATCACGTAGCGCAGCTCGGTCTCCATGTCCGGCACGCCCAGCCGCTGGATCGCGGCTGCATCGCGGACCGGGTGGCGGAACTTGGGACCTTCGCCTTCGACGAAATACAGCTCCAGGCCCATCGCATCGGGGATGGTCAGGATGTCGGAGAACAGGATCGCCGCATCCAGCGGAAAGCGTTGCAGCGGCTGCAGGGTGACCTCGCAGGCGATTTCCGGGTTCTTGGCCATGCCCAGGAAACTACCGGCGCGCGCGCGGGTGGCGCGGTATTCCGGCAGGTAGCGGCCGGCCTGGCGCATCAGCCAGACGGGCGTGCGGTCGACGGGCTGACGGTTGAGGGCGCGCAGCAGGCGATCGTTCTTGAGCATGGGGAAGATGTCCTCAGTGCGGCGCGTCGGCGCCGCCGGTGATGAGTCGGAAGCCGCGTTTGAGCTGGGTATCGCGGGCCTTTTCGAACGCGCGGTCGGCCTCGTCCTGTAGCAGGTACTGGTCGCGCCGTAGTTGCGTGCGGCCGCCGATCTGTCCGCTCTCGCGCAGCAGTTCCCAGCCGCCGAACAGATCCGGTTGCAGGGTCAGCTGGACATAGCGAAGCGGCGCGTTACCGCCGGGATCGTGTTGCAGGAGAATGCGCATGTGCACGATTGTAGCCGGGCGGTGCTGAAGGCTGGGGGCAATGGGCACGCCTGCTCGCTCCGGTTGCGAAGCCAGTGCTGGCTGGCATCCAGGCCTGCCGGCGCGCTCACGGGCAGCAGTGCGCACCGCCCGCGCCGATGTTGGCAGGCAGTGCGTGGGAGCGCAGCTGGGCGCGATGGGAAGTGCTCGGCAAGGCCCGGCCGCGCCCGGGTGCCCCTACCAATGCGCTGGAGACGGTGAGCGAGGGCGTCGCGCGGCCGGCTGGTCTCAACCCGCCAGGACGTCGAGTACTGCGGCCTCTTCGACATCGGGGACCACGTCGGCCTTGCCGATGCCGCGCCACAGCACCAGCCGCAGGCGCCCGGCGATGTTCTTCTTGTCCAGACGCATGCGGCCGAGCAGGGCCTCGGGTGCCAGGCCGGCCGGAATCTCGGTCGGCAGCTCGAAGTCGCGCAGCAAGGCGCGCAGCGCCTCGGTGTCTTCGGCGCTACTCATCCCCAGCGCGGCCGACAACCGCGCCGCCAGCACCATGCCCACCGCCACCGCTTCGCCGTGATTGAGGTTGTCGTTGCCGGGCGCGCCATAGCCCTGTTCGGTTTCGATCGCGTGGCCGAAGGTGTGGCCCAGGTTGAGCAGGGCGCGTTCGCCTTTCTCCAGCGGATCGCGCGCCACGATCTCGGCCTTGTGTTCGCAACTGCGCGCAATGGCCTGCGCCAGCGCGGCCGCGTCGCCGTCCAGCAAGGCGCGGCGTTCGGCATGCAGCCATTGGAAGAACAAGGGGTCGCGGATGGCGCCGTACTTGATCACCTCGGCCAGCCCGGCGCGCAATTCGCGCGCGGGCAGCGTGCGCAAGGTGTCGGTGTCGGCGATCACCGCACGCGGCGGATGGAACGCGCCGACCAGATTCTTGCCCTGCGGGATATCCACCGCGGTCTTGCCGCCGACCGAAGAATCCACCATTGCCAGCAGGCTGGTGGGCAGTTGCACGCAGTCCACGCCGCGCATCCAGCACGCAGCGGCGAAGCCGGCCAGGTCGCCCACCACGCCGCCGCCGAGCGCGAACACGCAGGCATCGCGGGTTGCGCCCAGTTCGGCCAATGCAGCGATGGCAGCGCCGAAGTTGTCCAGCGTCTTGGAGGCCTCGCCGGCGGCGATCACCAGCTCGCCCAGCTGCAGTTGCGGGCGTGCCTGCAGCAGCGCATTGCGTACGCCGGCCGCGTAGTGCGGAGCCACCTGCGAGTCGCTGAGCAGCAAGACGTGGCGACCGCGGACGTGCCCGGCCAGGCGTGCGCCATCGTCGAGCAGGCCAGGGGCAATCGTGATGGTGTAGGGAATCGCTGCGTCGACGGCGACGCTGCGCGAGGAACGGGGAAGTGTCATGCGGGAGGGCTCGACATGCGCCATTGCGCGGCCAGCCGCAGCACCAGCTGCGCGGTGGCCTCGGCGGGGGAGAAATGATCGGTTTCCAGCGTGAGGTCGGCGACCTGCTGGTACAGCGGGGTGCGCTGGGCGGCCATCGTGTGCAGCGCCTGTGCGCGGTCGGCGCGCTGCAGCAGCGGTCGGTTGCGGTCGCGCGCCAGGCGCGTGAGCTGCGCCGGCACGCTCACGTGCAGGTAGACCACGAAGCCGCCCTCGCGGATGCACTGCCGGTTGCGTGCATCCAGTACCGCGCCGCCGCCGGTGGAAATCAGCTTGTTGTGCTGCTGCAGCAGCGTCTGCAGGGTATCGGCTTCCAGTTGCCGGAAGTGGGCTTCGCCGTGCTGCTCGAAGATGTCCGGAATGCTGCTGCCGGCCTGCTCGACGATGACCTGATCCACGTCCACGAAGTCCAGCCCGAAGCGCTCGGCCAGGCGGCGGCCGATGCAGCTTTTTCCGGCGCCCATCGGGCCGACCATCACGAGATTGGGAGCGGGGTTCATGCGCACCGATCCTAGCATTGGCGCTCGCCCACCGGGCCGGTGGACGCGCGCTGACACCATTCGGCAGTGCCGCGCCGGCCGTCGCGGCATCGCCGGTCGCACCGCTGCAGGCGCGGCAGCGCCCCCGCGCCCGGGACAAGCGCACACGATGCGCCCACAATAGGTGCCCACCTTGCTGCCACGCACCGTCATGCCCGATCTGTACGCAGAAGCTCTTGCCACCTTCACCGCGCTGTACGCCGAGGCGCAGGCCAGCGCCGAACCCGAAGCCAGCGCAATGACCGTGGCGACCGCCAACCTGGATGGGCGGCCGAGTGCACGTACCGTCCTGCTCAAGGCCTTCGATACGCGCGGGTTCGTGTTCTACACGCATCTGGACAGTGCGAAGGGGCGCGACCTGCAGGCCCACCCGCAGGCGGCGCTGCTGTTCCTGTGGCGTACGCTGCGCGAGGCAGGCATCCAGGTGCGTATCGAGGGCGCGGTGCAGCTGGTGAGCGCAGGCGAGGCCGATGCCTACTTCGCCTCGCGTCCACGCCAGAGCCAGATCGGCGCCTGGGCCTCGCTGCAATCGCAGACGCTCGGCTCGCGCGAGGAGTTCGAGGCCGCCCTCGCCAAGGCCGAGGCCACTTTCGACGGCCGGCAGGTGCCGCGGCCGGATGGCTGGGGCGGTTTCAGGGTGGTGCCGCAGGCGTTCGAATTCTGGTATGGCGCCAGGTTCCGCCTGCACGAGCGCTGGCGCTACGAGGCCGATGCGGCCAGCCACT
Organism: Xanthomonas sp. NCPPB 1067; assembly: GCF_020783795.1. Classification (NCBI taxonomy): domain Bacteria; kingdom Pseudomonadati; phylum Pseudomonadota; class Gammaproteobacteria; order Lysobacterales; family Lysobacteraceae; genus Xanthomonas; species Xanthomonas sp. NCPPB 1067. The sequence goes on from NZ_JAJGQG010000005.1 coordinate 70,411, forward strand.
GGAGCAAGCGGATGCTGTATCCGTGATCCGCCCGCGCCCGGCTGCAGCCACGCTGGTGTCGCGGCGACCGCAGCGCGGCCAGCGTGCAATGAACGGCCAGGCCGAACGGGCCTTTCTGCCGATCGCGAACAGTCTGTAGTATGTCCGCCCATCGCATGGCCACGGCTGCATGACCAAAGGACAGGACATCGTATGACCCAATACACCACCGTCGACCTGCACGGCCTGTTGGCCGAGCGCTACCGCGGACAGCCGATCGAGGTCGAGTTGATCGACGGGCTGGAACCGGCCATCAACCTCACCCTGGCCGACCACGGCGATATGCAGATCCAGGTCGCCGCCTCCGGCTCGCAGATCTTCGTGTCCACCTTGCTGGCGCATGCCGAGCAGGTGAGCGACCGGGCTGCGTTCAACGACGCCTGCCTGCGGCTGAACCCGCTCAATCCGCTCTCCAACCTGGGCCTGGTACAGGTCGAAGGCAAGGACAGCTATGTGGTCTTCGGCGAGCTCTCGGCGTCGTCCACGCTCGATCAGATCGACGAGGAAATCCAGACCCTGGCGGCCAACACGCTGGATGCCGCCGAATCTCTCAAGCCGTTTTTTTCATAAGGCGTTGTCATGAGTATCTTTTCCAAGCTGATCACGCTGCTGCGTGGGACCGCACACGAAACCGGCCAGAAGGCCGTGGACGCCAATGCCTTGCGCATCCTGGACCAGGAAATGCGCGATGCCGGCGCCCAGCTCACGCGCTCGCGCGAGGAGCTGACCAAGCTGATGGCGCAGAGCAAGCTGGCCCAGCAGAAGATCGACGCGCGCGCCGGCAAGATGGCCGAGTACACGCGTTACATCGAAGGCGCCCTGGCCAAGAACGACGAAGCGCTGGCGCACGACGTGGCGGTGAAGCTCGCCGCGCTGGAAAGCGAGGATGCCGGCGACAAGGCTTCCAAGACCGCGCTCGACCAGTCGGTGGTGACCCTCAAGGCCACCATCCAGAAAACCGAGAACCAGCTGCGCGGCATGCGCCAGCAGATCGACACGGTCAAGGCCACCGATGCGGTGCAGCGGGCGCAGGCCGCCATCGCCGCGCGCCATTCCGGTGCCAGCAGCAAGATGGGGTCGGCACTGGAATCGCTGGAGCGCATCAAGGCGCGGCAGGCGGAGACCTCGGCGCGCATCGAATCGGCCGAGGAACTGGAAGCGTCCAGCGGCGATGGCGATCTCAATCGGCGGCTGGCCGCTGCCGGCCTGATGGAAGGCGAGTCCAACGCCGCTGCGGTGCTGGCCCGGTTCAAGAAACCGGCTGCGCAACTCGGCCACGACACCGCCAGCGGCGCCGCGCCATTGATCGGCCAGGTACGCGACGTGCAACAGGTTCCGCGTAGCGACAGCTGATTTCAGCCCCCGGCACAGGACGCGCCATGATCATCGTCGGACGGTTGTTCCGGGTCTTGCGACGCCACGTGCGTCGCGTCAGCTGGGGTGTGGTGGCGCTGGCGTTGCTGGCGCACATGGGGTTGAGCTGGGCGTTGCTGCTGCTGGCCGGCGAGCACAAGCTCGTCGGCCTGGATGCGTTTCCGTACTACTACATGACCACCGCCACCACCATCGGCTACGGCGACCTGTCGCCGGGTTCGGTGGCCGGGCGCTACATCGCCGCGTTCGTGCTGATGCCGGGTGCGGTGGCGCTGTTCGCCACGGTGCTGGCCAAGACCAGTGCGGTGCTCATCACCTTCTGGAGGCGTCACTACATGGGCAAGATGGCCTACGACGCGTTGCGCGGGCATACCATCCTGATCGGCTGGCAGGGCGCTGCCTCGGCCAGGCTGCTGGAGCTGCTGCTGTCGGACACCGCTACCGACGATGAAGGCGTGGTGCTGATCGCCGAAGGCATCGCCGAAAACCCGATGCCCGACCATATGCGCTTCGTCGCTGCCGAGTCCTATACGCATACCGAGGTGTATCCACGTGCCGGTATCGCCGGCGCGGCGCGAGTGATCGTCAATCCACCGTCCGACGACCAGACCCTGGCCGCCGTGTTCGCGTTGATGGCGCATGCGCCGGCCGCGCACGTGGTGGCGCACTTCGATTCGGCCAGTGCCGCGCAGTTGGTGAACCACCATTACCCGGCGATCGAATGCACCCGGCCGATGACTGCCGAGATCCTGGCGCGTGCCGCGCAGGACCCTGGCAGCGCGGCGATCACCGCCGAACTGCTCTCGGTGGACGATGGCCCCACCCAGTTCAGTCTGATCGTGCCCGACCAGCAGGCCGTGCTGGACTACAGCCGGCTTGCTGGCGAATTCGGTCAGCGCGGCGCCTTGCTGCTGGGGCTGCGTGCGCCCGGTGGCGCAGTGCGCCTGAATCCACCGCCGCGCACCACGGTGCCCGGTGGTGCCATGCTGTACTACCTGGCCGAGCAGCGCATTGCCGCCGATGCCATCGCATGGCAGGCCTTGCGCGCAGCCGAGGCTCCCATTTCCGCATCGCCGCGAGGTCTCTGACGATGAGTTTCTTCAGCAAGTTGTTCGGCCAAGCCACTCCGCCCCCGCTGCCGACCACCGGCAACGGTGCGATCGGGCATGCGCTGCCGCTGGGCCTGCGCCTGGGTGGCCAGGTCGCCATCGACACCACGCTGTACCGCATGTCGCCGGAGGCCATGACCGCCGAATTGCCCGGCGGCCATCAAGGCATTCCGTGCTACGGCCATGTCGATCTGGGCGACGGTTACGCGCTGCACCGGTTCTACCTGGACGACGATGCCTTCCTGCAGGTCACCACCGTGGGCGGCGAACTGGAGGCCATGAAGGCCTTCGTGTTCTGCGAAACGGTGAACCCGCCGAGCAAGCAGGCCTTCCAGGAGTTCGTGATGCAGCATCCGCATCTGGGCGCAGCGCAGATCGACTATGCCGGCAAGCGCTGGCAGCGCGCCACCCAGTCCACCGACGATACCGGGCGGATCCCGCCGATCGTCTACGACGAGGTGCTGTTTCGTTACCAGCCGCCGCGCCGCGACGGCGACCTGACCCATTACGCCATGCTCTACAGCCGGCAGGTGCCGGAGCTGCAGCGCGAGGAATTCCTGCTGGTCACCGGCGAGGATTCCGGCCCCAACGAGTTCTGCGTCACCTATGCGGTCGGGATCGATGTCACCGTCGCCGATCTGGATATCACCTGAGCCTGCGCTCGCCCCTTCCTCAACCGGTCCTGTCATGAACCCGATCAATCTGCAGAGCTTTCTGGCGTTTCTTTCCTACTTCGGCACCGGCCTGGGCGTGCTGATCGTCTCGGTGGTGCTGGTGACCCTGGTCACCCCGCACAAGGACTTCACCTTGTTGCGGCAAGGCAACGTCGCCGCCGCCACGGCGCTGGCCGGCAACCTGATCGGCGTGGCGCTGCCGCTGCATTCGGCCATTTCCCACTCGGTGAGCCTGGTCGATGCGCTGATCTGGGGCGCGGTGGCCTGCGGCATCCAGATCGTGGCGTACCTGTTGGCCAACCTGGTGGCCGGGCGCATCTCGCGGCAGATCACCGACAACGTCGCCGCTGCCGGCATCTTCTCTGCCGGTGTGTCGATCGCGGTAGGCCTGATCAATGCCGCGGCGATCACGCCGTAACGGAGCCTGCGCCATGAAGCGATCACGCAATCTCAAACTCACCCTGATGGCCGCCTTGCCGGCCGCACTGGCCACCGGCTGCGGCTCGGAACCGGAAACCGGGGTGGTGCTGCAGTCGGCATCGGACTGCTACCAGATCAAGCAGGAACAGGGCAGCATCGAGCAATGCCTGAAGGCCTACGACGAGGCTTCCACCAAGCATCAGCAGAGCGCACCGCGTTTCAGCACCCGCTACGAATGCGACGAACAATTCGGCAGCTGCACCGCGATCCAGAACCAGGGCCAGCAGAGCTGGATCCCGCCGATGGGAGGGTTCCTGCTGGGCTATGCGCTGGGCAACATGAGCGGCGGTGGCGGGTACCGCTACGGCGGCGCAATACCGCTGTATCGCGACTACCGCAGCGGCGGCTTCTACAAGCCCAACGGCGATCTGGCCAGCAATCGCATCGGCACCGTGCGCGGGCGCAGCGGTGCGATCGACATGCCGACCCGTGCGATCACCGTGTCGCGTTCGGGTTTCGGTTCCAGCGCCGCGGCACGCAGCTCCTTCGGCGGCGGCGGGCGTTCGGGGTTCGGCGGCTGACATGCAACGCATCGCGATTGCCGAACGCCCGGATTGGCGCACGCAGGCCGAGTCGCTCGGTTTCCACTTCCACACCATCGATGGGCAGCCGTACTGGGACGAACGCGCGTACTACGCGTTTTCGTTGCGGCAGATCGAAGACGACATCGAAGCGCCCACCCAGGACCTGCACGACATGGCGATGCAGCTGGTGGACGAGGTGGTCGGCTCGGAAGAGTTGCTGGGCAAGCTGGCGATCCCGCCGTTCTATTGGGACTGGATCGCCAGCTCCTGGAAGAACCGCGACCCGCATCTCTACGGCCGCATGGATCTGGCCTACTCCGGCCAGGGCCCGGCCAAACTGTACGAGCTCAATTACGACACGCCGACCGCGTTGTACGAGGCCGCGTATTTCCAGTGGCTGTGGCTGGAGCAGCAGATTGCCGCCGGTGCGCTGCCCAAGGGTAGCGATCAGTACAACCTGATCCAGGACTTGTTGTGCGAAACGCTGGGCGCGCTGGCGATGGAGGGCACGCTCGGCGCGCAGATGCATTTCGCTGCGGTGCGCGAGTCGCTGGAAGACCGCGCCACGGTACGTTATCTGCGCGACTGCGCGCACCAGGTGGGTATCGCCACCGAGGAAGTGGCCATCGAAGACATCGGCCTGAGCGCCGAAGGCTGGTTCACCGACGAGCAGGACCGCGTGATCCACACGCTGTTCAAGCTGTACCCGCTGGAATTCATGATGGAAGAGCGCTTCGGGCCGGCATTGATCGCCAACCGCGTGCGCCTGATCGAGCCGGCCTGGAAATCGGTGTTGAGCAACAAGGGCATCCTGCCGTTGTTGTGGGAACGCCACCAGGGCCACCCCAACCTGTTGCCCGCGCACTTCGCGCAACCGGGCCAGGCGGCAAGTGCCGGCTGGGTGCGCAAGCCGCTGCTGTCGCGCGAGGGCGCCAACATCGCCCTGGTGACTGCACAGGGCGAGACGGTGCAGACCGACGGACCCTATGCGGACGGGCCGGCGATCCTGCAGGCGCATCATCCGTTGCCGGTGTTCGAGGGCCGGCACGCGCTGGTCGGCAGCTGGGTGGTGGCCGATCGGCCGGCAGGGCTGGGCATGCGCGACGACGATGGCCCGATCACTCGCGACACCTCGCGCTTCGTACCGCATGTGATCCTGGACTGACGCTCGTCGCGCGCGGCGGCTGCGTGCGCCTCCGCCGGTGTGCTGCGCGTGCGCCAGGACGCAGGCGCGGCTGACGGTAAGGCCACCGCAGGGCGGCCGATGCCGCCCTAGATGGGCGGCGTGGTACGAGCATGGCATCACGAGCGTGCGCAAGTCCGTTCGCAGCCGTGATGCGGCGGGGGTTTTCCACACCCCCTGTGGATGGAACTTGCACAAGGCTGTGGACAAGTGCGCGCAGGCCCCGGCCCGCAACGTTGTCAAGATGGGTGGTGAAAAAATGACCAGCCACATGCGAGCCCGCATCGGCAGCATCGATTCGGGCAATGCCGCCAGGATCGGCAACGTCGTCTGTGTTGCGCATCGATGCGCCGCGCGGCCGGCATGGGCTGGCACCTGCTGTCTTCACTGGCGCGATGGCGCGGGCGATGCCTATCGAACCGGCGCCGACGGCTCGGCAGTCACATCAGTGCGTCACCACTGCCCGCGTACGCGCAGCGCGGCTCATACCCGCCGTGCCACCGCCAGGCTCGCTGCGGCCAACAGCCAGGCCAGCGCGAAGACGCTCAGATAGGCGGCCTGCGTGGCCGAGGCCAGCAACGCTGCGAACAGCGCGCCTGCCAGCGCCAGTGTCCCGGCGACGGCGATGGCTTCGCTCAACTGCATCGCCGAGCTGTTGAGCCCCTGGCGCTCCGGTGGCGACATCGACAAGGTCAGCACCGACAGGCTGGGAAACAGCAGGCCCATTCCCAGGCCGGTCAGCGCCCAGCCGGCGATCGCTGCGGGCACCGGGAATGCAGGCCAGGCCGCCATGGCGCTGATGGCGATGCCGATCATCATCAGTACCGCACCGGTCTGCAGCAGGCGCCTGCGCGACCAGCCACCGCGGCCATGTCCCTGATACCACGAGCCAAGCGACCAGCCGAGCGCACCTACGCTCAGCGCCACACCGGCCAGCAGCGGCGACAGCCCTCGTTCGCGCGACAGCAGCAGCGGCAGGAACGCCTCGAAACCGAAGAACGCTGCCGCCGCGATGCCACGCAATGCGATCACGCTGGGCAGGCCGCGGGCAAGCCGCAGCGTGCCGGCCGGCAGCAGACGCCAGGCGCACACCAGCATGAGCAGCACTGCCGGCGCCATCGTCAGCAGCGCACGCACGCCATGCAGTTGCCCGCCCACGTACACGCAAAGCACGCCTGCCGCCGCTGCGCAGGCCCACCCCAAGTTCTGCTGCGATCCGCTACCGGCCTCGCCGTTCCAGGCGCGCCCACGCAGCGCCGGCCACAGCGCCAGCCCGGCGGGAATCGCCAACAACGGGACCGACAGGAACACCCAGCGCCAGCCCACGTGCTGCACGATCAGCCCGCTGATTGCCGGCCCGATCAACGACGGCACCACCCAGCCGGCCGAAAATGCCGCAAATACCCGCGGGCGCAAGTCCTCCGGATACAACCGCCCGACGATCACGTACAGGGCCACCGAATACGCACCGGCACCCAATCCCTGCAACAGGCGCCCGACGATGAGCTGGGGCATGCTCGGCGCCAGGCCGGCGATCAGCAGACCGAGCACGAAACACAGCAACCCGCCGCCCAGGACGCCGCCGGGCCCGTGACGGTCGCTCCAGCGCCCGGCGGCGCTCATGCCGACCACGCTGGTGGCCAGCGTGCCGCCGAATGCCAGTGCGTACAGCGGCAGGCCGTTCAGCTCGCGCGCCACGCTCGGCATGGCTGCGGCTACCGCCAGCGATTCGAAGGCGTTGAGCGACACCAACGCCACCATGCCCAGTGTCGCGGCGCGGTACGGCGCCGCGAGGATAGAGATGGATGGCGACGCAACCGGCGGTGCGTTGAATGAAGTGGTTTCGATCGACATCGGACATCCAGGGCGAGTGAGTGTGGCCACGACCTTGCGTCGGTCGTGGCCGCGCAGCATCCTTCCTCAACCAGGGTTGAGGTCAAGGCGATGCAGCGCGAGTTGTCGGTGGGCGAGGTGGCCAAGCGTAGCGGCGTGGCGGTATCGGCATTGCATTTCTACGAACGCAAGGGCTTGATCCGCAGTCTGCGCACTGCCGGCAATCAACGCCGCTATGCGCGCGACGTGCTGCGGCGGATCGCGGTGATCCGCGTCGCGCAGCGGCTGGGCATACCGCTGCAGCAGGTGCTGGAGGCGTTCTCGGTGCTGCCGGAGCAGCGTACCCCCACGCGCGCGGAATGGGCGCGGATGTCCGCGCGCTGGCGCACGCAACTGGATGCGCGTATCGGCCAATTGCAGGCGCTGCGCGATCAGCTCACCGATTGCATCGGCTGCGGTTGCCTGTCACTGCGTCGCTGCGCGTTGAGCAATCCGGACGACCGGCTGGCCGATGACGGCGATGGTGCCGTACGTCTGGACACCGCAGGTCTGGGCTAGCAACCGGGTCCGGCACCTCCGCGGGACCTTCCCACGGACTGTCCCGGGACGGGGCGCAGCGGTGGCCCAGCGGAGCCCTATGCACGGCCGCCTCCACACCAAGGCTGCGCGACCTGTACGCGGCCCTGGTCGTGCTGCGGTTCCTGCCCGCTGCCGCCGGCCTCGAACGACGAACACGCACCGATCACTCGTAACGCAATGGTCCGTTGGGTCAGCCTGAGTTTGCGCAGTTGCCACATCGGTGAGCGCGCGGTGCGCAGGCATTGTGCAATTTTCGCTGCCTTCCGCGTGCGAATCCGCGTAATCGGATGGTAACGCTTACAGCCGCGCCGGGCTTGAAACACCCAGACGGACTCGAGCGACTGCCGTTTCGGCTGTAACCGTGCAGCCCCATCACTATGCTGCAACGCATGGTGGACAAGCGCTCGACGGGATGACTAGGCTTCGCGGCGTGTTAGCGCTATCACTGGGGACACGCAGGTAAGGCGCCATCGCCTCCGCGGTACGACCGTCCACGGTCGTTGCCGCGTGCCGCAGATGCGCACCGTATACCGCACGCCGATGCTCGAAGGGGAAGTGTCGGCCTGCGCGCTGGGGGACTGAATTGAAGTGCTGCAGTACCGCTTGCCAACGCCGTCGGGCGGTGGGCAAGACTCTGCCGTGTCGCATGCCGCGACAGCGGTCGTAGACGGTTGGACTCCATTCCCGAGGACAGATCGATGCGTCGTACGTTGAACAGCTTCAAGTCGAAGGCCATGTTCACCTTTGTCGGTGGCTTGCTCGTCATCAACCCCGCGTTCGCGCAGGACGTCGCTCCGCCCGCAGCGGCAGCGCAGTCCGGCAGCGATGCCGCCACGACGCTCGACACCGTGACCGTCACCGGGATCCGCAGCAGCCTGGATCAGTCGATGGGCATCAAGCGCGACGCCGCCGGTGTGGTGGATGCGATCAGCGCAGAAGACATCGGCAAGTTTCCCGATACCAATCTGGCCGAATCCTTGCAGCGCATCACCGGCATCTCGATCGAACGCCGCGATGGCGAAGGCGCGCAGGTCACCGCGCGCGGCTTCGGTCCGCAGTTCAATACCGTCACCCTCAATGGCCGCCTGATCCCCGGCGCCGATGCCTTCGGTGCGCCTGGGCAGACGCCGATCGGCGGCGTGGACGTGGGAACGCGCGCGTTCAACTTCGCGCAGCTCGCGTCCGAAGCCATCACCGGTATCGAAGTGTTCAAGACCAGCCGTGCCACCGCGCCCAGCGGCGGTATCGGCGCCACCATCAACATCCAGACCGACAAGCCCTTCAACCACTCCGGCGTGGTGGCCAGCGCCGGTGCCAAGATGATGTCCGACCGTTCCCAGCCCTTCGGCGATACGCTCACTCCGGAACTGTCGGGCATCTTCAGCTATACCAACCCGGACAAGACCTTCGGCATCGGCCTGAGCGCCAGCTACCAGAAGCGTCACGGCGGCTCGGTGCAGGCCACCGAGAACCGCTGGAACATCCAGCGCTGGACCGGCACCGATCCGGCCTTGCGCCCGGATACGGTGGTGACCAACGCGCCTGCGATCGGCCAGTTGTATGGCATGCCCAACGATCTGCGCTACGCGTTCGCCGACTTCCAGCGCGAGCGCACCAACGGCCAGGCGGTCATGCAGTTCGCGCCCAGCGACAGCCTGACCCTGACCCTGGACTACACCTATTCGTCCAACGAGATCCGCGAAGACCGCGGCGAGCAGGGCATCTGGCTGCAGCGCGCCAACAGTTTCACCAATCTGACCTTCGATACCGGCCAGACCGTGGCCACGCCGATCTACCTGCGCGATGTGCCCAATGGCGCCAAGGACTTCGGCATGGAGCAGCAGCGCAACGAGCAGAAGTACAGGCTCGGTTCGCTGGGTTTCAATGCGGACTGGCAGGTGAGCGATCGCTTCCAGCTGACCTTCGATGCGCACAATTCCAAGACGCAGAGCCTGCCGAACGATCCGGTGACCGGCGGCAGCGCGACCTACTTCAGCTTCGCCGGCACCAATAACTGCGTCAACGGCCCTTCCTGCGGCGGACAGTGGGCGCAGGAACTGTGGTTCAACAATTCGCTGCCGATCGGCGCGCGGACCTGGTATCCCACCGTCGCCGATTCGCTGGCCGGCACCAACGGCGTGGTCAATCCGGACTTCACGCCGGCCAATCTCGGTTCGCAGGTGCAGCGTATCTACTACCAGAAGCAGGTGACCGAAACCAAGGAAGGCCGGCTGGACGGCAAGTTCGACTTCGACGACGGGCGCTTCCAGTTCGGTGTCAGCTCGTCGAACACCACCATGAATCGGTTGACCAGCGACACTTACTCGGCCCTGGGCGACTGGGGCGTGGCCAACGCCGGAAACGAACCGGGCATGGTCGCGTTGCTGCGGCCGGTGAGCATCGTCGGCATGTTCGACGATTTCAACGCCAATGGCGCGCCGCGTAATGCCTGGCGTGGCAATGCCAGCGAGCTGGCGTTGTGGGGGGGCAGCCAGTACGGCGCCGCCACGCGCTACAACCCGCTCTACAGCGCAAACAATCAGGTCGAAGAGAAGACGCGCGCCGCCTATGTCCAGCTGGAACTCAGCGGCGATATCGCCGGCATGACCACCAATACGCGCCTGGGCCTGCGCTACGAGCGCACCGATGTGGAATCCACCTCGCAGGTGGCCACCCCGGTCGCGCTGCAATGGCAGGCCAACAACGACTTCCAGCTGGTGCGCTCGGCCGAGCAGCAGCCCTTCAGCGAGAAGACCAGCTACAACTACATCCTGCCGAATCTGGACTTCAGCATCGATATCACCGACCAGCTGAAGGGCCGTGCCTCGTTCGGGCAGACCATTGCGCGGGCGCCGTACAACAACCTGCTGGCCGGCCCGACCCCCAACACCCCGGCCGGTTCCATCCTGATCAATCCGTCCAACCGCGCCAGCGGCGATGCACAGACCCCGACCCTGGAGCCGCTGGAATCGGACAATCTCGACCTGGCGCTGGAGTGGTATTTCGCCGACGCAAGCTACGTGTCGGCGACCTTCTGGAACAAGCGCGTCAGCAACTTCATCGGCAGCACGGTATCGCGCGAAACCCTGTATGGGCTGACCGATCCCACCTCCGGGCCAGACGCGCAGGCGGCGCTGGCGTTCCTGCAGAGCGGTGCCTGCGCCGCGCAGGTCGGCGCGGCCGGCAACGATGTGGCGGCCGCGTGCTCGGCCAACGACACTTCGCTGTTCGCCGCCACTGCCTTGCTGCGCAATGCCGCCGCCACCGGCGGGCTGGCCGCCTACAACGGCAGCTCGGCGCAGAGCCTGGCGCTGGAAAATGCCTACGACCTCGCCGGCACTGCTGCCGATCCCCTGTACCAGTTCGATGTCACGCGCCCGGTCAACCAGAACAAGGCCAACATCCACGGCTGGGAACTGGGCGGGCAGTACTTCTTCGGCAGCAGCGGATTCGGCATCTATGCCAACTACACCATCGTCGAAGGCGATGTGGCCTTCAACAACAACGTCATCGACCGCGACCAGTTCGCCTTGCTCGGCCTGAGCGATACCGCCAATGTCATGCTGATGTTCGAGAAGTACGGCTGGAGCGCACGTCTGGCCTGGAACTGGCGCGACGAATACCTGATCGCGGCCAACCAGGACGCCTCCAACCGCAATCCGTACTACGTCGAGGCGTACCATCAGTTCGACCTGAGCGTGAGCTATGCGCTCAACAAGCAGCTGTCGGTCGGATTCGAGGCGATCAACCTGACCGGCGAAGACGTGCGCTGGCATGGACGTTCGGAGAAGCAGATCGTGCGCCTGATCGATCAGCAGCCGCGTTACACACTGGGCGTGCGCTACGCGTTCTGAGCCGGCAGTGCGGCCGTGCGACCGGCTGGCAGGCCGCGGCGATGGCTCGCCACGCTCCTGCCAGCCGCTGCTGGACGGCGGCCGCGACCGTGCGCGGTGCCGCGGGTCGATGGCGCGTGGTATGACCGCTGCTGCGTGCGGTGTCGATCGATCGCGCGCGAGGAGCGGCGCACGCGCATGCGTCTGCAGGCGCCCACGCGCTGCCGGAGGTCGCGGATGCTGCCCTGCGGCTTGCCGGGCGGTGCGTTTTTGGCAATGCTCGGTCCTCGGCGTGCGCAGCTGCGCAAGCGCGCGCGATCCTTTTCAATGCAGGCGTCCAGCGCAGACGGCTGCGGGAGCATGAGATGAGCCGATACGCCGTACTCAACAACGTGGCCCACCACGATCTGCGGGTGATCCTGCGCTTCGGCACCGAGTTCGGCGATGCCGTGGGCCTGGTGCCGGCGTTCGTGACCGAGTACGCCGAGCTGCAACGCGAATATCCGCTGTTCTTTCGCAAGGATCCGGCCACCGGTGGCTATCAGGCGGTGGCGTTGCTGGGCTTTGCGCAGGATGAGAACCTGTTCCTGCACGAAGGTCGCTGGAATGCGAGTTACCTGCCCGGCATCGTCGCCAAGGGACCGTTCCTGATCGGGTTTCAGGAACAACGGATCGATGGCGCGCTGGTGCAGGAGCCGGTGATCCATGTCGACCTGGGACACCCGCGGGTGAGCCGCAGCGAGGGCGAAGCGGTGTTCCTGCCGCAGGGCGGTCATAGCCCGTATCTGGAACACATCATCGGCGTGTTGCGCGGCATTCGCGAGGGTGTGGACGCGGGCCAGGCGATGGCGGCCGCGCTCGATGCGCAGGGACTGATCCAGCCGGTGCGGCTGGACGTGACGCTGGATGCGAGCCATGCCACGCATCTGGACGGCCTGTTCGCCATCGATCGCGAGCGCCTGGCCGCGCTCGATGCACAGGCGCTGGAACAGCTGCACCGGGCCGGGTATCTGGAAGGTGCGTATCTGATGCTGGCGTCGTTGCACAACGTGCGCCGGCTGATGGCCGAGAAGCAGCGTCGCCTGCAGCACCTGCAGGCCGCCGCCGTGGCGGCTTAGGTCCGCCGATCGAATGGGCGGATTCGTGGCTTCCGTGCGTCCTGCTATGGCCATCGCCGAGCGCAGCGATGGCCGTCCGGGCGCGTTGCCGCTGGCCGAGCTGTGCGCCGCTGCCGAGCCGGTGGTGCTGCGCGGTGTCGCCGCCGACTGGGCGCTGGTACAGGCCGGGCTGCGTAGCGCCGACGAGGCGATGGCGTTGCTGCGCGCGCACGACACCGGGCGTGCCCTGCAGTATTCCTACGGTGGCCCGGAGATCGCCGGCCGCCCGTTCTACACCGACGACGGCAGCGCACTCAACTTCGAGGTGCGGCGCGGCACGTTGAGCGCCTTGCTCGACGCCATTGCGGCCCATCGCGACGACCCGCGACCGCCCACGTATTACCTGGCCTCGCTGCCGGTGGACGACAACCTGCACGGCCTGCGCGCGTGCAACGATCTGGACCTGGCCGCCAGCGGCGTCGTGGCGCAGCCGAGCATCTGGATCGGCAATCGCGTGACCGCGTCCTGCCATTACGATGCGCCCGACAACCTGGCCTGCTGCGCCGTCGGGCGACGCCGATTCACCCTGTTTCCGCCGCAGCAGGTGGGCAACCTGTATCCCGGCCCGCTGGAGCCCACGCCGGGCGGGCAGGTGGTGAGCATGGTGGATGTCGCCGATCCCGACCTGCAGCGGTATCCCCGTTTCGCCGATGCGCTGGAACACGCGCGCACCACCGTGCTGGAACCGGGCGATGCCTTGTTCATCCCGAGCATGTGGTGGCATCACGTGCAGGCGCTGCAGCCGTTCAACGTGCTGGTCAATTATTGGTGGAGCAGCGCGCCTGCGCAGTTGCCGGCAGCGATGCCGGCGCTGTACCACGCACTATGGGCCATCCGCGATCGGCCGTCGGCCGAGAAGGATGCCTGGCGCGCGCTGTTCGACTACTACGTGTTCGGGCCCGCCGAGCGCGCCGGCGAGCACCTGCCCGAACCGGTGCGGCAGGCGCTGGGTCCGGTCGACCCTACGCTGGCACGACAACTGCGTGCCATGCTGATCGGCCGGCTCAATCGCTGATGCCCGGCGCGGCATGCAGTGTGAGCGCGCAGACTGGCACCGGCTGTGCTGGGCGGCGGCGGAGTCGGCAATCGCAGCGCTGCGGTGTCGAACCCGTGCCCGCAGCGCATGCGCCAGCGCGGGCAGCCGGTCCCGGCGGCGTGTCGGCATCCCGTCATCGTTCCCACAGGAGTTCGCAGTGAACCGGATTCGCAAGGTAGTCATCGCCGGTGGCGGCACCGCCGGCTGGATCGCGGCATGCGCGCTGTCGCATCAGTTTCGCGAGTTGCTCGAGATCACGCTGGTCGAATCCGAGCAGATCGGCACCGTAGGGGTAGGCGAGTCCACCGTGCCGCCGATCCGGACCTTCCACCGTTTCCTGCAGATCGACGAACAGGAATTCCTGCGCGCGGTCGCCGGCACCTTCAAGCTGTCGATCTCCTTCGAACACTGGCTGCGTCAGGGCGACCGCTATATCCATCCGTTCGGCATCACCGGGCACAGCACTCTGGTCTGCGCGTTCCACCATCTGTGGCTGGAAAGCCAGCGTCGCGGCATGCCCGGCAGCTTCGGTGACTACTGCCTGGAAACCGTGGCCTCGCGGGTGGACCGCTTCGGCATGCTGCGCGAGCCGGCGGTCAATTACGCCTATCACCTCGACGCGGCGCTGTATGCGCGCTTTCTGCGCGCGCGCAGCGAGGCCTGCGGGGTCCGCCGTATCGAGGGCAGGATCCAGCGGGTCGTGCTGCAGCCGGAGAGCGGCGATGTCGCCAGCCTGGTACTGGAGGACGGGCAGGTGCTGGAGGGCGAGCTGTTCATCGATTGCAGCGGCTTCCGTGGGCTGTTGATCGAGCAGGCGCTGCAGACCGGTTACGAGGACTGGAGCCATTGGTTGCCCTGCGACCGCGCCGTGGCGGTGCAGACCGAAGCGCTGGGGCCGCCGGTGCCGTATACGCGCGCCATCGCCCACGAAGCCGGCTGGCGTTGGCATATTCCGTTGCAGCATCGTGTGGGCAACGGCCTGGTATTTTCGAGCAAGCACCTGTCCGACGACGAGGCGCACGCCAAGCTGCTGCGCGAGGTTGCCGCCCCGGCGGTGAAGGAACCCTGGATGGTGCCGTTCCGCACCGGCCGCCGCCTCAAGGCCTGGAACCGCAACGTGGTGTCGCTCGGCCTGGCCAGCGGCTTCATCGAACCGCTGGAGTCCACCAGCATCCATCTCACCATTTCGGCCGTGGTCCGGCTGCTGACGCTGTTCCCGGCCGATGGCATCGCGCCCTCGCAGGTGCAGCTGTTCAACGATGTCAGCCGCGCCGAGATGGAGCATGTGCGCGACTTCGTCACCCTGCATTACCACGCGACCCGGCGCGATGAGCCGCTGTGGCGGCAGTGCCGCGAGATGGAGCTGCCCGAGTCGCTGGCGCTGCGCCTGCGCGCATGGCGCGAACGCGCGCATGCCTGGCAGGGCACCGACGAGCTGTTTCGTGTCGATTCCTGGACCCACGTGCTGATGGGCCAGGGCCTCATGCCCGAACAGCATCACCCGCTGACGCGCGCGTTCTCCGACCATGATCTGCAACGGCTACTCGACGGCATTGCCGTGCCGATCCGGCAGGCAGTGGACCAGCTGCCGTCGCAGCAGGCGTTCATCGAACGGTATTGCAAGGCAGGCGCGCAGGTCTGGGGTGCGCGTGCGCCGGTTCCGGCCTGAGCATCACCGCATCCGATGCGGCCGCTGCGTCTACAGCCGCATCAGATCCTTGCCCACCACGATCGGGCCGCTGTAGTGCCTGCGTGCGCCCTCGCTCCACATCGCATCGGTGATGGAGGCATCGCCGCCGGGCACGAAGTGGTTGAGCACCAGCATCCTGACGCGGGCGGCAGCGGCAATCCTGCCGACCTGCTCGCTGGTGGAATGGCTCTTGAGCAGGTGATCGAGCAGGGTAGGGGCGTTGTCGTCGGTCTCGAGCAGCTTCTTCAGCGCCGGTAGGTACATCACCTCGTGCACCAGGATGTCGGCGTCCTTGGCGAAGTCGGCCAGTGCCGGCAGATAACGCGTGTCGCCGGAAAACACCACGCTGCGGTCGCGCGCCTGGAAGCGGTAGGCGAATGCCGGTGCGAGCGTGTAATGATCCACCAAGGTGGCGGTGACCTCGACCTGGTCGTTCTTCAGCACGCTGCCGGGCCGGTCGAATTCGTGTACATGGATCAGCGGCCTGAATGCCGGACGGCCTTCTTCGCGCATGCGCGCGTCGATGTCGATGGCATTCATCTCCACGAAGGCATCCACCATCCTGCCGATGCCCGGTGGGCCATACAGGTGCACCGGCGTCTGCAGGCCGCTGGCCCAGGCCAGCCACACCACATTGAGCAGGTCGGCGTTATGGTCGGAATGATGGTGGGTCACGAAGATGTCGCGCAGCGCAGGGAGCTGGATGCCGGCCTTGGCCAACTGCTGTGCCACGCCATTGCCGCAATCGATCAGATAGGGTTGCCCATCGATCACCAGTGCGTTGGCGGCGGCAGCGCGCAACGGCGACGGTGTCGGCCCCCCCTTGGTCCCCAGCAGCACCAGCACGCTGCCTTCGGCCGGAAAGCCGGGTTCCGGAGCCCTGGCCGCATCTGCCGGTTGCGCGTGTCCGGCACCGGCCCGCGACGCCGCGACCAACGGACCGACCGCCATCGACGTTGCCGTGGCCAACGCCAGCCGCAGCAGCGTACGGCGGGAGTGCGGTCGGGAGGGTACGGACATGGCGGCTCCAGGGGCGTGGCGGGAGCATAGGGTAGCGCCGACACGCCGCACCGCATTGCGGTGACCAAACGTGGCAGGCTGCACGGCCTGCCGTGTTCGCGCTGCCGGCCCGCAGCGTGCGCAGTGGCAAGGCGCCAGCGCGCACGCTGCGATCGCACATGGCAGGCGAGCCGATCGCCTGCCACGTGCATCGGCCGCTTACTGCCCGAAGAAGCTCGAGATCGAGGAGTACACGTCCGAGAAACGCGAGTAGTAATCCGGATCGCTCTGCGCGGTGCAGAACGAGTAGCCGCCGTACAGGCCGCCGCGCAGCTGGTACGCACCGCCACTGGCGATGGTGAACAGGCCCGAGCCCGAAGAACCGCCCTCGGTGACGCCATCGCTCCAGACCACCCGATACAGCGGGCTCTTGCCGTCGATGGAGGTGTTGAGCGCATTGACCGTGCCCAGCGAATACTTCTTGACGTCGCCGGACGGGTGATGGATGCCGACGATCGATGTGCTGGTGGAAGCGATCGCCGCGCTGGTCCAGGCGGCGTAGAACGCCCCGCTGGGCGGTGCGGTCTTCAGTTCCAGCAATGCGGTGTCACGCGTGCTGTTGGCATGGCGCAGGAACGCGCCGCCGCTGAGCGTGGTCGCCTGCGGGCTGACGGTATTGCCATTGCAACGCGCCGCGTCGTAGAACCAGTAGGTCTGCAAGGTGTTGGCCACCGTCTGGTTGCTGATGCAATGCGCCGCGGTCCAGAACAGGTTGCGCTTGGGCGTATTGGTGTTGTTGAGCAGCGTGCCGGTGCACAGGAACGAGCCCTGGCTGGTGGTGAACACCATCCGTGCCACCGCCTTGGACGCATTGGTGAAGCCTGCAGTGGGGTTGGTGCGGCACATCACGTCGTTCTGACAGGCATCGCTCTCGCCGATGGCAATGGTCATCATGTCGCGCGTGCTGGCGGTGGGGCTGATGTCCAGATGCGACACCTGCGGCACGCTCAGGCTGAAGTTTTCCGGATACAGGCCTGCGGGCAAGGAGATTTCCACCAGCAGGTTTTCGCCGCTGACCGTCGGCGACCAGCCGATGGCATCGCCGGTGGTCACGAAGCTGGCGCCGGACTGCTCGAACACGCGGCCGTCGTCACCGGCAAAGCGCAGCGTGACCCTGGACGGGTCGCCCGGCGTCGCGCCGGCGCCACGCAGGACAAGTGCCGCACGCAGCGCAGCGGCCTGCGCCGAGCCGAGTTTCAAGGTGGCAACGCGCGAACCGTCGCCTGCCATCTGCCAATCCAGCTTGGCCAGGTTCACCGACGGCTGCTTCAGTGCGCGCGAGAAGCCGATCTGCAGCGGTTGGCCATGTTTGACCTGCGCGACGCGCCGCTCACGTACGCGGCCGAGTTCCTGGCTGGTCGGCGCCGCCAGTTGCGCCACACGCGTCGGCACGATGCCGCCCCGCAGCGCGGCCGACTGCAACGACGCCCCGCCCAGCTTGGCCGCCTGAGGCGCCGAACTCACCGGTGCGGCGTCCATTTCGGTAGGCGGCGCTGCCAGCGCAGAGCCGGAAACAGCCGAGAACAGCGCCAGATACAACGCATTCTTGCGATTCATGGATAGTCCTTCTCGTCAGGGAACAACGGGCTGCGGCGGGGGCCACAACCCGCGGCGCCATCGTTGGCGCTCGACGAGACTAGCGAATGTACAAAAATGAATATGTGCTAACTATCTCGTTCGGAGATAAGTTATATGCAAAAATACATTACCGATTTGGCAGGGCGGCAGATGGCAGTATCGCGACCGTACGGCTCCGGCGTACAGCGCATTGATGCGTGCGCAGCACTGGTGGCAGGCCACAGGAGCGGGCGTGATGCGTGGGCGAATGAGAGCGTCCGGCTGCGTCGAACGCAGCGGTGACGGCGCACCTGTGATGCGGCGATCGGCTGCAGCTGCGCAGTGTCGGCGCGCGTTGGCAGCGTGGCCTGCCGGCTGCCTGCGCGAGTGTCTCGATCGATGTGCCGGACGGGCGGCCGCGGTTATTCGCGTGCGTCGCTGGCGCGGAAGTGGGTGGAGCGACCGCTATGCTTCAGGAATGCCAGCACGGCCACACCGATGCACATCCATGCCACGCCGCCGAGTTGCGCGTGCCGGTCGGCATTGATCAGCACATAGCTCAGGATCACGATGCCGATCGACGGCACCAGACCATGCAGCACGATGCCGGCGCGTCGACGGAAGTGCCAGAGCACGGCGATATGCAACAACACGAAGGCGCTCAGCGCGCCGACGTTGCATAGCGACGACAACAACGCGATCTGGCCGACGAACACTTCCCCCAGCACCATGCTCAGCGCTGCGACAAGCAGGATCGCGCGCTGCGGCACTGCGGTGCGCGGATGGATGTGGCGCAGGAAGGCCGGCAGCTGACGATCACGTGCCATGGCGAACAGCAGGCGCGAGGTCGCCGCCTGTGCGACCAAGGAATTGGCGATCGCCGCGCTGATGGCCACCGTCAACGCGATGACGATCTGCAGCCATGGCCCGGCGATCAGCCGCCCGATTTCGAAGAAGGCATCGTTGGAGGCCTGCGCATCGGGATAGCGCTGCAGGTTGGGCTGCAGCAATGCCGCCAGCCAGGTCTGCAGCACGAACAGGCCGGCCACCAGCACCAACGCCAGCAAGGTCGCGCGGCCGACCACGCGGTTGCCACCACGGGTTTCCTCCGACAGCGTGGAGATCGCGTCGAAGCCCAGGAACGACACCACTGCGACCGACAAGGCGCTGAAGATCAGCTGCGGCGAGAATGCTTGCGGGTTGTAGAACGGGCGCAGGCTCCAGTGCGCGCCGTTGACGCCGCGCTGGATGGCCAGGGTCGCCAGCACCACGAACAGCGCCAGCACTGCTAGTTGCGCGTACAGGAAAAACCGGTTCGCGCGTGCGGTGGTTTCGATGCCGCGCAGGTTGACCACGGTGTTGAGCACCACGAAGAAGGCGATCCACGCCGGCTGCGGCACGGAGGGAAACACGGTATGCATCGCATTGGCGCCGACCACGTACAGCAGGGTCGGCACCAGCAGATAGTCCAGCAGGATCGCCCACCCGGCCAGGAACCCCATGCCGCTGCTCAATCCGCGCCCCACATAGGCATAGACCGAGCCGGCCACCGGGAACGCCTGCGACATCTGCTGGTAGCTCAGCGCGGTGAACAGCATCGCCACGAAGCCCACCAGATAGGTCAGCGGCACCATTCCCGCGCTGATGTCGAATACCCCGCCGAAGATCGAGAACGGCGCGGTGGGCACCATGAACACCAGCCCGTAGATCAGCAGATCCTTCAGCGTGAGCTGGCGCCTGAGCTCCTGCGCATAGCCGAAGCGTTCCAGCGCGGCCGCGTCGTCGCGGCGTGGGGTATCGGTCATGCAGGTGTCCGCTGTGAGGGGGGCCGGGGCCGCGCGCGTCGCCTTGCGAACGAAGCCACCGCTGCGCGACCGGCATTGTGACGATAATGTGGCCGCCGCACCCATCCACTGGTAAAAATGCTAGGTTTTCCGTGCTGGATCCCTTCCAGTGCGCTGGTTTTCCGCGAAGGACACCCATGTTCGACTCACTGGCCAGCCTGGACCACGATCTGCAGGCACGGCATACGCTGGATGCCTGTCTGGACCGGGTCTTTGGCGACATCAGCGCGCTGGGTTTCCAGTCGCTGGTGTACGACTACGCGCCGGTTCCACTGAGCATCGAGGGCGCGCTGATCACGCCGACGGTGTTCATGCAGCGCAATGCCCCCGGCGACATGCAGGACGTGTGGTGCGCGCACGGCTACTACCAGCACGATCCGGTGCAGCAGCGCGCGACGCGGCGTACCACGCCATTCGTCTGGTCCTACCGCAACGACGGCGGCGCCTCCGGGGTGGAGTATGTCGGCGGGCAGCACCGCCAGGTCACGCGCTACCTGTGCGACAGCGGCATGGCAACCGGTGTCACCGTGCCATTGCATCTGCCGGGCGGCGCATTCGCGACCTTCAGTGGCGCGGTCGACGCCGCGGCGGCCGAAGCGCCGCGCCTGGCCGAAGCGCAGCTCTCTGCGTTCATGCTGATTGCCCACGCCTTCCAGGCACGCGCGCAGGAGCTGCTGGACCCGCAGGAGCGTCGCTGTCACCACATCGTGCTGACCCGGCGCGAGCGCGAATGCCTGCACTACTCGGCCAAGGGGCTCACCGCCAAGAGCATCGCTGCCGCGCTGAATCGGTCCACGGCCACGGTGAACCTACACCTGAATTCGGCCGCGCGAAAACTGGGCGCACGCAACCGGGTCGAGGCGGTGGTGCGGGGCATGCACTACCGGTTGCTGGAGCCTTAGAGCGGCTGACAAGACGACTGCGCTCCCCGCCCGGCGGGCGCGGCCGGTGCCCGGATCGGCATGTACCGCTCGTCCACTGCGGTTCCTGCGCGCCGTCCACACCCGCCTGACGACTGCTCGCGACGTGTTGCTGGCCGCTCTTCGGCCGCTCGACCGCCGCCGGGCACCGGGCGCCGCAAACCTGGGAGATTTGCCAGTACACGCGGAGCGGCATGCCCGCTAGGCTCGCTGGTCATCATTGCCGCACAGCAGGCGCAGGTCATGCAGTCCACCGAAGGTTACGTCGAGTTCCGCGGCTACCGCACCTGGTACCGCATCACCGGCGACCTGCGCAGCGACGCCTGCCCCCTGGTGGTGTTACACGGCGGGCCCGGTTGCACGCACGACTACGTCGACAGTTTCAGGGATCTGGCTGCCGGTGGCCGTGCGGTGATCCATTACGACCAGCTCGGCAATGGCCGCTCCACCCACCTGCCCAACGCCGATCCCGGCTTCTGGACGGTGGGGCTGTTTCTGGACGAGCTGCAGGCCTTGATCACGCACCTGGGCTTTGCGCGGTACGCATTGCTGGGGCAGTCGTGGGGGGGCATGCTGGCGGCCGAGCATGCGGTGCGGCGCCCTGCTGGCCTGTGCGCGCTGGTGATCGCCAATTCGCCGGCGTCGATGGGGCTGTGGCGGGCCGCAGCATTGCGGCTGCGCGCCGAACTGCCCGAGCCGGTACAGGCGGTCCTGGACGAACACGAGGCGGCGGGCACGCTGGACCATCCGGCCTATCGCGCCGCCAGCCAGGTGTTCTACGCCCGCCACGTGTGCCGCGTGTTGCCCTGGCCCGACGAGGTGGCCCGCACCTTCGCCGCCATCGACGCCGATCCCACCGTGTACCACGCCATGAACGGGCCGACCGAATTCCACGTGGTGGGCAGCCTGCGCAACTGGAGCATCATCGAGCGCCTGCACCGCATCAATGCGCCCACGCTGGTGCTTTCGGGCAGGTACGACGAAGCCACTGCGGAAACCGTCGAACCCTACGCACGCCTGATTCCGGATGCGCGCTGGCACGTGTTCGCGCAGTCCAGCCACATGCCGCACGTGGAAGAACGCGTGGCCTGCATGCGGCTGGTCGGCGATTTTCTCGATGACCACACCCCGTGGGCCTGCAGCGAGGTGGCCGGCGCACGGGCACTGGCCAGCCCCAGCCGCACGATCTGAACCGAGCAGGCGGACGCGCCGCTGCAAGCTGCAGGCCGGTGCGCGCAGCGGGTTGGCGAATACGCCCGCCAGCATTCCTGCTGCGTTCTGCGCACTGGTAGGCCTCGCGCGCTTGGGCAAGGCGATGATCGCGTCTGCGGCCCGCCTTGGGGGGGCAGCTGCCGGCGGACGGCCAGTGGCGATCATCGCCGACGTGCAGGGTCGTTGGGTGGATCGACATATCGGCGTTTGGTTCGCCTCGCTGCTGCGTGGCGCAGGTACGAAACGGCCGCGCAGCAGCGCCGGTAAGCGCAGCGCACAGGTGCGCGACCGTGCGCGCGCAACAGGCGCAACGGTGCATCCGGTTACCGACATGGCCTGAGCGAGCGATGCGTCATTTGCGTATCGCCGGGCTGGTTGCGATGCAGCCTCCGCGGTCGTCGTCGCCTCAGCGCAGCTGACGAAACCACTGCGCTCGCCGCCAGGCGGGGAAGGGCGACTGTTGGCCGTGCTTGCTTGCAGCTGCTGCGGTACGACGGCAGTGCAGCTTGAAAGACGCATGCAGTTCTTTCGGGTGGTGGCGGCAATGCGTCGATCCTGCGGGCGCCAGCGTGCGTTGCGCCGGTGTCCTGTCCCTGCTGTCCCATGCTGTCTCTTTTGCATGTCCTGCAAGGAGAACACCGGGGTACGTCAAAGTTTCAAAGATGGATAATTGTTTTCTGTTTCAAGGCGCGCGAAGAATGCAGCCCCCCACGTAACGCGTTGTCGTCGCCATTGCCACTGCGCAGGCGCGACGCAGCGCTCATCGACTTTTTTGGGAGAGGCTGCATGACTAGCAAGATGCTCCAGGGCGCGCTTGCGCTCGCACTGTCCGCCTGCGCTGCCGGCGCGATCGCCGGGCCGGTCGGATACGGCGCCGCCACCACCGGTGGCGGCAACAAGACACCGGTCAACGTGGCCAGTTTCGAGGCAATGCAGGCGGCGATCGATGGTTACTCCGGCAGCGGTGGGCTGGTTCTCAACTACACCGGCAAGTTCGACTTCGGCACCATCAAGAATGTGTGCGCGCAATGGAAGCTGCCGGCCAAGACCGTGCAGATCAAGAACAAGAGCAACATCACCATCAAGGGCGCCAACGGCTCGGCGGCGAACTTCGGCCTGCGCGTGGTCGGCGATGCGCACAACGTGATCATCCAGAACATGACCATCGGCCTGCTGCAGGGCGGTGAGGCGGCGGACTCGATTTCGCTGGAAGGAAACTCCAGCGGCGAGCCATCCAGGATCTGGATCGACCACAACACGGTCTTCGCGTCGTTGACCAAATGCTCGGGCGCCGGCGATGCCTCTTTCGATGGCGGCATCGACATGAAGAAGGGCGTGCACCACGTCACCGTGTCCTACAATCATGTCTACAACTATCAGAAGGTCGCGCTCAACGGCTTCAGCGATAGCGACAGCAAGAACTCGGCGGCGCGCACCACCTATCACCACAACCGCTTCGAGAACGTGGAGTCGCGCGTACCGCTGCAGCGGCGCGGCCTGAGCCACATCTACAACAACTACTTCAACAACGTCACCACCTCCGGCATCAATGTGCGCATGGGCGGGGTGGCCAAGATCGAATCCAACTATTTCGAGAACATCAAGAACCCGGTGACCTCGCGCGACAGCAGCGAGATCGGCTATTGGGACCTGATCAACAACTACGTCGGCGGCGGCATCACCTGGAGCACTCCGGACGGCAGCAAGCCCTACGCCAACGCCACCACCTGGATCAGTTCGAAGGTGTTTCCGGAACCGTTGGGCTACATCTACACCGTCACCCCGGCCGCGCAGGTCAAGGCCAAGGTGATCGCCACCGCAGGCGCAGGCACGAACCTGGCGGAGTAAGCGTCGGCGTCGCGCATCACCACAGATCCCCGGCAGCGCCGGGGATCTTTTCAATGCGGCAGGCAGGCCCGCGGGGCGCCGCGCGTGCGTGGAGGGGAGCCTGGCTTCGACCTGCCCGCGCAGGTCGTGCAGGCAGGCCTGTGCCTCGTCGCCGGGCAGAGCCGGTGGCCGCTTGTGCAGCGCCGCGATAGGAGGGGCGCGACACAAGCGTGGCTTCAGGTCGCCATGCGACTGCTGTTCAAGGCGTGGGCGTGATCGCCAACGTCTCTGCCGGTGGGTGTGCACCGCAGCACAGCGGAGCGGCGGTGTGCGCCGGACACGGCGTGGCGCGGTCGTTGCCAACCGTCGCGCCTGGCCTGGCTGCGTTGCCCCCGCCTTCGCCTGTCCCAGGCCTCGACGTCAAGAGGCGCGATGGGCGCCGCGACGCGGTATCGTGTCGGGCTACCACCTTTCCCGATTCCTTCCATGTCGCTTCCGACCGATCCTGTTGCCCAGAACGCTTCGACCGCCGCGCCCGCCTTGCGCCACGCGCTGAAACCGCGGCAATTGATGATGATGGGCCTGGGCACTGCGATCGGTGCCGGGCTGTTCCTGGGCTCGGGCGTTGGCATCCAGAAGGCCGGGCCAGCGGTACTGCTGTCGTATCTGATCGCCGGTGCGCTGGTGATCATCGTGATGAACGCGTTGGGCGAGATGGCGGCGGCCAAGCCGTCCAGCGGGGCGTTCTCGGTGTATGCCGCCGATGCCATGGGGCCGACCGCCGGCGCCACGGTGGGCTGGCTCTGGTGGTTTCAGGTGGTGGTGGTGATTGCGGCCGAGGCGGTCGGCGCGGCCGGGTTGCTGGCGTCGGTGTGGCCCAGCCTGCCGGTTCCGCTGCTGGCATCGCTGTTCATGGCTGTTTTCACCGCGATCAACCTGCTGGGTGTGCGTAACTTCGGCGAGTTCGAATTCTGGTTCGCCATCCTCAAGGTGGTGGCGATCGTGGTGTTCCTGCTGATCGGCTTCGCTCTGCTGGCCGGCTGGCTGCCCGGCGTGGCCTCGCCGGGCGTGGCCAATTTCACGCAGAACGGTGGCTTCGCCCCCAACGGCCTGGCCGGCGTCGGTGCTGCCTTGCTGGTGGTGGTGTTCGCCTTCGGCGGCACCGAGATCGTGGCAGTGGCCGCTGCGGAAACCGCCGACCCGGGCCGTAGCCTGGCGCGCACCATCCGTACCGTGGCCTGGCGCATCCTGGTCTTCTACATCGGCTCGATCAGCGTGATCGTGGCGGTGGTGCCGTGGACCAGTGCCGCACTCGGCTCGCCGTTCGCGGCGGTGCTGGACGTGGCGCGCATTCCCGGCGCGGCCACCGCGATCACCCTGGTGGCGGTGGTGGCGTTGTTGTCGGCGCTCAATGCCAACCTGTACGGCGCCTCGCGGATGATCTTCTCGCTGGCGCAGCGTGGCGAAGCGCCGCACTGGTTGAGCAGGACCAGCAAGGAACAGGTGCCGTTGGCGGCAGTGGTCGCCAGCGTACTGTTCGGTTTCGCCGCAGCGGTGCTGGAACTGCTGTATCCCACCAAAGTGCTGCCGATGCTGCTCAACATCGTCGGTGCCACCTGCCTGCTGGTGTGGACGATCTCGCTGCTGTCGCAATTGATCCTGCGTGCGCGTGCCGATCGCGCCGGCGTCGCGTTGCCGTTCCGCATGCGCGGCTATCCGTTCCTGACCGTGCTGGCCTTGGCGATCCTGGCGATGATCTTCGTGCTGCTGGCCCGTTCGGCAGAAACGCAGGTGCAGTTCCTGTCGATGGTCGGGCTGACCGTCGCCATTGCGCTGGTCAGCGAAATCGCCCGGCGCATCCGCCGCACGGTGTGACGGCACCAGCACCACGTGAGGCAGCGCTCCGCGCTGCCGCTCGCCGGCCCGCGTGTCTCAAGCTTCGGTGGCAACGCACCTGCCGGAGCCGGAAGCATCCGATGGCCGCCAGGAGGCAGGTACAGGCCGGTTGCAGCGTGCGGGCATCATTGCATGCGCCTGCACGAGCAACCGTCGCGTCTGCCGTCTCCGGGCAGCGGATACGGGCGGACGCCGTTGTGGCAGAAAACACATGTTGCGTTACACAGCAGGCGTAGCATCCCGATGCAGGAAGGCCGCGACGGTTCGACGCAGATGCGACGCCGTGTCGCATCGGGAACCGAGGCGGGCGTCCTTATCATGACGGCGTAGCGCAGGCGAATGCGGTCGATCGACCGCCGATGCGCCAACGGTCCACTCACTCCTGGAGGGTTCTCCATGGACGCCCTGTTGTTGTCGCGGATCCAGTTCGGGTTCGTCATCGCGTTCCACGTGCTGTTCCCTGCGTTCACCATCGGGCTGTCCAGTTTGCTGGCGTTCCTCGAATGGCGCTGGCTGCGCACGCGTCTGCCGGTCTGGCGCGAGCTGTACTTCTTCTGGCAGAAGATCTTCGCCGTGTCCTTCGGCATGGGCGTGGTCAGCGGCATCGTGATGGCGTTCCAGTTCGGCGCCAACTGGCCGGAGCTGAGCCGCATCGCCGGGGGGGTGATCGGCCCGCTGTTGAGCTACGAGGTGCTGACCGCGTTCTTCCTCGAAGCCAGCTTCCTGGGCGTGATGATGTTCGGCTGGGGGCGCATTTCCGAACGCCTGCATTTCCTCGCCACCTGCATGGTGGCGCTGGGGACCTTGTTTTCCACGTTTTGGATACTGTCCTCCAACAGCTGGCTGCAGACGCCGGCCGGCTACGAGGTGATCGATGGCATCGTGCACCCGGTGGCGTGGCTGCAGATCATCTTCAACCCGTCCTTCCCGTACCGTCTGGCGCACATGGCGCTGGGATCGTTCATCACCACCTGCTTCGTGGTGGGTGCGGTGGGCGCGTGGTATCTGCAGCGTGGCGTGCACCGCGAGGCGGGCCTGCACATGCTCAAACTGGCGGTGGTGTTCGCTGCGATCACCGTGCCGCTGCAGATCGTGGTTGGCGATATGCATGGCCTGAACACGCTCGAGCACCAGCCGATGAAGATCGCCGCGATGGAAGCGCACTGGCATGAAGGCGAGCCGGGCGAGGGTGTTCCGCTGGTGCTGTTCGCCTTGCCCGATGCGCAGGCCGAGCGGAATGCGTACGAGCTGGCGATTCCGCGCCTGGGCAGCCTGATCCTGACCCATAGCCTGGAGGGCAGCATTCCACCGTTGACCACGGTGCCGGCGGCCGAGCGCCCGCCGGTGATGCCGGTGTTCTTCGCCTTCCGCATCATGGTGGGGCTGGGGACCTTGATGCTGCTGGTGGCCTGGGTGTCGGCGTTCGCGTGGTGGCGCGGCCGCCTGCTGCAGTGGCGCTGGCTGCTGACGGTGTGGCGCTGGATGCTGCCGAGCGGTTTCGTCGCGCTGCTCTCGGGCTGGTTCGTCACCGAGATGGGCCGGCAGCCCTATGTGGTCTATGGGCTGCTGCGCACCGCCGATGCGGTGGGCCCGCAGTCGGCCTGGATGACCGCGATCTCGTTGGCAGTCTATGTGGCCGGCTATGCGTTCGTGTTCGGCTGGGGCATCTGGTATCTGGTCAAGATCGGCAAGATCGGGCCGACTCCGCACGACGCGCCGCAGCTGGATCACGGCGAACACACTCCGGCGCGACCGCTGTCGGCCGCCGACGAACCCATCGACGGAGCGGTGTGATGGACATGACGAGCGTGTTGCCGGTGGCGTGGTTCGCGGTGATCGGCTTCGGCGTGCTGATGTACGTGGTGCTGGACGGCTTTGTGCTCGGGATCGGCATCCTGGCGCCGTTTCGCCGCGACGAACAGCAGCTGGATCTGATGATGAACACCGCCGCGCCGATCTGGGACGGCAACGAAACCTGGCTGGTGCTGGGCGGGGCGGGCCTGCTGGCGGCCTTCCCCAAGGCCTATGCGGCGATCCTGTCGGCACTGTATCTGCCGGTGCTGCTGATGGTGATGGCGCTGGTGTTCCGTGGCGTGGCGTTCGAGTTCCGTTTCAAGGCGCAGCGCTCGCGGCGGCTGTGGAGCAACGCGTTCGCGGCCGGATCGATTCTGGCCACCTTCGCGCAGGGCGTGATCCTGGGGGCGCTGGTGCAGGGGCTGCCGATCGAGAACGACCGGTATGTCGGCGGCGTCTGGGGGTGGTTCAGTCCGTTCGCGATGCTGACCGGTGCGGCGTTGGTGTTCGGCTACGCCCTGCTCGGCAGCACCTGGCTGATCCTCAAGACCGACGGCCATGTGCAGCAGCTGGCGCGCCAACTGACCCGGCCGCTGACCATCAGCGTGTTGATCTTCATCGGGCTGGTCAGCGCCTGGTTGCCGTCGTTGCAATCGCACGTGATGGAACGCTGGTTCACCGGCGCGCATTACCTGTGGCTGATGCCGGTGCCGCTGCTGGTGGCCGTGGTGGGGATCGCATTGTGGCGCGCCAGTGCGCCCGGGCAGCCGGATACGCCGCCGTTCCTGCTGGCGATGGGCTTGTTCGTGCTGGGCTTCGTCGGCCTGGTACTGGGCATGTGGCCGTATCTGGTGCCGCCCATCTACACCATCTGGCAGGCGGCGGCGCCGCCGTCCTCGCAGGCGTTCGCGATGGTGGGCCTGGTCATGCTGCTGCCGCTGATCCTGGGCTATACGGTGTGGTCGTACCGCGTGTTTCGCGGCAAGATCACTGCCGACACCGGCTATCACCACTGACGCGGCGAACGCGACGTCGCCGGCAGGGTCGGGTGGATGTGGATGGCACGCCCGGAACCGGCGTGCACGCATACCACTGCCGGGTCCGGGCAGCGGCCGTCCTCAGCGCAGCCGCTGTTTGAACATCCACTCCCACATTGCCGGGTCCGCGTAGGTCGCGTCCCAGGCATTGTGGTTGCCGTCGGGATACTCGCTGTAGCGCAGGTTCGCACCCACGCCTTTGCCCGCGCGGTACAACGCGCGGTCGTCGTGTGGCGGCACCGAATCGTCGTTGGCGCCATGGAACATCCAGATCGGCACGTGCTTGAGCTGGGTGACCGCCGCGGTATACGGGTCGGCTTCCTTGGCGACCAGGCTGACATAGAGCGTGCGGCGTTCCTCGCGCGGTGCCTTCAGCGCGCCGCAGATCGGCACGATCGCCGCGAAGCGCCGCGGCTGCATCAAGCCGATCTCCCAGGCGCCGTAACCGCCCATCGACATGCCGGTCAGGTAGGTGCGCTGCGGATCGGCCGCGAACTCCGCACTGGCCGCATCCAGCGCGGCGATCGCCATGCGCGCGTTGATTCCCAGCCACTCTTCGTTCTCGGGAACCTGCGGCAGCACCACCAGCGCGGGGAACCGGTCGGCATGCG
This sequence comes from Xanthomonas sp. NCPPB 1067, assembly GCF_020783795.1. Classification (NCBI taxonomy): domain Bacteria; kingdom Pseudomonadati; phylum Pseudomonadota; class Gammaproteobacteria; order Lysobacterales; family Lysobacteraceae; genus Xanthomonas; species Xanthomonas sp. NCPPB 1067. The sequence goes on from NZ_JAJGQG010000005.1 coordinate 99,679, forward strand.
CGCTCAGATAGGGGCCAAGCCCGACCTCGGCCTGATCGCGGCCGTTGTCGCCGCGCTCGCCGGAACCATGCAGGAACAACACGATGGGCCGTGGCTGCGGCGCCTTGGCCGCCGGCACGAACACCTGGTACCGATACAGGCGACCTTCCATCTGCAGGGTGCGAGTGACGAAATGGCCGCTTCGTCCATCGCCGGGACCACGCATGCTCGAACAGCCGGCGAGCGCCAGCGCCAGAAGACCCAATATCACGTAACGACCGATCACGCACGCCTCCCGCATTAATACAGGCCTGGAGTATCACGCATATGGCGCGTCTGTCGCGTCGCGGCGATGGGGGCCGCCTCAGCGCAGCAGGATCAATGTGGCCAGGCCGAGGAAGCTCAGAAAGCCCATCACGTCGGTCAGCGTGGTCAGGATCACCCCGCCGGCCAGCGCGGGATCGAAGCCCAGGCGTTTGAGCGTCACCGGCACCAGGACGCCGCCGAAGGCGGCGGTCAGCATGTTCACCGTCAGGGCGGTGCCGATCACCAGCGACAGCATCGGTTGGCGAAACCATGCCAGCACGATCAGGCCGAGCCCGACGCCCAGGCACAGGCCGTTGATCAGCGCCACGGTGAGCTCCTTCTTGAGCAGGGTCATCACGTTGGACGAGCCGATCTGCCCCAGCGCCAGGCCGCGCACCATCAATGCCAAGACCTGGGTTCCGGCGTTGCCGCCCATGCCGGCCACGATCGGCATCAGCGCCGCCAGCGCCACCAGCTTCTCGATGGTGCCTTCGAACTGGCTGACCACGCTGGACGCCAGGAACGCGGTGCACAGGTTGATGCCCAGCCAGATCAGGCGGCGCCGGAACGCGCGCCGCGCCGGGCTGAACATGTCCTCGTCCTCGTCCAGACCGGCGGCGCTCAAGGCCTGGTGCTCGGCCTGCTCGCGGATGATGTCGACCACGTCGTCGATGGTGATGCGGCCGAGCAGGATGTTGTTGTCGTCCACCACCGGCGCGGAGATCCAGTCGTGGTCGGAGAAGCGGCGTGCCACTTCGTCCGAGCCGTCCCCCACGTCGATGGCCGGCTGCTCGTCGTCGATCAGCCGGTTGACCGGGGTGCTGTCCTCGTGGGTGACCAGCGCTGCCAATGGCACGCGGCCCAGATACTGGTGGCGACGGCTTACCACGTACAGGTGGTCGGTATGATCGGGCAGCTCGCCGCGCAGGCGCAGGTAACGCAGCACCACATCGACATTGACGTCGGCGCGCACCGTCACCACGTCCGGGTTCATCAGGCGGCCGGCGGTGTCTTCCGGATACGACAGCACCTGTTCGAGCCGTTCGCGGTTCTCGCGATCCATCGACTTGAGCACTTCGTCGATGACGGTGTCTGGCAGGTCTTCGACCAGGTTGGCCAGGTCGTCGATGTCCAGGTCTTCGACCGCAGCGACGATCTCGTCCGGATCCATGTCGGCCAGCAGGCTTTCGCGCACTTCGTCGCCGACGTGCAGCAGCACCTCGCCATCGTCTTCCGGATCGACCAGCCCCCACACCACTTCGCGCTTGCCCGGCGGCAAGGATTCGAGCAGGTTGCCGATCTCCGCCGGCGCCAGCGTATTGACCAGCCGGCGTACCGGCCCCAGGCGTCCGCTATCCAGCGCGTCGGACAGCAATCGCAGCTGGCGCGCGGTCTTGTCGTGGCGGACGGCTTCGGCCATGCGCGGCTCCCTGGAAGAGTGGGCGCGCCGTCAGTGGAAGACGCGGTGCTGGGTCAGCACGGCATTATCGCTTGCGCACGGTGACGAAACATACAGTGTCGGCGCGCTTGCGGACGGTCGATGGGGCGCCGCCGGCTCGCCGGCGCGCTTGGCAAACGCTGCATGCCGCCACGACGCCCCCAAGTTGGTCCGTCGGTAGTGACTGGGTGATTGAGTGCCGGGTCGATGATCGGCGCGGCGCCCCCATCCGCCCTACGGGCACCTTCCCCCGCAAGCGGGAGAAGGAGGTGCAGCTGCGCTGTCCTAGCTGCTTTTGCCGCTGCAGCCGTGTGCGATGGCTGCCAGCCATTTCTCGATACCCTTGCGGTCGCGCGCGCGCAGCAATTTTTCGCCGTGCACACGCAGTTCGCCCAGATGGCTGTCGCGAATGGCGCGGCGCACTTCCAGCAGGGTGCCCGGATGCAGGCTGAATTCGGTGAGCCCCAGCGCCAGCAACATCGGCGCGAAGCGTGGGTCGCCGGCGATCTCGCCGCACACCGCCACCGGCTTGCCGTAGGTGCGCCCGATGGCGATCACCTGCGCGATCAGGCGCAGCACCGCCGGGTGCAGCGGCGAGTACAGCTCGCCCAGCGCTTCGTTGTTGCGGTCCACCGCCAGCAGGTACTGCACCAGATCGTTGGTGCCGATCGACAGGAAGTCGATGTCGTCGATGAAACAATCCAGCGCCAGCGCCGCCGCAGGCACCTCGATCATCGCACCGAGCGGAATATGCTCGGCGATCTCGTGGCCCTCTTCGCGCAGCTGCGTACTCAGTTTCTTCAGCTGCTTGCGCAGCAACTGGATTTCCTCGCGGCCACTGACCATCGGCACCAGGATGCGCACCGGCCCGTAGCCGGAGGCGCGCAGGATGGCGCGCAGCTGCGCCTGCGCCACCGCCGGCCGGGCGAGCGACAGCCGCACCCCGCGCAGGCCCAGTGCCGGGTTGTCCTCGTCGCTCAGTGTCAGCCCGGTGCGGTCGGCCTTGTCGGCGCCCAGGTCCAGCGTACGGATGGTGACCGGGCGGCCGCTCATGCCCAGCACGGTATCGCGATAGGTCTGGAACTGCTCGTCTTCGTCGGGCAGCTCGTTGCGCTGCAGGAACAGGAATTCGGTGCGATACAGCCCCAGCCCGCTGGCGCCCAGCGCGTGCGCGCTGGCGACGTCTTCCAGCGATTCGGCGTTGGCGAGCAGGGTGATGTCGACGTTGTCGCGCGTGCGCGTGGGCTTGGAGCGCAGGCGCCCGAGTTCGCGCTGTTCCTTGGCCAATGCGCGCAGGCGTTCGCGGTAGTCGCGCAGGTGTTCGGGCGTGGGATCGACGATCACCTGGCCGGAGCCGGCATCGACGATCAGCACATCGCCATCGTCGATCCGCTGCAATGCTTCGCCAACACCCACGACCAGGGGCAGATGCAGGCTACGCGCCAGGATCGCGCTATGCGACAGCGCGCTGCCGGCAGCGGTGACGATGCCGACCACGCCCTGGGCCTGCAACTGCGCCAGTTCGGACGGCGCCACGTTGTCGCAGACCAGGATCTCCCCGGCCACGCCCTTGAGGTCGGGGGCGCGCTTGTGCAGGAACGCGTGGATGCGGCCGATGACATGGTCCAGATCGTCCATGCGGCTCTTGAGGTAGGCGTCCTCCATGCCGTCGAACACCGCCGCCAGCCGGTCGCGTTGCACGCACAAGGCGTAGTCGGCGCTGTAGCGGTGGGTACGAATCAGCTCGTCCAGACCCTGCAGCAGTTCGGGATCGTCCAGCAACAAGGCGTGCAGCTCGAGAAACTCGCCCACCTCGCGCGCCAGCGCACCATGCAGCCGATCGCGCAACTGCTGCATCTCGCCGCGGGCCGCGTCGATCGCTGCATGCAGCCGCTGCAATTGCGTTTCCACCTGGCTGGCGGGCACGCGTTGTTCGGCCACCTCCAGCGCGTGGCTCTGGCGGACCCGTGCGCGCCCGAGCGCATTGCCGCGCGCGGCGCCGTGCCCGCGCAGGCGCACGCTCATGCGTGCCCCCGGCGCAATCGCGCCGTGCCGGTCGTAACGGCACCGACGCCGCGCATGCTCAGCTGTCCTCGTCGAAACGACGCTCGAACAGGTCCACCAGGGCTTGCAGGGCCTCGGCCTCGTCTTCGCCCTCCAGCCGCACCATCACCTTGGTGCCCTGGCCGGCGGCCAGCAGCATGACGCCCATGATGCTCTTGGCATTCACTTCGCGGCCCTTGGCCGCCAGCGTGGCGTTGCTGCGATAGGACGACAGCGTCTGCACCAGCTTGGCGGTTGCCCGCGCATGCAGTCCGAGTCGGTTGGACACAATGAGTTCGCGTTCAAGCATCGTCGATGATCGCTCCGTTGCGGGTACCTGCCGCCGCGGTGGCGGGCAGCTCCTGCAAACCTTGTTCGGGGTAATTCATCACCCGCAACAGCATCGGCAGACTCAGGGCGGAGACGCGGCGCACCGGTGTGCCGAGCCTGGCCAGGCGGCTGGCGAGATTGCTGGGGCTGGCGCCGTACAGGTCGGTCATGACCAGTACGCCGTCGCCGCCGTCGACCCGCCGCATCGCCGCCGACGCCTGGGGCAGCAAGGCATCCAGGTCTGCATCGAACGGGACGTCGAACGCTTCGGTCTTCAGCGGCAAATGCCGCAACAGCCCCGTCGCCACGCTCAACAACGCTGCGCCGATGCCGGGATGGGTGATGAGGAGAATGCCACAGGCCATGTCGAAACGTTAACAGGTCGGCATGACTGCGCGATAGCGTTTGTCCGCACCGAAGTGTTGCGAACTGAATAGCCGTTTAGAAGTGCTGCAGCCGAAGCGGGTGCAGCATATGTCGCCATCGTGTCGTTGCATGCGTGGCCCTGATCCGTGACGTCTGCAGCGTCGGCGGTGCGGCCCACGTCTCAAGCGAGCGCTGCCTTTCATGCGATGGCGGGCGGGGCACTGGAACCATGCGCGTGGCGGAGACACCGACGCATGGCTTGTGACGGCGCCAGCGCATCGATCGTGCAGTGTTGCGTCAGCTACAGCGCTGTCGGACTGCGCAGCGTCCACCACACGCCAGCCACTCGCAAGCGATCGCAACCTGAGGCCAGCAAGCATGACGTCCTCAACCTAGGTGCAGCACGCTCACGTCGCAGGATGCCGCTTCAACGATTCCCGATTCCCGAATCCCCGCCCCTCAATCCTGCTCGCGATGAAACGTCGCCACCTCTGGCCAGCCCTGCGTGCGCGCGTGCTGGGCCAGGCGTTCGGCCATGTAGACCGAGCGGTGCTTGCCGCCGGTGCACCCGAAGGCGATGGTCACGTAGCTGCGGGTGTCGTTGCGCAGCCGCGGCAGCCAGGTATCGAGCAGATCCACGATCTGCGCGCTGTATCGCTGCACGTCGGCCTCGTTGTCCAGATACTCGCGCACGCCGGCATCGCGGCCGGTGAGCGGGCGCAGCTCAGGGTCCCAGTGCGGGTTGGGCAGCACCCGCGCATCGAACACGAAATCGGCCTCGGCCGGCACGCCGCGTCTGTAGGCGAACGATTCGAACAGCAGCGACAGCCGATCATGCGAGCCGAGCGCGAACTCGGTCACCACGCGGCGGCGCAACTGATGCACGTTGAGCGCACTGGTGTCGATGATGGCGTCGGCCTGATCGCGCAGCGGCTCGGTCAACTGCCGCTCGCGGGTGATCGCTTCGGGCAAGGCCAGGCCGAGATGGCTCAGCGGGTGGCGGCGACGGGTGTCTGCATAGCGCTTGATCAAGGCTTCGTCGCTGGCCTCGAAGAACAGCAGGCGGGCCTCGATGCCGTACTCCTGGGCGGACTGGCGCCACTGCGCGAGCTGGGTCAGGTCGCTGCGGCTGCGCACGTCGATGCCGACCGCCAACCGCTGGTCGCCCAGCGGATTGCCGCGCAGGCGGCTGCGCACGAAGTCCGGCAGCAGCTCCACCGGCAGGTTGTCCGAGCAGTAATAGTCCAGGTCTTCGAAGGTCTTGAGCGCGACCGATTTGCCCGAGCCGGACAACCCGCTCACGATCATCAGCGAGGAGGGCGCGGTGCTCATGGCGTGCGTCGCTCCAGCAGGTTGCTGTGGCGCGCGATGAACATCGCCGCCGGGTCGATGCCCTTGGTGCGCAGGATGTGCAGCCGGGTGGCCGCCTCGGTCAGCACCGCCAGGTTGCGCCCGGGCATCACCGGCAGGGTGATCAGCGGCACGTCCAGATCCAGCACGTGGCGGCTGCCCGAATCGCCGGTCAGGCGCTCGTAGCCGGATGGCGTGGGCTCGGTCATCGGCCGGGTCAGGTGCACGATCAGGCGCAGGTACTTGTTCTTCTTCACTGCGGTGTCGCCGAACATGTCGCGCACGTTCAACACGCCCAGGCCACGCACCTCCAGCAGGTCCTGCAGCAGCTCGGGGCAGGTGCCGTCCAGCACGTCCGGTGCGATCTGGGTGAACTCGGGCGCGTCGTCGGCCACCAGACGGTGACCGCGGCTGAGCAGTTCCAGTGCCAGCTCGCTCTTGCCCGAGCCCGCTTCGCCGGTGATCAGTACGCCGATCGAATAGATCTCCATGAACACCCCATGCAGGGTGACCCGCGGCGCCAGCGTGCGCGCCAGATGGTAGGAGAGGTGGTTGAGCAGCTCGTGGCCGCGCTTGGGCGAGATCCACAGCGGGGTGTTGGATTCGTCGGCCGCCGCGCGCAGGTCTTCCGGGCACGACTGGTTCTTGCTGATCGCCAGCGCCAGCGGCTGCACCTGGATGATCTTCTCGATGGTTTCCCAGCGCTGGCGCGCATCCAGCGAATCCAGCCAGGCCAGTTCCTCGCTGCCCAGGATCTGCACCTTGTTGGGGTAGATCACATTGAGGTAGCCGGCCAGCGACGGGCGGCGGGCATTGTTGCTGCCGGCCTGGATCTCGCGGTGTTCGCCTTTCTGCCCGGCCACCCAGCGCAGCGCCAGCTTGTCGCGCTGCTGGTCGAACAGTTCGCGTGCGGTGATGGCGGTATTCATGCCGCGCTGGCCTGCGCTGGCGGCGTGTCGCCGAGCAGGGCCAGCAAGGTCTGCGCATCGGGCGCCTCGCGCAGCTGTCGCCGGAACCCCGCGTCGGAGAAGCGTTCGGCCAGTTCCGACAGCAGCATCAGGTGCTGATGGGTGTAGTGCGCCGGCACTGCCATGGCGAACACCAGATCCACCGGTTCATCGCCGCCGAACGGCACCGGGGTGTCCAGCCGCAGCAGCGCGCCGCGCGGTTCGGTGAGGTTGGAACATCGCCCATGCGGAATGGCGATGCCGTGGCCGATGGCGGTACTGCCCAGGGCCTCGCGTTCGCACAGGTTGGTGTAGAGCTCGTCTGCGCCGGCCTGCGGGCAGGACAGCAGCTCGGCGGCGACGCGCAGGACGGTGTCGCGATCGGCGGCCGGCGACACCACGGTGCGCACGGCCGCCATCAGATCGGTTAAGGGCATGAGGGCATCAAGCGGGAAGCGTCATGCGGGATTGTCGCGCACCTCGCGTGCGTGGTGGTTACATTTCTTCTCTTTGTGTTTCAGGACCAGCCGGTCGAGCTTGTCCACCAGCAGGTCGATGGCCGCATACATGGTGGAGCCGCTGGCATCGGCGTGCAGGGTGCGGCCGGGGAGGTTGACGGTGGCGACCACGTGATGGTCCGGTTTTCGGACGGCCAGCTGGGTGCGGACTTCGCAGTGCTGGTCGAAATGGCGCTGCAAGCGCTGCAGCTTGCTTGCCACGTAATCCCGCAGGGCGGGCGTCACTTCAAGCTGGTGGCCATACGTCTCGATGCGCATCGGATACCTCCATTGGTCGGTGGGCCAATGAACCGTTCCGGTGCTCCGACAAACCCGGCACGCGCCGGCGTTGCGGTGGTTGCAACGTCAGGCGATGCGCACGCGTTCGTGGGAGGCGGAAATGTTCATGGCCTCACGATACTTCGCAACGGTGCGCCGCGCCACCGGGACGCCGGATGTTTTCAGCAGTTCGGCAAGCTTGGCGTCAGACAAGGGTTTGCGCGGGTTCTCCGCCTCGATCAGGCGCCGGATCATGGCCTGGATGGCGGTGCTGGAGGCCTCGCCGCCGCCGTCGGTGTCGATGCCGGACGCGAAGAACGAGCGCAGCGCGATGGTGCCGCGGGGCGTGCGCACGTACTTGCGCGCGATCGCGCGCGAGATCGTCGACTCGTGCAGGCCGAGTTCGCCGGCGATCTCGCGCAGGGTCAGCGGCCGCAGCGCCTGCGCGCCGAACTCCAGGAAGCCGGCCTGGTGCTGCAGCAGGCAGCGCACCACCCGCAGCAAGGTCTCGCCGCGGGCCTCCAGGCTCTTGAGCAGCCAGCGCGCCTCCTGCAGCTGCCCGCGCAGATAGCCGGCATCGGACTCGCCGCAGCTGCGGATCAGGTTCTCGTAGCCGCGATGGATGGTGACCTTCGGCTGCGCGCGTCCGGCCAGCGCCGCGCGCCAGACACCGCGCTGGCGCCAGATCACGCAATCGGGCACCACGTAGGTGTCCTGGGCCAGTTCGCCGATCTGCTTGCCCGGGCGCGGGTCCAGCGAGCGCACCAACTGCACCGCCTGCTCCACGTCGGCGGCCGAGCGTTTGAGTTCATGCGCCAGGCCGGCCACGCCGCTGCGCGGCAACCGTTCCAGCGGGCCGGCCACGATCTGCAGCGCCAGCTCGCGGCCCGGGGTGGCGGGATCGAGCACCGCCAGCTGCAGCGCCAGGCACTCGCCCAGGGTGCGTGCGCCCACGCCCACCGGGTCGAAGCGCTGGATCTGATGCAAAACGGTGAGGACTTCGGCCTCATCGACCGCGGTGCCCAGCGCCAGGGTGTCGAGAATGGCCGACAGCGGCTCGCGCAGGTAGCCGTCTTCGTCCAGCGCATCGATCAGGGTCGCTCCGATCTGGCGGTCGCGCGGCGACAGTGGCGACAGGTGCAACTGCCACAGCAGATGGTCGGCCAGGGTCTCCGATTCGGCGACGCGCTCGGCCGCATCGCCGGTGTCGTCGTCGTCGAAGCTGCCGCCGCTGCCCGAGCCGGTCCACTGCAGTTCGTCCTGCGACCAGTCGTCGTCGCGCTCGGCGGGCGTGCTGTCCTCGTGTCGGCTGTCCTCGCCGGTCGGGGATGCCGCGTCTGCAGGCGGCTCGTTCGCCGCCTGGACGGCTTCGTCGGCCCATTCCAGCAGTGGATTGGTCTCCACCGCCTCGGCGATCTCCAGTTCCAGTTCGGTGGTGGACATCTGCAATAGCTTGATCGCCTGACGCAACTGCGGCGTCATGACCAACTGCTGTCCTAGCGATGTCTGGAGCCGGGCTTTCATGCGGGCGCTGACTGGGAAAATCGTTGGCGCGGCGGCGCGCTCAAAGGCGGAAAGTTTCCCCCAGATACACGCGACGGACGTCGGGATTGGCGAGCAGCGCGTCCGGTGCCCCCTGCGCCAGCACGCCTCCCTCGGCGAGGATATACGCGCGGTCGCAGATTCCCAAGGTCTCACGCACGTTGTGATCGGTGATCAGCACACCGATGCCGCGTTCCTTGAGGTGGGTGACGATGCGCTGGATCTCGCCGACCGAAATCGGATCCACGCCGGCGAAGGGTTCATCCAGCAGCATCATGCGCGGCTTGGCCGCCAGCGCGCGTGCGATCTCGCAGCGCCGGCGCTCGCCACCGGACAGGCTGGCACCCAGCTGATCGGCCACGTGGGTGATCTGCAGTTCGTCCAGCAGCGCAGCGAGCTCCTTTTCGCGCGCCGCACCGTCGAGGTCCTCGCGCAGCTCCAGCACCAAGCGGATGTTGTCGGCCACGGTGAGTTTGCGAAACACCGACGGCTCCTGGGGCAGGTATCCCACACCCAGTTTCGCCCGTGCATACATCGGCTCGGCCGTGAGGTCGCGCCCATCCAGCTCGATGCGGCCGGCATCGGCTTCGACCAGGCCGACGATCATGTAGAAGCAGGTGGTCTTGCCGGCGCCATTGGGCCCGAGCAGGCCGACCACTTCGCCGGCTTCCAGGGTCAGGCCGAATTCCTTGACCACTTCGCGCTGCTTGTATTTCTTGCGCAGACCGGTGGCGACCAGCATTACGGCTTCCCCTGCGGCTTGGCGGCAGGCTTGGCAGCCGGCGGCGCGGCCGCAGGGGCGGCATTCTTCGGCTGGATGATGGTGCGCACACGGCTGCCATCGCCGCCGCTCTGCATATTGCCGGTCTTGGTGTTGTAGACCATGCGCTGGCCGGCATTGCTGCCCTTGGGCGAGTCGACCTTGTAGTTGCCGGTCAGGATGATGATTTCGTCGGCAACCTTGTATTCGATGTTGTCGGCCTGGCCGTTCATCATCGCGCCGTCGTCCATCTGCTGTTTGAGCGTGGCCTGCTTGCCGGTGAGCACTACGCGGTCGGTCTGGCCGTTCTTCTGAAAGATGTCGGCGGTATCGGCGTGGATCTCCAGCGTGCCCTGGGTGATCACCACATTGCCGCTGAAGCGGCACTTGCCGCTGTCATCGAGCATGTTGCAGTCGTTGGCATTGGAGTCGATCGCCATTGGCTGATTGCGATCGCTGCTCTTGGCCATGGCCATCGCAGGCAGCAGTAGCGCGGCGAACGCCAGTTTAGCGGGCAGCATTCGGTTCATAGCGGGTCTTGACCTGGGAGAGAAGCTTGTACTGGCGTGATTTGAGATCGGCCTCGAAGCCGACCCCGCTCTGCATGATACCCGGCCGGCTCATGCTCACCGGCGCGGCGGTCTTGGCGAGGTTCTGCTGCGGGAACACGTCCAGACTCTGGGTGCGGAAGGTGGTCGGCGGGGTGGGGCCGGTGGTCGGGCTGTCGCCTTCCACATCGCCGCGCAGCCGCAGTTCGTCGCCCTTGGGGCTGATCCAGCCGGTCCTGGAACGCAAGGTCCACGGCTGGTTGGCGTTATCGGGCAGCAGGAACACCGGCGTGGTGATTTCTGCGGTCTGATCGGCACGGTTGCGGTGCATTTCCGGCGCACGCAGCGTCATCGATTCCTTGCCGGTCTGTTTGTCCAGGGCGATCAGCTCGAAATCGCGCAGCACGTAGTCGGCCTTGGACTCGTCCACCGCCGCCGCCACCGGGCGCGCACGCTGCTGCCAGGCCGACCAGCCGGACACCACCGCGGCCACGAACAGCACCACGCCAAGAGTGGTTCGCCAGTTCCAGCTCATGCCGAGAACCGCGCGATGATGGCGTCGACCTGGCCCTGCGCGGCCAGCAGTGTGTCGCAGACCTCGCGCGCAGCCCCTTCGCCGCCGCGGGCCCGGGTATGCCACTGCACCCGCTCGGCGATCCACGGGTGGGCATTGGCGGGGGCGACCGGCAAGCCGACCGCGAGCAGGGCCGGCAGATCGGGCAGGTCATCGCCCATGAACAGCACTTGGTCCAGCGACAGCCCGTGTTCCTGGCACAGCGCCAGGACGGCCAGGCGCTTGTTCTTGACCCCGATCTGCACGTGCAGGCCCAGATCCTGGCCGCGCTTTTCCGCCGACAGGCTGGCGCGCGCGGTGATCAGCGCGACATGGATGCCGGCGTGTTCGAGCTGTTTGAGGCCCTGGCCGTCGAGTACGTTGAAGGCCTTGCTCTCGTTGCCGGCATGGTCGTAGTACAGACGCCCGTCGGTCAGCGTGCCATCGACATCGAAGCAGGCCAGACGGGTGCGTGCGGCACGGTCGATCAACTCGGCGGGGAGGTGCTGCAGGGGAGAGTAGGGCATCGGCACGAATCGGTGGGAACGGGGTCCGACAGGTTGAAAACTGAACCTGTTAAACCACTTTGGCGCGCAACAGGTCGTGAATGTTCAACGCGCCGACCGCACGCTGCTGCGCGTCGACCACGATCAGACCGTTGATCTTGTGCTCTTCCATCAGGCGAGCGGCCTCGGCGGCCAGCTGGTCGGCGCCGATGGTCCTGGGGTTGCGGGTCATCACCTCGGCGATGCCGGCACTGCGCACGTCGATGTCGCTGTCCAGCGCGCGGCGCAGATCGCCGTCGGTGAACAGGCCGATCAGCCGCCCCTCGGCATCCACCACCGCGGTCATCCCCAGCCGCTTGCGGCTCATTTCCATCAACGCCTGGCTCAGGCTGGCGTCTTCGCGCACGCGGGGCAGGTCGTCGCCAGCATGCATCACGTCGGTGATGTGCAGCAGCAGGCGCCGGCCCAGGCTGCCGGCCGGGTGCGAACGGGCGAAGTCGTCGGCAGTGAAGCCGCGCGCATCGAGCAGGGCCACCGCCAGCGCGTCGCCCAGCGCCAGCGAGGCCGTGGTGCTGGAGGTCGGGGCCAGGTGCAGCGGGCAGGCTTCGGCGGCGACGCTGACATCCAGGTGTACGTCGGCGGCCTGGGCCAGGGTGGAGGCGGGGCGGCCGGTCATGGCGATGATGGGGTTGCCCTGGCGCTTGAGCACCGGCAGCAGCATGCGCACTTCGTCCGATTCGCCCGAATACGACAGCGCCAGCACGATGTCGGCCTCGGTGATCATGCCCAGGTCGCCATGGCCGGCTTCGCCGGGATGCACGAAGAAGGCCGGGGTGCCGGTCGAGGCCAGGGTGGCGGCGATCTTGCGCGCGATATGGCCGGATTTGCCCATGCCGGTGGCGACCACGCGCCCGCGCGAGGCCAGCACCAGCCGGCAGGCGGCGGCGAAGTCGTTGCCGATCCGCGCGCCCACGCTGGCCAGCGCGTCCTGCTCGATCCCAAGCACGCGCTGTCCGCTGGCGATCAGGCTGGCGTCGCTGACGGTGGCAGGAGGCAGGTGCGAGACGGCCATGCAGAACCCGGCTGAAGAGTAGAATGTGCGCTCATTTTATGAGGAAACGCTCTTTGGACGCCGAAACCATCCGTAAACTCATCGAATCCGGCTTGCCCGAAGCCCGCGTCGACGTGCACGGCGACGACGGCGTGCACTTCGAGGCCACCGTGGTCAGCGCAGCCTTCGCGGGCAAGGCGCCGCTGGCACGCCACCGCATGGTCTATGCGACCCTGGGCGACCTGATGGGCGGGGCGATCCACGCGCTGCAGCTGAAGACCCTGACGCCCGAGGAAGGCTGAGCACGCCAGGCGGGCCGTGCCGGGGTGGAAAAAACGGTGCGCGCCCGAATCGCGTGGTCCACTGCATCCTCCACCATGACCTGGCGACATCCCTCGCGCGCCGAGCCGTGCCGGCGCCGCCGCTCCTCCGATTGCAGCGCCGCGCCGCGCGTCCCAGCGTCAGAACGTTGCGCTCACCACTTCTCCGACATCCCTCTACTTTCGGACTTCTTAGATTCCCATGGCAAAAATCGTAGTGACCGGCGGCCAAGCGCTGCATGGCGAAGTCAATATCTCCGGCGCCAAGAACGCCGTGCTGCCCATCCTGTGCGCCACCCTGCTGGCCGATGCACCGGTGGAGATCAGCAACGTGCCGCACCTGCACGACGTGATCACCACGGTGAAGCTGCTCGGCGAGCTCGGCGCCGAGGTCACCATCGATGAGGGCACCCTGGCCAAGGGGCGCTCGATCCGGGTCGATCCGCGTTCGGTCACCCACCAGGTCGCCCCGTACGAGCTGGTCAAGACCATGCGCGCCTCGATCCTGGTGCTGGGGCCGCTGCTGGCGCGCTACGGCACCGCCGAGGTGTCGCTGCCGGGCGGCTGCGCGATCGGCTCGCGCCCGGTGGACCAGCACATCAAGGGCCTGCAGGCGCTGGGTGCGGAGATCAGCGTGGAGAACGGCTACATCAAGGCCACCAGCAACGGTCGTCTGAAGGGCGGCCGTTACGTGTTCGACATGGTCAGCGTCACCGGCACCGAGAACGTGCTGATGGCGGCAGTACTGGCCGACGGCACCACCGTGCTGGAAAACGCGGCGATGGAGCCGGAAGTCACCGACCTGGCCGAGTGCCTGACCGCGCTCGGTGCACGGATCGAAGGCGCCGGCACGCCGCGCATCGTGGTGCAGGGCGTCGAACGGCTGGGCGGCGGGCATCATGCGGTGTTGCCCGATCGCATCGAGACCGGCACCTTCCTGGTGGCCGCGGCGATGACCGGTGGCAGCGTCACCGTGCGCCGCGCGCGTCCGGACACCCTGGACGCGGTGCTGGACAAGCTCGCCGAGGCCGGCGCCAGCATCACTGCCAGCGGCGACAGCATCACCCTGGACATGCAGGGCAAGCGCCCGCGCGCAGTCAACCTCACCACCGCCCCGTATCCGGCGTTTCCCACCGACATGCAGGCGCAATTCATGGCGCTCAATTGCGTGGCCGAGGGCGTGGGCGTGATCAACGAAACCATCTTCGAAAACCGCTTCATGCACGTCAACGAGCTGCTGCGCCTGGGCGCGGATATCCAGGTCGAAGGCCATACCGCCATCGTCCGCGGCGCCGAACGCCTGAGTGGCGCACCGGTGATGGCCACCGATCTGCGCGCCTCCGCCTCGCTGATCCTGGCCGGGCTGGTGGCCGACGGCGAGACCACCATCGATCGCATCTACCACCTGGACCGTGGCTACGAGAACATCGAGGAGAAGCTGGGGGCGCTGGGCGCGACCATCCGGCGCACCGCATGATCCTGCGCGGACGCTTCACCACCCGACGCAAGGTCCTGCTGGGCGTGATCGTGCTGATCCTGGCCTGGCTGGCCTACGCCTGGAGCGTGGGCATGGCGATCACCCAGGGCGTGGAATTCAACGACATGGACTGGAACGGCGACGGCACCGCCAGCCGCGACGAGATCGCGCAGTCGTTCTACGCGGTGGCGGTCAAGAAGACCGTCGAAGGCAGGCGCCATTGCGATCTGTTCTATTGGCGCAGCAGCGGCGAGCAGATCCGCGTGGACTGCCGCACGGTGTTCTCCAGCGGCGATGACAAGGCCGCGGCCAAGCCTGAGGAGTGATGGGTTGGTGCGGATGGATCAGTCGTAAAGCGGCTGATCTGCGGCCTGGTCGCAGGGCCCTTGCCCGCCTACCATCGCGGGACACGCTGCAAGTACGTCCTTGTAAGCTCTTACGCGGCATCCATGCCGCGTAAGGTCCCGCGACGGTAGGCGGGCAAGGACCGGTCGAGAGGGTCGGTGTGCATCGTAAGAGCAGGCACCGTGCCCTGCAGTTCTGACAAGCAAGCGTCCGCTAATCTCCCAACCCGAGCGGATCAATACGCAAGCCGATCAACGGACAAGCTTTTAAGCGAACAACCGACCAATTGTCTGGTGCGGTGTCCTCGCCGCTTGCGGGACCGTGTGGCGGCATGGATGCCGCCACCGAGCCTCCACGGACGGATTCACGGCGTGTCCCGCGAGCGGTGAGGGCGCCGCGCGCTCGGTTCAACACGCTTAAAACCGCTATCGACGGGTTGCCCGCCCAATAGCGGTGCCCGGCAGCGCACCGCAGCGCATTCCCGGGCACGCTCGGTCAGGCATAAAACGCTCAGCGCAGCGACTTGATGGTCAGGTCCAGCGCATCCTGGCCTTTTTCCTTTTGCAGCAGGCGCGCCGGCACCGGCAGGTCCTTGACCACCCAGGCGATCAATTCCTTGTCGCCGTCCACGCGCGAGACCTTGGTGGCCTGCTCCTGCTTGCCGTTGACGGTGATGGTGTCCTTGCCGACGACCTTGTAGCTCATCGGCTTGATGCGGCCTTCGTCCACCATGCGGTAGTTCAGCGGCTTGCCGGCGGCCAGGTCGCGGGTGATCGCCAGATTGATCAGGAGCGCGTCCATGTCGCCGGGTTGCAGTTTGACCGGGCCACGGCGATCGGGCTTGATATCGCCGCTCCAGGTGGCCTGGCTGGTCTTCCAGTCGTAATTGGCGGTGACGTTGCGCCGCTTGACCATCATCGAAGACGTGTCGTTGCTGCTCACCGGGCGCAGCTGCCCGCCGGCCTCTTCGAACACCGTGCTCTGGGTCAGGTTGGCCAGCTGGTTCTGGATGGTCAGCGTATAGCGCCACTGATTGGTACCGGCGGCGGCCAGGGTCATGGTGCCGTTGGCCTGCATGCCCATGTAGTTGGCCGAATAATCGGCCTGGAACGGCTGCACGGCAAAGGCCGGCAGGCTGGCCACGGCCAGGGCGGCGGCAGTGAGCAAAGCGTTGGTGCGGGAGAGGGTGTTCATGCTCAGGCTCCTTGGTATTCGACCAGGCGGAGATCGACCTGATCCTCACCTTTGTCACGTTGCAGGATGCGCACCGGGGTCGGAACCCCGTTGGCGATCCAGAGGATGGTTTCGTTGTCGCCGCTGTTGACGCGGTACACGCGCAACGCGTCGTAACTCAGATCGCCGACCTGCACCACCTCGGTGGTGTCGGCGGCGCGGTAGTCGTATTTGCGTACCCGGCCCACGTCGACGTAGCGATAGCTCAGGCTGCGCCCCGGTTGTGCGTCGCGCATCAGCGACAGGTTCAACGACAGCGCGCTCTGGTCGCCGCGTTGCAGGGCAATGGGTTGCTGACGCTCCTTCTTCAGATCGCCGTCCCATTGCGCGGTACCGGCCTGCCAGTCGTACACGCCGGTGACCTTCTTGCCGAAGAACACCGCCTTGCGCACCGTGCTCTGGCTCAGCGGCACATAGGTATCGCCGTCCACCCGAAACACCGTGCTCTGTTCCAGATTCAGGCCCAGGATGCTGGCAAAGCCCTTGCGGCCACGCACCGCCATGTCGATGCGCCACTGACTGCCGTCACCATGGCTGACCTGCATGGTCGCGTCGCCGGCCTCCTTGCCGCGATAAAACGCCTGGTAGGTCGCCACGAACGGCTCCAGCGGTGGTGGCGTCCAGGGGCTGGCCGGCAGCGCAGCTGCGGACGCCGTTGCTGGCTGCGCTGTCGCAGCGGCAGGGGAAGTAGCGGGCGCCGTCGTGGGCGCAGGCGCGGCGGGAGGCTGTTGCGCGCGGCCGGTGCCGGCCGAGGCGAGCAGGGCGGTGGTCAACAGCGCGGTGGCGATCGGGACGACGTTCATGCGCTGAGGGTGGGCACGGGGCCGCAAGGATGTCCGAAAGGGGATGAGGAGGATGTCTCCGCATTCAGGCCAATGCGGTGTCAGCGGACTCTAGTCGCAGTGGCGTAAACAGGCACTGACCGTCGAGATGGATGGCGTCGCCGTGGACCTGCACTCTCCCGCTGGCCAGCAGATCCAGCGTGGCCAGCAGCAACGGGTGCTCGCGACCGAGGACGCGCGCGGCCAGCTGATCGGCGCTGTCGCCGGGCAGTACCGGGACGCGGGCTTGCGCGATCACGTTGCCGGCATCGAGCTCCGGCACCACCAGATGCACGCTGGCGCCGTGCTCGGTATCGCCGGCCTCCAGCGCCCGCGCATGCGTGTGCAGACCCCGGTACTTGGGCAGCAGGGACGGGTGGATGTTGAGCATGCGCCCGGCGAAGCGACGTACCAGCGGCTCGCCCAGGATGCGCATGTAACCGGCGCAGACCACCCAGTCCGGCCGTACCGCGGCGATGGCGTCGCCCAGCGCGGCGTCGAAGGCTTCGCGGTCGGCGAACGCGCGCGGGCTGGCGCTCCAGCGCAGTGCTTCGTCGACCTTGAGCAGCGCCGGCGCCTGCGGGCGATCGGAAAACACCCCGACCACTTCTGCGCGCAGGCGTCGGTCGGCGATGGCGTCGAGGATGGCCTGCAGATTGCTGCCGCGGCCGGACGCCAGAATGGCCAGACGCAGGCACGGGTCAGTGGCGTGCATTGAACGATGTCCTCACCAAGGGGTAGGCGATCAGACTGCCGAGCGTGGCCAGCAGCATGTCGGTGTGTGCATCCCAGGGGTCGCCCTGCTGCCCGTTGTAGGCTTCGGCGGCCTGCGGCGACAGCAGCAGCGCGATGCCCCATTCGAACCATTCGTAGAGCAGGCTGACGCACATGATGCTCATGACGGTCAGTGCGAAGCCCGGCCGTTGCCCCAGACGCGGCCAGCGCCGCGCTGCGAGCTGCGCGATGGCCGGCGCGAAGCAGAGTCCGAACAGCAGGTGGATCAAGCGGTCGAAATGATTGCGGGTCCAGCCGAAGGCGGTGCCTGGCGACCAATGCAGCAGCTGCCGGCTCCATTGCTCGTAAGGCACGTAGGAATACAGCCAGCGCGCACCGATGCAATGCAGCGCGACGAACACGCAGATCAGCACGAACGCTGCATTGCCGAGCCGATGGCGGGGGTCGATCCAGGCCAGCGCGATCAGCCCGATCACCGTCAGCGAACTATGCAACGCCTGTTCGGCCGGCCACGGCGGCGCAATCCAGCTGGCCAGGAACACTGCGACGGCGACCAGCGATGCAGCCGGTTTGACGCCGCGCACTGCGTCTTCGCTCACGCCGGTCTCAGGCTGCGGTGGCCGCGCCACCGAACAAGGCCTTGACCTGGGGGCGCAACAGCACGACCAGCGTGAACACGCCGAGCACGGTGCCGAACGGCATGAACGAGCAGGAGATGCCGGCCACGATCAGGCACAGCAGATGCCGCCGGCGCTGGGCGATGCAGCGGCCGACATAGGCCATGAACCCGGCCAGGGTCAGGCCGCAGCAGATGAACCCAGCCGCGAACACCACGAAGAACCAGCCGAACCAGCGGGCATCCAGCGGCGGCGCATCGGGATTGGTGTTTTCCATCGGCAGGTGCCCGGTCACGATGGCCAGGCCCATGAACAGGTGGATCAGCGGGAACAACGAAAACAGCCCGGTGATGCCGGCCAGCACGTAATGGAAGATCGACAGCAGCTTGAGCTGCTGCAGATCTTCGGCGGTGGCACGCGGCGCCGATGCGATCGGGGAAGCGTCCATGCGGGTCTCCTGGGCTCAGCCGATCCGCACGCGGTCGTCGCCGTGCGTTGTCGTCACCTGACCGATACGCCAGTGTGCCAGCGACTGCGCGGTCAGCGCCTGTTCCAGCGTGGCAGCCTGGTCGGGCGAGACGATCAGCACGAAGCCGATGCCGCAGTTGAAGGTGCGCCACATTTCGGCATCGGCCACCGCACCCTCGCGCTGCAGCCAGGCGAACACCGGCGGCAGAGGCCACGCAGTGGCATCGATGTCCAGCCCCAGCCCGTCCGGAACCACCCGGATGATGTTCTCGGTCAGCCCGCCGCCGGTGATGTGCGCCATGGCATGGATCGCCTCGCCATGCGACCTGAGCAGGGCCAGGATCGGTTTGACATACAGCGCCGTCGGCGCCATCAGCGCATCGATCAGCCGGGTGCCATCGTCCAGCACATGCTCGGCCGGCGCGCCGGCGCGCTCGTAGATCTTGCGGATCAGCGAATAGCCGTTGGAATGCGGGCCGGAGGAGGCGATGCCGATCAGGACGTCGCCTGCGCGTACCTGCGCGCCGTCCAGCAGCTGGGATTTTTCCACCGCACCGACGGTGAAACCGGCCAGATCGTACTCGCCTGGCGGGTACATGTCGGGCATCTCGGCGGTTTCGCCGCCGATCAACGCGCAGCCGGACAACTCGCAGCCGCGCGCGATACCGCCGACCACCGCCGCGGCGGTGTCCACGTCCAGCTTGCCGGTGGCGAAGTAATCCAGGAAGAACAGTGGCTCGGCGCCCTGTACCAGCACGTCGTTGACGCACATGCCGACCAGGTCGATGCCGATGGTGTCGTGCCGGCCGAGCTGCTGGGCAAGCTTGAGCTTGGTGCCCACGCCATCGGTGCCGGACACCAGCACTGGCTCCCTGTACTTGCCCGACAGATCGAACAAGGCACCGAAACCGCCCAGGCCGCCCATCACTTCCGGCCGGAAGCTGCGCTTGACCAACGGCTTGATGCGTTCGACCAGCGCGTTGCCGGCATCGATATCGACGCCCGCATCGCGGTAGGTCATGGGCGAGGGGGCTGAAGGCGTTGGGCTGGTCACGGGCTGGAGGGCTCGGCGGCAAAGACGGCGATTTTAGCAGCCACGTTGGCGCTAGCGTCCCATTCGGGCAACAATTCACCCGGATACGCTTACGCCATGGAACCGTCGATGCGCCGCAGTCTCGCTTTCTTTCTCGCTCTCGTGGTCGCCATGCCGGTCATGCCGGCCTTCGCGCAGGCGGATCTGCGTACCGAAGGCGACGTCGCCAAGGCGCAGAGCGCCTATGACGCCGAAGTGCCGGTCAACAGCCAGAGCGAATCGGACCGCCCGGGTGCGCTGGCCCGCGCACTGGCGGCGGTGCTGGGCAAGGTGTCCGGCGATCGCAGCGTGATGAGCCGCCCCGGGGTGCCGCAGGCGCTGCGCAACGCGCCCAACTACGTCGACAATTACGACTACCGCCAGGATCAGGGCACCTCGCGCACCGGTGCGCCGACCTTCCGCACCACCCTGGTCGCGCGTTTCCGGCAGTCCGACGTGGATGGCCTGATCGCCGCGCTGGGCCTGCCGGTGTGGCCGCTGCCACGGCCCAAGCCGGTACTGTGGCTGGCCATCGACGATGGCAGCGGGCCGCGCCTGGTCGGGGTGGCCCAGGCCAACGCCGCGCGCAGCGTGCTCGACCGCGCCATCGAGCGCGGTTACCGGCTCGGCCTGCCGGGCGGAGCGGCGGCCGAACAGGCGCTGGCAGGCGCGATCTGGCGCAAGGACACGGCAGCGGTGGCGCGCGCCTCGGCCAAGTACAGCCCGCCGATGCAGCTGATCGGCAAGCTCTACCGCAGCGGATCCGGCTGGACGGCCGACTGGACATTCGTGGACAGCGGCAATGTGTTGTCCAGCTGGACCAGCAGCGATGGCGACGCCCGCCGCGCAATGGCCGCCGGTGCCGACGGCGCCGCCGACGCGCTGGTCAAGCGCTATGCCAAGCGGGTGGATTCGGGCGTCCCCGGTGTGTACCGCGCGGTGATCACCGGGATTCACAGTGCCGACGACTATCTGCGAGTTGCCGCCGCGCTGCAGGCGGTCTCGGTGGTACGCAGCATCCGCCCGGTCAGCGCCATTGGCGACCGCATGGAGGTGGATCTGGAATTGCTCACGGGCATTTCCGGGCTCAACCGTATGCTCGGCGACAATAGTCCCCTGGTCTCGGTGTCGGTGCCGACCGAGGGCCCGATCATCCTCGACAACGAGCACGCCGAGTACCGCCTGAAATGACCCTGACGCCCGAAGCCGAGATCGCCCTGTTCCTGCGCCGCCTCAAGTGGGCGGCGGTGATCGTCGGCGTGCTGTGGGTGGTGGCGTTGCTTGCCCCGATCCTGACCCCGTTCGTGCTGGCGCTGCTGTTGGCCTGGCTGGGCGACCCGCTGGTGGATCGCATCGAGCGTGCCGGACGTTCGCGCAACGTGGCGGTGTCTCTGGTGTTCGTGCTGGCGACGCTGTTGTTCGTACTGGCGTTGATGATCCTGGTGCCGATGATCGAACGCCAGATCATGACCCTGATCGAAGCGCTGCCGCAGATGCGCACCTGGGCGATCCGCACCGCGATCCCCTGGCTTGAGGCCAAGACCGGCGTGGAGCTGATGGGCTGGCTGGACCCGGAGCGCCTGATCGAGTGGATCCGCAGCCACTGGGAGCAGGCCGGCGGCGCGGCCAAGACCTTCTTCGGCTACGTGTCGCGTTCGGGCTTTGCGATGGTGACCTGGGTGATCAACCTGGCGCTGCTGCCGATCCTGGCGTTCTACTTCCTGCGCGACTGGGACCGGCTGGTGGAGCGGGTGGCTGCGGTGATCCCGCGCGCCTACATCGGCACCGTGAGCCGGCTGGCACTGGAATCCAACGATGTGCTCGGCGGCTTCATTCGCGGCCAGTTCCTGGTGATGCTGGCGCTGGGTGCGATCTATGCCACCGGCCTGTCCATCATCGGGCTCAATCTCGGCCTGTTGATCGGCATCATCGCCGGCTTCATCAGCTTCATCCCGTATCTTGGCGCCACCACCGGCATCGTGCTCGCCCTGCTGGCGGCGATCGTGCAGGCCCAGGGCCTGGATCTGAAGCTGCTGATCGGTGTGGGTGTGGTGTTCACGGTCGGCCAGCTGCTGGAAAGCTATGTGCTTACCCCGCGCATCGTCGGCGACAAGATCGGCCTGCACCCGGTGGCGGTGATCTTCGCGGTGATGGCCGGCGGCCAGTTGTTCGGCTTCCTCGGCATGCTGCTGGCGTTGCCGGTCGCGGCGGTGGCCAATGTGCTGCTGCGTTATGCGCACGAGCAGTACACCCGTAGCGATCTGTATGCGGGCGAGCGCGCCGGCATCGTGCTGCAGTCCACCAACGAGCGCAGCGTCATCATCGACCCGACCAAGGACGCGGATCGGCTGTGAGTGTCCCGCAGTTGCCGCTGGCGTTGCGCGCGCCCTCCGATCAGCGTTTCGACAGTTACATCGCCGCGCCCGAAGGGGTGCTCGCACAGTTGCAGGCGCTGGCCGCCGGGCAGGTGAACGATTGGCTGTACCTGGCCGGTCCCGCCGGTACCGGCAAGACCCATCTGGCGCTGGCGGTCTGCGCAGCGGCCGAGCAGGCCGGGCGCGGGCCCGCCTACCTGCCGCTGCAGGCCGCCGCCGGCCGCCTGCGCGATGCGCTCGAGGCGCTGGAAGGGCGCAGCCTGGTCGCGCTGGATGGCGTTGACAGCATTGCCGGGCAGCGCGAGGACGAAGTGGCGCTGTTCGATTTCCACAACCGCGCGCGCGCTGCCGGTAGCACCTTGCTCTATACCGGGCGGCAGATGCCCGACGGGCTCGCTCTGGTGCTTCCCGACCTGCGCTCGCGGCTGGCGCAGTGCGTGCGGATCGGATTACCGGTGCTCGACGATGTGGCACGTGCGGCAGTGCTGCGCGACCGTGCGCAACGACGCGGTCTGGCCCTGGACGATGCCGCCATCGAGTGGTTGCTGACCCATAGCGAGCGCGAGCTGGCCGGTCTGGTGGCCTTGCTGGATCGGCTGGATCGCGAATCGCTGGCCGCCAAGCGGCGTGTCACGGTGCCGTTTCTGCGGCGGGTGGTGGCGGGGGCGGGACCCGGGACCCGGGACCCGGGACCCGGGTAGGGCAGAAGCGAAGCGGATCGCGATGCCGTGTGGATGCGCTCTGGTGGGCTGCTCCAGGCAATGCCCACGCTGCGGCGGGTCAGCTTTTCCCGGGTCCCGGGTCCCGGGTCCCGGGTCCCGCCAATTCCCGCTGCAAATCCGCCAGCCGCTGCGGCGTGCCGACGTCGGTCCAGCGCCCGCCATGGTGAATGCCATCGATCACGCCTGCTGCCATCTGCGCGCGCAGGATCGGCGCCAGCGCAAACCGCGGTGCCATGCCGGCGGATTCGGGTAACGGCCCGACGATCGATTGCCAGTCGCGCAGCAGCGCGGGCCGATACATGCCGATTCCGGCGTAGGTGTGTGTGGCAGGTAGATCGGCGCGGACCTTGCCGTCGGCGTCCAGGGCGAAGTCCGCGCGGGCCGCATACGCAGGCGGGTCGACCAGCACCAGTTGCGCCAACCCGGCGGGTGTGTCGGACAGGCGCGCGAAATCGAAGTCGCTCCAGATGTCGCCGTTGACCAGCAGAAACGGCGCATCGCCCAGCAACGGCAGCGCATGCAGCATGCCGCCGCCGGTTTCCAGCGGCGTGGGGCCTTCGAAGGAGTAGGTCAGGCGCAGGCCGAAGGCGCCGCCATCTCCCAGCGCTTGCGGAAACTGCTCGGCCAGCCACGAGGTGTTGATGACCACCTCGTCCACGCCCAGTGCCGCGAGTTTGCGCAGATGCCAGACGATCAAGGCCGTGCCGCCGACCGGCAGCAGCGGCTTGGGCGTGTGCTCGGTGAGCGGGCGCATGCGCTCGCCGAATCCCGCGGCGAAGATCAACGCCTTCATGCCGGGACCTGCGTCATCCGCGCGGCCAGGGCCGGCTTGATCACGTCCTCCAGCACGCCGATCAACGGCGCCAGCTCCGCGTAGCGCGGCAGTACCTCGTCCAGGTAGGCGATGAAGCGCGGCACGTTGTCCAGATACCAGTGCTTGCCGTCGCGATGGCTCAGGCGCGAAAAGATACCCAGGTTTTTCAGATGCCGTTGCACGCCCATCCAGTCCGCATCGCGCAGGAACTGCGCCAACGGCGGAACCGGCAATCCGGCCGCCACGGCGCGCCCGTGGTAGCGCGCCAGCCAGCCGTCCACCCGTGCGATCGGCCAGCTCACCGAGGTGTCCTTGAACAGGCTGATCGGATCGTAAGCGATCGGGCCGATCACGCAGTCCTGGAAATCCAGCACCGCCGGGCCATCGGGCACCGGCATCAGATTGCGCGGCATGAAGTCGCGGTGGGTGAATACGCGGGGCTGCGCCAGCGCGTTGTCCATCAGGCGGCGCTGCACCAGTTGCAACTGTTCGGCATGCGCACACTCCAACCGCACGCCCAGGTGCCGGCCCAGGAACCATTCCTCGAACAATCCGGCATCGCGTTGCAACAGGGCCTCGCCGAACGTGCCGCTATCGTTCGGTGGCGAAATGCGTTGCAGCAACAACAGTTGCGTGATCGCCCCGTCCAGCAGCGCGTCGGCATTGGCCTCGGTCAGCACCTGCGCCAGGGTCGGTGCCCCAAGGTCCTCCAGCAGCAGGAAGCCGCTCTGCAGATCCTGCGCAAGTACCTGCGGCACGCGCACGCCCTGTGCGCCCAGCAGCGCCTGCATGCGCAACCACGGGGCCACGTTTTCCAGCTCCGATGGGGCATCCATCAGGATGCGATCGGCGCCACGCCCCTGGGTGCGCCAATAGCTACGAAATCCCGCGTCGACCGACGCGCGTTTCAACGTGGCATGCGGATCGTCGAGCGCATGGCGCGCCCATTGCAGGCGGAGCGCGTCGCGCGCGGTTTCTGAAGGCGATGGGGTCATCTGTCGTTGCTGAGGTAATGGGGAAAGCGCGTGCTGCAGCGCTCAGCGCTTGCTTCCGCTGAACAGCCGCAACAGCGCGAGGATGGCGATGGCGCCGAGCAGTGCGCCCAGGAATCCGGCCGGCTCTCCCGGCCGGTACCAGCCCATGTAGCGGCCGAACCAGCTCGCCACCACCGCGCCGGCGATGCCCAGCACGATGGTCAGCAGGCAGCCCAGACGTTGCGTGCCCGGGGTGATGAAGCGCGCCAGCAACCCGACCACGAAGCCGACCAGCAGGATGTACAGCCAGCTGTCGCTACCAAACAATGTGTTCATTGCAGCACCAGAGCGATCGGGATCGGCAGACTAGCATTTCGGATGCCGTTCGCTCGCGCTGCGCGCGCAGCGCCGGCCAGCTCGGTGGGGCCAGCGACCTCGTTGTTGGAGCGCGTGAAGCAAGGTGTCGTGCGCGCCGTGCGACGGCAGCAACCTACGCAGGAAAGGCGCGCAACGACCCGCTTGGCAGGCAGCACGATTGCGACATCTGCCGACGCCGTGAAAGGGAAGGGAGCGGGGAGCATTGCGGGCTGCCTGGAGACGGCGCAGGCCGCCGACGCATGGCCGACACCGGTAATCTGCCCCCGCCTGCACCGGCGGCGGCTCACCGGTCACGCTCGCCAGACACCGGATGCAGCTCCGTCAGTGCGTTCCGTCCGTGCAGGGCGACAGCAGCCACACCGCGAATGGAGAGCGCCGTCCACGCTCATTGAACGCACGGACGGAGCCCCTCTCGCATCGGGAGAGGGGCGGGGTGAGGGTGCGGCCGCCAGGCAATCCAAACCGATCGCCTCCTGCCAACCCCGGACGATGCAGTCCGTCCGACGATCCTCTCACCCCACTGCATGCAAGGCCCTGTCCCGGAACTCAGCAGCAGCCGTGCCCGCCATGCCGGGTACCGCTGTCGGCGGCCACCGGCGAGCCGCTGGTCTCCCCGCGCAGGCAGGCTGCGTGATGTTCTGCGATCACCTTCGACACGCAGGCGGTCACCCGCTTGCCCATCGGAATGTGCAGGAACTCGTTGGGCCCATGCGCATTGGAGTGCGGGCCCAGTACGCCGGTGATCATGAACTGCGCGCCGGGAAACTTCTCACCGAGCATGCCCATGAACGGGATCGAGCCGCCTTCGCCCATGTACATGGCCGGCTTGGCGAAGAAGGCCTGGCTGGCATCGTCGATGGCCTCTGCCAGCCACGGCGCCATGGCCGGCGCATTCCAGCCGGAGGAGGCCTTTTCCAGCTCCAGGCTCACCTGGGCCCCGTTGGGCGGGTCGCGCAGCAGCGCTGCCTTGAGCAGCTCGCCGCAGGCCTTGCCATCGGCGGTCGGTGGCAGCCGCAGCGACAGCTTCACCGCCGTCTGCGGGCGCAGGACATTGCCGGCTGACGCCAGCGGCGGCATGCCGTCCACGCCGGTGACCGACAGCGCCGGGCGCCAGGTGCGGTTCAACACCAGCTCGGTCAGGTCGTCGTGCATCGGCACCAGGCCATCGACCATCGGGAACTTGTCGAAGATCGCGGTATCCAGCGTAGCTGCGGCCGCCTGCGCCTGGGTCAGCCGCTCGGCGGGCACCTCCACGTGCAGCCCTTCCAGCAGGATGCGGCCGGTGTTCTCGTCCTCGATGCGCGACAGCAGTTGGCGCAGCAGGCGGAAGCTGGAGGGCACCACCCCGGACGCATCGCCCGAATGCACGCCTTCTTCCAGCACCTTCACGGTGAGGTTGCCACCGGTGAGGCCGCGCAATGACGTGGTGCACCACAGCTGTTCGTAATTGCCGCACCCCGAATCCAGGCACACCACCAGCGACGGCTTGCCGATACGCTGGGCCAGGTGATCCACGTAGGCAGGCAGATCGTAGCTGCCGGATTCTTCGCAGGCCTCGATCAGCACCACGCAACGCGCATGCGGCAGGCCCTGGGTGCGCAGCGCCAAAACCGCGGCCAGCGAGCTGAAGATGGCGTACCCGTCGTCGGCACCACCGCGGCCATAGAGTTTGTCGCCGCGCAGCACCGGCTCCCACGGGCCGAGGTCGGCGTCCCAGCCGGTCATCTCCGGCTGCTTGTCCAGATGCCCGTACAGCAGCACGGTGTCCTCGCCCGATTCCGGGCCAGTGGCCGGAATCTCGATGAAGATCAGTGGCGTGCGGCCTTCCAGGCGCACCACCTCGACCTGCATGCCCTCGATCGCCTGCGCGCGCGCCCAACGCTCCATCAGGGTGACGGCTTGTTCCATATAGCCGTTGGCCACCCAATCGGCATCGAACATTGGCGATTTGTTGGGAATGCGAATGTAATCGACCAGCTGCGGGACGATCTCGCGGTCCCAGGTGTCGCTGATGAATTGGTCGATCTTGGCGCTGTCCATGGAGGCTCCGAATACGTGACGTAGCAGCGCATTCTACGCCTGCCATTCGGGGTAGGGATTTTCCTACAAGGCGGCGCGCAGTTCACCGGCTGTATGAAAAGAGGGCCGGCGATAGGATTGCTGCATGTGGCGCGGGACACTGGCTCTGTCGGCAGGAATGCTGGCTAGGACCATCACCCAAGTCACAAGGAGCGTTGCAATGAAGTCATTTACCGTAGTCCTGAAGTCCCTGCTACTGGCGTTGTTGTTGTCCTCGAATGCGTATGCGCTCGACAAGGTCGATATCAACACCGCCTCTGCTGAGGAATTGGACAAGGTGCTGATGAACGTCGGGCGATCAAAAGCCGAGGCGATCGTCGAGCACCGTCAGGCGAACGGTCCATTCAAGAGCGCCGAGGAACTGGCGCTGGTGAAGGGCATCGGACTCAAGACGGTCGAACGGAATCGCGACCTGATCGAAGTGGGGGCCACGATGGCGCCCGCCAAGAAGGCTGCCAAGGGGGCGGTGGTGAAACCGGTGGGACGGCGTTGAGGGGAATGGATCCGAGATACGGTTCGACGCGAGGATGCGTGGCCGCAACCTAACTGGACAGGATGTCTGGGGGATGGCTGGAAGCCGACAGGGACGTGGAATCGCCCGGTGTTGCACTTGGACGTGCAGCCGGGCGTTTTTCGTTGGGCGTGCGTGGCTGTGGATTTCCTGGCGACGGATTCCGCCGGATGCAGCAGGCCAGGGGCGTCGCCTCCTGCGCGCGATCTCGCCCATCCCGTATACGCCCGATCCCGTGCACGGAAACAACAGCAGCGTCCCTTCAAGCATCGACGTCGCGCAGCAGGCGCGCGCGCATCGGGTGATGCCTGGAGCCTGCGCGCCGGAGTAGTCGCGTGGCGTCTTCGGGTGACACGCGTGCCAGCGTGACGGCCGCAGTCTCGTGCCTGAGGCACAATGCGCCAATGCAGCTGACAGATCTGAGCAGCCGGGTGATTCCGGCCAACGAGTACCGTCGTGAGCGCTGGCGCAATCGCTTGGGCTGGACCCGCGAAATCCTGCGGCTCGGCGATGCGCAACACTGGGCGTTGCGCCTGTCGATCGCCGAGATCGAGCAGGATGCGGCCTTCTCCGCGTTCCCTGGCGTCGATCGCGAACTGGTCCTGTTGCGCGGCAATGGGATGCGCCTGCAGTTTGGCGGCGGCGGTACCGGCGATCCGCATGCCGGCACGGCGGCGAGTCGGGCTGGTGGCGGCAGTCGGGCGCCTGGGCACTCCGTCGACGCGGCCGAGGCAGGCGCAGCAGGCGATGGTCGCTCGGTGGCATTGTCGCCGCCGTATCAGCGGGTTCGGTTTGCTGGCGAAGACACGGTGCACGCGACGCTGTTCGACGGTCCCACGCAGGACTTCAACCTGATGTGGCGGCGCGATCTGCTGCAGGCCGAACTGCTGCACCGGCCGTTGGTCGGCACCATGATGTTCTTCGCGGATCCAGACACGGCCTGGGCCATCCATCTGCTCGCCGGGCAGGCCAGCTTCGGGCGCGACAGCGCGCTGCCGCCGCTGGCTGCCGGTGATACGGCCTGGCTGAGTGCCTCGACGCGCACACGCCATGTACTCGATGGCGGCGGAGAACTGCTGGCGATCCGGGTGAGTCCGCTCTCCTGAGGGCACACCGCTTCTGGCTGCTGCTGCGCGCGGCAGACATTGCAATGCCACGGCCCCCCCAAGCTCTCTGAGCGTCTTTTCGCACGCAGGCCGCCCCGTGCTTCGGTGGTATTGCCTCAATGGATCGGTTTGCTTTGCATCGGTCGCTTCGCCGCGGCGCGGGAGAGTCGGGTGCGTTGATCGATACGCGTCGGGTGTGGCGTCCGCATCGCCTTTCGCGATGCAGATGTCGGTCATTGCCCATGGACCGTGGTGTCGGTTGCCCAGGCATCTGGCACGAGGTCATGCTCGATACATCGATGCGCGTTGGATGCCTGCGCATGCCGTGCACCGATGCAGCGGTGCAGCGGTGCAGCGGTGCAGCGATTGTCCAGCGATGCGGTCGGGCCGCCGCAGGGCCGGAGGATGCCGCGGCAATGCGTGGTCGCGGCGTGGCCGTGCACCTCAGTACACGTCGCGGCGATAACGGCCGCTATGCAGCAGCTGCAATCTGGCCTCGGAGCCGAGGACGCTGTCGAGCGTACGATCCACTTCGGGCGCCATGCCGCGCAGGCTGCCGCACAGATAGATGCAGGCACCCCGGTCGATCCAGAGCCGCAGGCGATCGGCGGCAGCGGCCAGCGCGTGCTGCACGTAGCGCATCGTCGGGTCGCCATCGCGCGAATACACCAGATTCAGGTGTGCGATGCAGCCGTCCCGCTGCCACTGCTGCAGCTGGTCGGCATAAAGCGCATCGTGCGCCGCGTTGCGTTCGCCGAACACCAGCCAGTTCTCGCAGGCGCCCGCGGCGATGCGTGCGCACAGATGCGCGCGCAGGCCAGCGATGCCGGTGCCGTTGCCGATCAACACCATCGGCAGGTCCGGCGCCGGCGGATGGAAACCGGGATTGCTGCGGATGCGCAGCGCGATCGGCGCATGTAGCGGGGCATGAGCGCACAGCCAGCCGCTGCCCAGGCCGAGACCGCCATCGGCATGCCGGTGTTCGCGGACCAGCAGTTCGGCATGTCCCTCCTGCGGAATCGACGCCAGCGAGTAGTCGCGATGCGGCAGCGCGACCAGGTTGCGGACCAGTGCGGGCACGTCGATCGCGCCAGTTGCGGGACTGCTGGCCGCAGTGCCGTCGGCGGGCAGCCGTGCGCCGCCCAGCCAGTCGCGCAATGGGCGATCATCGATCAGGCGCGCGCCGTCCAGCTGATGCCGGCGCAACCACGCGTCCACCAGATCCGGCGGATTCTGCGGGGCGATCTCGGCGATGTCGCCTGCGCTCCATTGCGGCAGCTGACCATCGCATGGGGTGAGCCGAAGGCGCTGGATGGGCGCGCCGGCGCTGCCCGGATTGACGTGGACACGTTCGCACAGCTGCCAGGCGGCGTAGCTCGGCACGCTCCATGTGGCCTGCGTGGCGAGCGCAGGCGCCAATGCGCTCAGTTGGCGCTGCCATTGCTGCAATGCATGGGGATCGGCGTTGTCGACATCGATGCGTTCGAAGAGCGCGTCGGCGCCGCGCGCCTGCAGCCAGCTGTCGATGCGGCGGCCGAAGGCGCAGAATTGTGCGTAGCGACGATCGCCCAAGGCCAGCACTGCGTAGCGCACGGCGGCAAGATCCTGGCTGTCGCGGGTGAGCCAGTCGCGCTCCACGGCCTGCGCGTGGTCGGGTGCATCGCCTTCGCCGCTGGTGCTGAGGATGCATAGCAGCCGCGAGACACGCGCGAGTTGATCGGTATCCACCGCTTCGAGCGGCAGGGTGTGGGCGGCGACGCCTGCGGCCTGCAGGGCGTTGGCGCTGCGCTCGGCCAGCTCGCGGGCGAATCCGGTCTGGCTTGCCCACACGATGAGCACGCCATCGCTTCCCCCTTCGGCGCCATGCTGTTTGCGGCGCCGTGCCAGTACCGCCACGCAGAGCACTGCGTACAACAGTACCGCGACACTGGCCCACTGCCAGCGGGCTGGTGCCGGAGTGCTCCACCAGATACCGGCATGCAGGCTGCCCAGCCAGCCGGCGAGTCCCGCCAGCGCAAGCAGCAGCGCGCCGTTGCCCAGCCACAGGCGTGCAGAAGTGCGGCTCATGCCCGAGCCAGATGCCGTTCGAAGGCCGGGCTCATGGATTCGTGCAGCGCGCCGTCCTGGCGGGTCAGGAATCGCACCGCCAGCTCGCTGCTGCGGGCGTGGGCAAGCCCGGCCTCCGGGCCGAGAACGGTCATCGCGGTGGCCCAGGCATCGGCATGCATGGCGTCGGCCGCCAGCACGGTCACGGCCGCCGCGGCATGCGGCACCGGCGCGCCGGTGCGCGGATCGATGGTATGCGCGTAGCGCGTGCCGCCGGCATCGAAGCGATGCCAGCGGTCACCCGACGTGGCCACCGCCAGCCCGTCCAGCACGACCACACGCGCCGGCAACCCGGCACCGGCCTCCTCGTCGGGAGCCGATTCGACCAGCACGCGCCAGGCGCTGCCATCGGGTTTGCGGCCATAGCCGAACAGCTCACCGCCCACCTCGATCAGGGCGCTGGCGACACCGGCCTGCAGCAATGCGCGGTGGACGCAATCCACGCCGTAGCCCTTGGCGATGGCGGACAGATCCAGCGCCACCGCGCCCGTCTGCAGCACCCGCCCGTCCACCAGATCCACACGCCGCCATCCGCAACGCAGGCTGGCCAGCGCGATCTGCTCGGGTGCAGGTACCCGTCGCTGGCCTGCGCCGGCACCGAAGCCCCATAGCTCCACCATTGGGCCGACCGTCGGATCGAACGCGCCGCCGCTGGCGTGCGCGATTTCCAGTGCAGTGCGCAGCACGGTGTGGAAATCCTCGGGCAAGTGCTGCCACTGGCCGGCTGGCGCGCGGTTGTAGCGGCTGATGTCCGAGCCGGCTTCCCAGGTGCTCATCTGCGCGACGACGCGGTCGAGCGCCGACTGGATGCAGGCATGCAGGGGATGCAGGTCGCGTGCGGGCGACACCACCAGCTTGACGCTCCAGGTGGTGCCCATGCTGCTGCCGCCCAGGGTGGCCAGCGTGGAGGGGACGGAAGCGGCTGAAGTCATGCGTGGACCGGAGAGCGATGGGGCAGGGCCGCAATGGTGACCTGCGGCGCGGCCGGGTGCAGCTGCTTGCTGAAGGAGCGCTGCGCTCGTCGGCAAGCGGTGGGAGTGGGCCCCTTCGACCATCGACGCAGTCGTCCATTGCACGGGGCGCGGCGGGGCGTGATGCCCCGCGCTGCCACGGCGTCGGCAACCGCCGAGGCCGTGGCAGGCCAGGCTTGAGCAGGCAGTTATTGCGGCAACACTTCGAGCGTCGCCACATAACCCAGGCGACGCTGCTTGGCCTGCGGCAACGAGGTCTTGCTGTCCTCGCTGCCGGTTTCCAGCCAGTACATGCCGGGCTCCGGCCAGGTCACGCTGAAGCCACCCTTGGCGTCGGTCTTCAACTTGATCTCGTTCTGCGCATCGCGATAGCGGGTGCCGCCGCGCACGATTTCGATCTCCAGGCCCGCCGCCGGCTTGCCGTCCAGCTGCAGGGTGAATTGCGCCGCTTCGCCGGCGACCAGGTCGTTGGGGTGGGTGACCGGAACCAGCTCGATGCCCTTGCCGCTGGGCTTGAACACCGTGGTGGTCGGCGCACCGCGGGTGACGAAGGTTTCCACCCGGCTGAGCGACTGCGACACCTGCAGGTCCTGTGCATTCTTCGGGACCTCGCTTGCGAAGCTGGCCTCGTTGCCGCGCCAGCGCTTGGGCTTGCCGTCCTCCTTCCAGCTGGCGAACAGACCGGCATTGACGATGCTGAGCTTGTAGGTGCCGGGTTGGGCGAGCTGCAGATCGAACACGCTGCGGTACTTGCCGGTGGCCGGGTTCTCCGGCTTGAGCGCGCTGCCGTCGGGCGCGGTGATGCTCAGGTTGTCCAGCCGCAGCGGCACATGGTTGAAGTAGAACAGGTCGTTCGAGACGGCAGCATCGACCGTGATCCAGGGCGCTTCGCCGGCGATGACGGTCTGCGATGGCAGCAACCAGGCCTTATGGGCGAGTGCGCTGACTGGCAGCGCGGCGAGCAGGGCGACCAGGACGAGGGAACGTTTCATGACAACTCCTTGAATGACGATGACAACGGTGGGTCACGTGTCTGATCAGCGCGAGACTGCAACGCTGCGTGGATGCGTGGAAAACGAAGGATCTTGGCTGCCTCAAGCGAACCGCAATGTGCATCGCTGCGGGCGGCACTGCAGCGGTCAGGGCTTTGCGACCAGGCTGACGGCGCCGAGCTCGCTGTTGCCGCTGGCCTTTGCGGTCTGTGCCGATGTCGCCGGCCAGGTGAAAGGCAGCTTGACCAACTCGCGGCCGCCGACTTCGCGGGCAGCTTCCACCACCAGCGTGTATTGCCCGGCCGGCAGCGACTTCAATGCGCCCTTGCTGTCGGAGAACGACAGCGCATGTGCGCCGGCCGGACGGGTGGGGCCGGTGACGCCATCGACCGGCACGGTCAGGGTGCGGCCGCTCTTGCGCCACCACTGGCGCAGATCCGGCAGCCACTTGGTCCCGTGGCCTTCGGCTGTGTCCTTGGACTGATACCAGACCGCAAGATTGGCGGCGACCTTTTGATCGGCGCCCTCCAGCCAGATCGCCACATACGGGCGGTGGTATTCGGCGACGTTGAGCTTGGGAATCTCGACGCTGATGTCGAGCGTGGCCGCGTACGCCGGCATGGCGAGCAGGCCGCTCAGGGCGATGGTGAGGGTGGTGCGCATGATCGTCTCCGATGGGAAAGGTCAGTGGATCAACAGCAGGGCAAGCAGCAGCGGGATCAGCAGGCCCAGGCCGACCAGCGGCCAGGTCATGCGGCGTTGCCGCGCATGCAGATGCAGCAGGAACAGGCCGGTGATGCAGAACACCAGGCAGGCGACGGCGAAGACGTCGATGAACCAGCCCCAGGCGGGCCCGGCATTGCGGCCCTTGTGCAGATCGTTGAGATACGCGACCCAGCCGCGCGAGGTGCGCTCGTATTCGACCGCCCCGGTCGCGCGGTCCAGGCTCAGCCAGGCATCGCCACCCGGGCGCGGCAACGCGACGTACACCTCCTCGGGCGACCATTCTCCGCTGCGCGTGCCGATGCCGACACCGAGCTCGCGCCCCAGCCATTGCGCAACGCGTGGCGGCAGCGGCGCATCGCCTTGCTGGCGCTCGCCCAGGGTGGTGAGCAGGGCCGCCGGTAGTGTCAGCGTGCGATGCTCGGTCGACGGGCTGGCTTCGATGCGCGCGGCGTGGTTGAGGGTCAGCCCGGTGATCGCAAACAGCAGCATGCCGATCAGGCACAGCGCAGAGCTGATCCAGTGCCATTGATGCAGCATGCGCAGCCAGAACCCGCGGCGCTGTCGGGCAATGGCGACGGGGTCGGGGGGGAGCGACATGCCGGGCTCAGACCACGTCCGCAGTGACGGCCGCTTGCAGTTGCGCTTGCCGTGCAGCCACTTCGCCCAGCAATGCGCGCAGGCGCGGCTGCGGCGCACTGTCGAGCAAGGCCGCGAGCTGGCGCAGAAAGCCGGCATGACCACCTGCGATGGCGCGGCGCAGCCAATGCTCTGCCTGCTCCAGCGCGCCTGCGTCGGCCAGCAAGGTGGCGTAGCTGGCCTGGCCGCGGAAGTCGCCGGCCTCGGCGGAGCGGCGATACCAGTCGTGCGCGGCTTGCGGGTCGGCGCGGCAGGCCAGGCCCTGGTCGAGATAGCGCGCCAGGAAATTCATCGACTTGGCGTGGCCGCGCTCGGCGGCGCGGCGATACAGCGCCAGGGCCTGCTCTTGGTCCTGCTCCACGCCACGCCCGGACGCGTAGAGATGCGCCAGGTTGTACATGCCCCAATCCAGATCGTGCTCGGCCGCGCGGCGATACCACAACGCCGCCAGCGCTTCGTTGACGGGGGTTCCGAAGCCCAGTTCGTGGCAGCGTCCGAGTCGGTTCATGGCGTCCGGATGCCCGGCATTGGCGGCCACTTCATACCACAGCATCGCTGCGGCCGGGTCGGCCGGGATGCCGCGCCCTTCGGCGTACAGCTGCGCGAGCAGCAACTGCGCGTGGATGTCCTGACCGGCAGCGGCCTTGCGCAGCGCGGCGACGGCGCGATCGGGCTGCGTGCGCAGCAACGCGATCAGTCGTGCGGGCTCCAGCGCAGCCTCAGACATCGGCCCATTGCCGCAACAGGTTGTGATACACGCCGGTGAGCTGGATCAGCGATGGATGGCCGGGCGCATCCTGGGTGAGGCGGCGAATCGAAACATCCAGTTCGAACAGCAACCGGCGCTGCGCTGCGTCGCGCAGCATGCTTTGCGTCCAGAAGAACGACGCCAGGCGCGTACCACGGGTGACCGGCATCACCCGGTGCAGGCTGGTGCCGGGATAGATCACCAGATGCCCGGCCGGCAGCTTGACCGACTGCGTGCCATAGGTGTCCTCGATCACCAGCTCGCCGCCGTCGTAGCTGTCCGGGTCGCTGAGAAACAACGTGCCGGAGACATCGGTGCGCACCGGTTCGGCGCCGCCACGGCTGCGGTCGTAACGCACCGCGTTGTCCACGTGATACCCGAACGATTGCCCGCCGCTGTAGCGATTGAACAACGGCGGATAGATCCGGCGTGGCAGCACGGCCGAGAAGAACGTACTGCTGCGCGACAATGCCTCCAGCACCAGCGCGCCGGCATCGCGCGCGATGGCGCTGTCTTCGGGTAGCTGTGCATTGTCCTTGGCCTGGGCCGATTGATGGCCGGCGGTGATGCGGCCATCTGCCCAGTCGGCCGCACCCAGGCGCGCACGCAGCGTGTCCAGCTGCGCGGCATCGAGGACCTCGGGGATGGACAGCAGCATGCGGTGGTCTCCATGCCGTCCGCACGCGGCGGACGGCGTCTTGCTGGGTCAGAAACTGAAGGTGGCGTTCAACACCGCCGAGCGCCCTTCGCCCGGAATCGCCCAGCCGTTGCCGGCAGTGACCGTACCGGCGGCATTGACGGTGAGGTTGTTGCGCACGCTGGTGTAGTACTCCTCGTCGAACAGGTTGTTGACGTTCAACTGCAGGCTGAGCCAATCGTTGACGCGCAGGCCGACCATCGCACGGTGAACCCAGTAGTCGTCGGTCTTGATATAGGCCGCGGTCGAGCCGTTGTTCGGGTAGAAGCCGCCCTGGTAGGTGATGCCGTAGCCGAAGATCCAGCGATCCAGCGTGTAGGTGGTCCAGACATTGCCGGCATTGCGTGGGGTCTGCACCAGTTCGCGTCCGGCCACCGGGTCGCCGGTGAGGCTGGCGGTGCGGTTGGACACGCTCTGCAGCACTTCGCTGTCCAGGAAGGTGTAGTTGGCGAAGATCGACCAGCGGTCGG
Source organism: Xanthomonas sp. NCPPB 1067 (assembly GCF_020783795.1). NCBI lineage: Bacteria > Pseudomonadati > Pseudomonadota > Gammaproteobacteria > Lysobacterales > Lysobacteraceae > Xanthomonas > Xanthomonas sp. NCPPB 1067. The sequence continues at coordinate 135,567 of NZ_JAJGQG010000005.1, forward strand.
TCAGATAGCCGGCCACGCCCAGCGCCACGCCGTCCACGCGCGCCTTGCCGTCCAGCACCTGTTCGGGAATCAGCGGGTCGCCGCTGTTGACCCGGTAGTTTTCGCGCTCGTTGCGGAACACCGCCGCGGTCAGCGCCAGACGCTCGTCCAGTACGTCCCACTTGCCGCCCAGTTCGATGTTGACCGCCGTTTCCGGCTCCACATTGCAATTGGCGCCGGCGGTGGCGGTGGCGACCGGCGTGCACGAGCCGTTGACCGAGGCCTTGGACGGGGTCTTGCTGTTGGCGTAGGACAGGTACAGGCTGGCGTTGTCCGCCGGCTTGAACACCAGGCCTGCGCGGTAGGAGAACAGGTCTTCTTCGTTGCCCGCCGGGAAGCCGGCCGCGACGCCGGTGACATCGCCGGCCGCGTTGACGGTGTAGTTGGTGCTATCGCCTTCGTTGTGCTCGTAGCGGCCGCCGAGATTGAGCATCCACTGCTCGTTGAACTGCAGCGTATCGAACAGGTACACGGCCTGATTGGTCAGGCTGCCCTTGCTGCGGCCGGTGCGGAAGTAGTTCTGCGGGCCGGTCCAGATGTTGTACGGGTTGTCGAAGGACTGCTGCGGATAGGTAATGCCGGTGGTGGAGCCGTCGGCGTTGCGGAAGGTGGTGCCGCTGTCCAGTTCGAAGTCTTCCTTGCTGATCGCCACGCCGGCGACGATGCGGTGCTCGATGGCGCCGGTGTGCAGCGTTGCGGTCAGGTCGGTCTGGCTATGGGCGATGAAGTTCTCGGTATTGCGTACCAACCCGCGCGGGCCGCTGCTCGGGTTCCAGGTCGCCGGCCGCTGGCCCACGCAGGCGCGCCCGGTGTACGGGTCGGTGCCGTTGGGCAGGCACCAGGTGCCCTGCAGCGCGGTGGCATTGAGGGACTGGTCCACCCGCTGCACGCGCGCCAGGCTGCGCAGCTTGAACGTGTCGCTGAAATCCATGTCCAGCACGCCGGTCAGCATGTCCACGTCGATCTCCTGACGCGAAGTGTTGCGGTACCCGAAATAGGTTTCCGGATCCACGCCCGGCAGCGGGCCGTCGTTGAACGGGCTGAGCGCGAACGGCACGCCGTATTGCGGCAGATTGTTGTCGTGCTGGTGCAGGTAGCTCAGGGTGAAGCGAGTGTCCGAACCCAGGCCGAAGGTGACCGACGGCGCAAAGCCCCAGCGATGACGGAACTCTTCATCGCGGCCGGGCACGTCCTGGGTGTGGCCCATGGCGTTCAGGCGCACTGCGGTGCCGTTGTCGAAATCCTGGTTGCTGTCGACGGTGAGGCGGCCGTAACGGTCGCTGCCGCCGCCGACCAGCACGTTGGTGAAATCGCCCTGGCCCGCGGTCTTGGTCACCAGGTTGATGTTGCCGCCGACCGAGCCGGCACCGGACATGGCCGAGTTGGCGCCATTGATCAGTTCCACCGCTTCCAGGTTGAAGGTGTCGCTGCGGCTGTACTGCGCGCTGTCGCGCACGCCGTCGGTGGTGATGTCGCTGCTGGCGGTGAAGCCGCGCAGGTTGATGCTGTCGCCATAGCCGCCGCCGCCTTCGCCTGCACCGAAGGTGATGCCGGGCAGGGTGCTGAGCACGTCGCGCAGCGACAGCAGGTTCTGCTGGTCCATGGTCTGCTTGGTGACCACGGTGATGGTCTGCGGCGTGTCACGCAGCGCCTCGGTGTACTTGGGCGAGGACGGCTTCTGCGCGCGTTCCTGCTGCACCCGGATCGCATCCAGATCCACCGCGCCCGGAGGAGCCGGCGCGTCGCCGGGTTGGGCGAGTACGGGGGCGGACAGCGTCAGCAGCACGGCCGAGGCGAGCGGGGAAATCCTGGGAGTCATGGCAGGTCTCGAAAAGGAAACGGTGTGCTCCTGCCTGGCGACGGCTCGGCGGATGCGGGAGGGTGGGGCGAAGCGAAGGAACCGGAGGAAGCCGGCTAGCCCGAGGCGGTGCATCGCTGCTGCAGTCCCACCGGCACGCCAGGGCGCGGCGCCAGCAAGCGCGGGCAGGGCGGCGGATTGGTGCGGGAGCTGAGCGGAGTCGGGCGCATGGGATCGCTGGAAAGGCCAGTTGTTAAGAAGGCCTGAAGGAATGCGATCTTAAATGCTAATCATTCTTTTTTGCAATATTCGCCGATGGGCGGTGCGCGGTGTGCCGACCTGGAGCTCCGCTGCTTCAAGGGACTGCGGATGCCGTGTTCAACGGTCGTCGCGGGTCCAGATGCCGCCGTGTTCGCGCTTGACCGGAAACTTTGCCACCGCAGTGTAAGCGGGAGGGCACAGCGGGCTTCCGTTGCGGACGTCGAAGCGGGCGCCATGCAGCTGGCATTCGAGGGTGCCGGTCACCGGGTCGAAGTCACCGGGAGACAGCGCGTAGTCCTCGTGGCTGCAGCGGTCTTCCAGCGCATACAGATCGCCGTCGAGGTTGAGCACCACGATCGGCGTGTCGGTCACGTCGTCCCACACCGTCTGCAATTCGCCGGGCAACAGGGCCTCGCTGGCGCACACGAAGGTCCAGGTCTCGCTCACGGCGCGGCGCCAGCGAAATACTTTTCCAGGACCTCGAAACGCAGGTCCTGGCGCAGCGGCACGCCGAAGCGTTCGTCGCCATAGGGGAACGGTTTGAAGATGCCGGTACGGCGGTAGCCGCGGCGTTCGTAGAAAGCGATCAGTTCGTGCCGCACATCGATCACGCTCATGCGGATCACCGGCAGCTTCCATTCGGCGGCCACGATGCGCTCGCCTTCGGCCAACAGGGTCTTGCCCAGCCCGCTGCCCTGCAGCGACGGATCCACCGCGAACATGCCGAAGTAGCCGGCGCCGCCATCGTCGGCGATGTTCGCGCAGGCCACCAGGCGGCGGTCCTGTTCCACCAGCAGCACCAGGCTGCGTTCGCGCAGGATGTCCTGGCGCAGCACGTCCGGCTCGATACGCGCGCCCTCCAGAAAATCGGCTTCGGTGGTCCAGCCCGCTCGGCTGCTGTCGCCGCGATAGGCCGAGGTGACCAGATGAACGATGGCGTCGATGTCATCGACGGTGGCGGTACGGAAGGTGGTGGTCTGCATGTGGAGCAGTTTAGCGAGAATCGGTGATTTGGGAGTGGGGATTCGGGATCCGCCAAGGCGTGGAAGCGCAGTCCTTGTATCGATGCCGGGTGTCACTGTCTCGCCCTTCGGTGCGTGGCGAGCGCAGTGCATGGACGCCCACGACGCCCGCTCTTGCGAATCCCGAATGCCGACTCCCCAATCCCGGCATCCGATTCACCCCAACAGGGTGCGTACCTTCTTCAGCGCTGCAACGAAGCGCTCGATTTCGTCGTGGGTGTTGTAGAACGCCAGCGATGCCCGGCAGGTGGCGGCAACACCGAAATACTGCAACAACGGATGCGCGCAGTGCTGGCCCGAGCGTATCGCCACTCCTTCCAGGTCGAGCAAGGTCGCCAGGTCGTGCGCATGGGCGCCTTCGATCAGGAACGACACCACCGCCGCCTTGTCGGGCCTGGTACCGAAGATGCGCAGCCCATCGATGCGCTGCAGCTCTTCGGTGAAGTGCACCAGCAACTCCGCCTCGCGCGCTTCCACATGCGCGAGCCCGAGGGCATCCAGATAGTCCACGGCCGCGCCCAGGCCGACGAAACCGGCGATGTTGGGGGTGCCGGCCTCGAACTTGTGCGGGGCGTCGTTGAACACCGTCCCCTCGAAGCTGACTTCCTTGATCATCTCGCCGCCGCCCAGGAACGGCGGCATCGCCTGCAGGTGTTCGCGGCGCGCCCATAGCGCACCGGTGCCGGTGGGGCCGCACATCTTGTGGCCGGTGATGGCATAGAAGTCGCAGCCGATCGCGGCCACGTCGATACGCCGGTGCGGCGCCGCTTGCGATCCATCCACGACGGTGACGATGCCGCGCTTGCGCGCATCGCGGCAGATCTCGCGCACCGGGTTCACCGTGCCCAATACGTTGGACACATGCGTGACGGCGAGCAGCTTGACCTCGGGCGTCATCGCCTTGCGCAGTGCGTCCAGATCCAGCGCGCCATCGGGCGTGATCTCGGCCACGCGGATGCTGGCGCCAGTGCGCTGGGCCACCAGCTGCCACGGCACGATGTTGGCGTGGTGCTCCATGCGCGAGATCAGGATCACATCACCCGGGCCCAGCCGCGGCAGCGCCCAGGAGTAAGCCACCAGGTTGATCGCGAAGGTGGTGCCGCTGCACAGCACCAGTTCGTCGGCGCGCACGTTGAGAAAGCGCGCCAGCTTGCTGCGCGCGCCTTCGAACGCATCGGTTGCTTCGGTTCCCAGCGCATGCACTGCGCGGCTGACATTGGCGTTCTGCCGGCGATAGAACGCGTCGGTGGCCGCAATCACCTGGAGCGGCTTTTGCCCGGTGTTGGCGTTGTCGAAATAGATCAACGGCTTGCCATGCACCTGCCGCATCAGCAGCGGGAAATCCAGGCGCACGCGGTCCCAGTCGGGCGCTGCGTGCTGCGGGACGGCTGGCATGTTCATGCCACGCCTGCCGAATTCAGGGCGCGATCCAGCTGCAACGCCAATGCGGCGGATAGTGCGTCCGGGAGGACCCGCAGCGGTTCGTGGCAGAACGCGGCGCTCAGCAACCGCTGCGCCTGCGCCTGCGGCAATCCGCGCGAGCGCAGATAGAACAAGGCGTTGTCGTCGAGCTGGCCGACGGTGGCGCCATGTGCGGCCTGGACTTCTTCGGCATCGATCACCAGCACCGGCTGGGTGTCGATTTCGGCGTTGGACGACAGCAGCAGGTTCTTGTTGGACAGCCGCGCATCGGTACCGTCGGCGCCGGGGCGGATGCGGATGCCGCCATGGAAGACCACGCGGCTGCGGTCGGCCCCTACGCCCCGCCACACCAGCTCGCAGGCAGTATCGCGGGCGATGTGTTCGATGCCCAGGCGGGTATCGACATGGCGGCGGCCATCGCCGAGCAGCACGCCGTTGGCGGTGAGCCGGGCATTGCTGCCTTCCAGCCGCACATTGAGTTCGTGTCGCGACAGGCCGGCGCCCAGTTCCAGATCCACGCGTTGGTAGCGGGCATCGCGCGCAAGCACCGCTTCGGTACGCAACAGCGAGGTCGCCTTCGCACCATCGGCCTGCACGCGAGCATGCGACAAGACAGCGTTCTGTGCCAGATGCACATGCATCACGCTGTTGCTCAGGTGCCCCGCGTCGCCAAGATGCACGTGGTGTTCGACCACGTTCAGCGATGCGCCGGCGCGCAGCTCGATCAAATGCCGGTGATGCCAGGCCAGGTCGTGCTCGCCTGCCGCGCTGACGAACACCAGGTGCAACGGCAGCGCGATCTGCGCAGCCTCCTGCACCTGTACCAGCACGCCCTCGTCGGCGAGCGCCGCATTGAGGCGGGCGAACACTGCGTCGCTGCCTTCGAAGCGGCGGCCGAGCAGGTGCTGCACCTGGCCGCCCGCGTGCAGCGCAGCGGACACGGTGTCCAGCTGTATGCCTTCGGACAGACCCGAAAGATCGCTCAGTGCCTGCGACGGGCGCCCGTTGACGAACACCAGCCGCGGCGAGGGGATCTCGTCCAACGCAGCGGCATCCACCAGCGTCGGCACCAGCGGTGCCGGTTCGAAGCTGCGCCGTTCGAGCTGGCGCAGCGAGGTGTACTTCCACGCTTCGGCACGCGGGCCAGGCAATCCGGCCTGCAGGGCGGCATCGAGTTCGGCGCGGCGGCTGTCATCGCCGCAGAAACCGCGCGAGAGGGAGTCGAGCAGGGCGCTCATCAGGCGGCAACCTCGGGCACCACGCGGTCCTTCAGGAAATGGTAACCGTGCTGTTCCAGCTCCAGCGCCAGTTCCGGGCCACCGCTCTGCACGATGCGGCCCTCGGCCAGCACATGCACCACGTCCGGCTTGATGTAGTCGAGCAGGCGCTGGTAGTGGGTGATGACCAGGAACGAGCGCTCCGGCGAACGCAACGCATTGACGCCGTCGGCCACGCTCTTGAGCGCGTCGATATCCAGGCCGGAGTCGGTCTCGTCCAGGATGGCAAGCTTGGGTTCGAGCACGGCCAGCTGGAAGATCTCGTTGCGCTTCTTTTCGCCACCCGAGAAGCCTTCATTGACGCCGCGGTGCAACAGCTCGTCCTTCAGATGCAGCACGGCCAGCTTCTGCCGCACCAGCTTGAGGAACTGCATCGAATCCAGCTCGTCTTCGCCGCGTGCCTTGCGCTGTGCATTGAGCGCGGCGCGCAGGAAATAGGTGTTGTTGACGCCTGGGATTTCCACCGGGTACTGAAAGGCCAGGAACAGGCCGGCGGCGGCACGTTCTTCCGGCGACAGCTCGAGCAGGTCCTGGCCGTCGAACTGCACGCTGCCTTCGCCGACCTCATAGCCCTCGCGCCCGGCCAGCACATTGCCCAACGTGGATTTACCCGCGCCGTTGGGGCCCATGATGGCGTGCACCTGGCCGGGCTGGATCTCCAGCGACAGGCCCTTGAGGATGTTCTTGCCGGCGATGCTGGCGTGGAGATTATTAATCGTAAGCATGGGATTGGGGATTCGAAATTTGGGATTGGTAAAAGCAGATCAACTGGCCGGCATGGGAACGGGGCTGTGCGAATCCCTAATCCCCAATGCCGAATCTCGAAGGCGCGTCAGCCGACGCTGCCTTCCAGCGAGACTTCCAGCAGCTTCTTGGCCTCTACCGCAAACTCCATCGGCAGTTCGCGGAACACCTGCTTGCAGAAGCCGTCGACGATCAAGGACACCGCATCTTCCTGGCTGATGCCGCGCGCGCGGCAATAGAACAGCTGGTCGTCGCTGATCTTGGAGGTGGTGGCCTCGTGCTCGACGGTTGCGCCGGGGTTCTTCACTTCGATGTAGGGGAAGGTATGTGCGCCACACTGTTTGCCGATCAGCAACGAATCGCATTGGGTGTAGTTGCGCGCGCCATCGGCGTTGCGGTCCACCTTGACCAGGCCGCGGTAGGTGTTCTGGCCGCGCCCGGCGCTGATGCCCTTGCTGACGATCTTGCTCTTGGTGCGCTTGCCGACGTGGATCATCTTGGTGCCGGTATCGGCCTGCTGGCGATGATGGGTGAGCGCCACCGAATGGAATTCGCCCACCGAATCGTCGCCGAGCAGCACGCAGGACGGATACTTCCAGGTGATCGCCGAGCCGGTTTCGACCTGGGTCCAGGTGACCTTGCTCCGCGCACCGCGGCATTCGGCACGCTTGGTGACGAAGTTGTAGATGCCGCCGCGGCCTTCCTCGTCACCGGGATACCAGTTCTGCACGGTCGAGTACTTGATCTCGGCATCTTCCAGCGCCACCAGCTCGACCACCGCCGCATGCAGCTGGTTCTCGTCGCGCATCGGTGCGGTGCAGCCTTCCAGATACGACACGTAGGCCTTGTCCTCGCAGACGATCAAGGTGCGCTCGAACTGGCCGGTATGGCCGGCATTGATGCGGAAGTAGGTACTCAGTTCCATCGGGCAGCGCACACCCTTGGGGATGAACACGAAGCTGCCATCTGAGAACACCGCCGAGTTGAGCGCGGCGAAGTAGTTGTCGCCGACCGGCACCACGCTGCCCAGGTACTGCCTGACGATCTCCGGGTGCTCCTTGATGGCCTCGGACATCGAGCAGAAGATTACGCCCTTTTCGGCCAGTTCCTTGCGGAACGTGGTGCCGACCGACACCGAATCGAACACCGCATCCACGGCCACGCCGGCCAGTTTGGCGCGTTCGTGCAGCGGCACGCCGAGCTTGTCGTAGGTGTCGAGCAGTTCCTTGGGTACCTCGTCCAGCGAAGCGTATTTGGGTCCCTTGGGCGCGGAGTAGTAGCTCAGGGCCTGGAAATCGATCGGCGCGATCTGCAGCTTCGCCCACTCCGGCATCGGCATTTTCAGCCAATGGCGGTAGGCCTCCAGACGCCAGTCGGTCATCCACTGCGGCTCGTCTTTCTTGGCCGAAAGTGCACGGATGACATCTTCGTCCAGGCCGGGCGGGAGCGAGTCGGATTCGATCTCGGTGACGAAGCCGGCGTCGTAACGCCGGCCTAGCCGTTCGAGGATCTGCGCATTCTGCGGAGGAGCAAGTTCGGTGGCCATCGGGCTGCCTACAGGTCAGGTGGTCGCGACGCGCGCGGCGATGGAGCGCCGGCGGCTGTCGCCAGGAAGGGAGAGGGGCTGCAGCATCTGCTCCAGCGTGACGCGGCGCAGGGCATCGGCCACCACGTCGTTGATCAACCGCCAATTGGAGCGCACCCCGCAGGTCTGCGCGATGCCGCACTGGCTGTGGTCCTGGCTGCACTCGGTGATCGCCAGCGGGCCTTCCATCGCCTCGACGATCTCCACCAGGGTGATGTCGCTGGCCGCACGCGCCAGCCGGTAACCGCCGTGCACGCCACGCAAGCCCTCCACCAGGCCGGCCTGCGACAGCGGCTTGAGAATCTTGCTCACCGTTGGTGCTTCCAGGCCGGCGTGCTCGGCCAGCTCGCTGGCGCTGAGTACCTGCTCGCCGCGGGCAGCAAGCACGGTCAGCACCACGGTGGCGTAGTCGGTAAGTTTGGTGACGCGCAACATGGGGAGACAGCTGAATCCTAAAGCGGACCGAAATTGTACTCTTTTGAAGCGGTACGGCCAACCGCCCGATTCAGCCACGGGCAAGCCGCGCCAGTTGCGATCGGTGATCCGCTTGTGCTTGGCGCATCGGCGCGCTGCGGTCACAATGGGCGGCCCCATCACCGGACCCTCACATGTCGCGCAAAGTTGCCGCCCGCAAGTCACGTATCCACGGCAATGGCATGTTCGCCCTCGCCCCGCTCCGCAAGGGCGAACGCATCATCCAGTACAAGGGGCGTCTGCGCACGCATGCTGAGGTGGATGCCGACGATACCGGCGATGTGGAAAGCGGGCACACCTTCCTGTTCACCTTGAGCGACGAATACGTGCTGGATGCCAACTACGAGGGCAATGTGGCGCGCTGGATCAACCACAGCTGCAACCCCAATTGCGAAGCGGTGATCGAAGAAGCCGAGGGCGACGATCGTCGCAAGGACAAGATCTTCATCGAGGCCAAGCGTGCCATCAAGCCCGGCGAAGAACTCACCTATAACTACGGCATCACCTTGAGCGAACGGCACACGCCGCGTCTGAAGAAGATCTGGGAATGCCGCTGCGGCTCCAGGAACTGCACTGGCACCATGCTGCAACCCAAGCGCTGAGCGCGCCACGCGCCTGGCCATGACGTCATGCAGACATCGGTTCACGGGTGCGCAACGGCGCGCTACCTAGGGTGCGGGCTTCTTTCAGCGAGGAGTCCCGCATGTCTTATTCGCTCTCTGGCAAGTCCGTCGCGGTGCTCGCCACCGACGGCTTCGAACAATCCGAGCTCACCGAACCCAAACGCCTGCTGGAATCCTGGGGCGCCAAGGTGGAGGTGATCGCGCCGGGCGAGGGCGCCGAGATCCGCGGCTGGAATCACACCGACTGGGGCGATTCGGTGGCAGTGGATCGTCGCCTGGATCAGGCGACGCACGATGGCTACGATGCATTGGTGCTGCCTGGCGGTGTTCTCAATCCCGATACGTTGCGTACCGATGCGACGGTGCTTGCCTTCATCCGCGCTTTCGCGGCAGCGCGCAAGCCGGTGGCAGCGATCTGCCATGGGCCTTGGTTATTGCTGGAAAGCGACCTGGTGCGCGATCGCAAGGTGACCTCCTGGCCCTCGGTCAGGACCGATCTGACCAATGCAGGGGCGCAGTGGCAGGACGCGGAAGTCGTGGTGGATGGCACGCTGATCACCAGCCGCAAACCTGACGATATCCCGGCCTTCAGCGCAGCGGTGGCCAAGGCACTTGCCTGAGGCGCCGGTCACGGCCACTGCACGGCCGATCGCACCGATGACAGCATGAAGGCCCGGCCATTCCTGCGCCGGGCCTTCGTTCGTTGGCAGTTGCCCCTCGATGCTCGAAGCGCGCACCAATTTCGATCTGGATCAGTTGCCGGAAAGTGCTGCCGGCGGCACCAACTGTTCGATGTTCTGATTGAAGTTGACCGCCACCCGGCCATTCTGGATGGCAACCGATTCCACCTGCACCGCTCCCATCAAGGCGGCAATCGATGGATCGATGCGGTAGATCGGCTCCTTGCGGGCGTAGTCTGCCAGCCAGGCATTGAGTAGTTCGCGCGTACTGTGGTCGAGCTTCGCACCGGCGTTGACCGGTCGAAACTCGTCGATGCGGGGTTGGTCGAGATAGAACCCCTGTTTGGCAGTGTCGTAGCGCAACGCACTGGTCAACGTGACGTTACCGACCGGGCTGGGCGCCGCACCCGCGGTGGCTACCGCCAGATCGAAGGCCATCTTGAGCCGGTCGCCCGGCGGCAACGACAACGCGGGATTGCTGACGGTCATGGCGATCAGACCACCAAGGGCATCGTGCGTTTGTGGAAAGCGGCCGCCAAGATACTGCTGCACGTCACTGGCCTGCACACTGATCTGGTGGCCCTGGATCTGTGGCGCCGCCCAGGCGTCGGTGACGGGTAAGGCCAGGGCGAGGGCGAGCATGGGTCCTGCGAGCAAGCACACTTTCATCGAATGGCTCCGGCAACGAATGGCACAACCTTAGTCGGTGCCGGTGAACCGAGGGTTAGCGCAATACCGGCTGCAAGGTGGCCGAATAGATCTCCCAGTCATCGCCGCCGGGGCGTGGTTGCAACCGGTATGTCCCGTTCAGTTGCTGACTGCCCGAGGTGGTGCGGACGAGGATGCGTACCGGCACTTCCACCCGTTGCAGCGGCTGTCGGGGATCCAGCGATCGTGGAGGATCGTTGAGGATGCGCATCGAGACGATGCCGCCGATGGCGCGCAGCGCAGCGTCGTCCGGCACCGGTGGTGGGCGGCCGCCGACCCAGAGTGCATCGGCCTGCGTGCGCGCGGCACCGGGCAGGGCACCCAGATAACGCTGCACGGTGGACCCGGCCGCGGTCAGGCCGGCCAGCGTCGCCGCATCGACCGCCGGAGCGGCAGCGGGTGGCACGGAGAGGTTGCCGCCGGCATTGGCGGCGGCCATTGCCGGGTTCGAATGTGTCTGCGCCGATGCTGCGGTCCGCGTGTCCGCGTCCGGGTTACGCCCGCAACTGCAGCCGCCGATCGTAACGACCGCGACGATGATTCCGATCCAGCGCATGGAGTTCCCCTTCCCGAAGCGCGCAGTGTAACGGCAGGTCGCGCCGCCATGCTCAGCCGCCGGGCTGCACGCGTTGCAGGCGCTCCAGCAGTGCCTGCAGTTTTGGCCGCAGTGCATCCAGCGCGTTGCTGGGGCGTGCGCGTGGGCGTGCTGCCAGATCTTCCAGCAGTTGCGCGCCCACCGTCAGCGCGGCGCACTCGTCGCTGCTCAGGTCGCGGCGCCGGTGCAGGTCTTCGAGCAGGCGCATCCAGTCCGCGCGGGAGCGCTGTTCGAATTCGATGGCGCAGCGGTCCGCGCAGGGGCGGCCATCGGGTTCGATGGGCGTGACCGTGATGCGATAGCGTTTTCTGGACATGGTGATCGCGTCGCTGTTGGTGCACCACCATAGGCATAGGGCGCGGCGCGCTCGATAGCGCAAGCCATGACGCAGTGTTCCAGCGTCCTCAATCGCCCGCTGCCGGCGCGTTCTGACGCAGTAGCGGCAACGGATCGTACGCACCGTTGCGTCCATAGACCCCATAGTGCAGATGTGGCGGTGTACCGCGTGCGTTCCCCGTCGTGCCCACCTTGCCCAGGTGCGTGCCGGGCTCGACCACGTCGCCGACCTTCAGCCCCGCGGCCCAGTCGTCCAGGTGCGCATAGTAGTGTCGCTCCATTGCCGGACCCAGTATCCACACCTGTTTGCCGCCCAGTCCGCGATCGCGGATCGCGCTGACCACGCCGCGGGTTGCGGCCAATACCGGAGTACCGCGCGGCGCGAAGATGTCCACTCCGGCGTGCGTGCGGTCGCGTCCACGTGGCGCGCCGAAGGTGTCTGCGATCTGTCGGGCACGTACGTCCTGCACTGGAATCCGCAACGCCTGCGGTGGCGGCATCCGCGACAACTCCCAGGTGGTGCGCAGTTGTTCGGCCATCGGCAGCTGCCATGCCCAGCGCGCGCCGACCGCCAGGACGCACAGCGCCGCGATCCAGAGCAGAAAGCGCCGAAGCCGGCGTGCCGGGCTCGATGTCGGAGTGGCTGAGGTCATGGACGCTGCTGCTTGCGGAGACACCGCTCAGGGTAGGGGAGCGGCGATGAGCGGCATGTGGTGCAGCGCTGCAACGAGGTTTCGAGCGGCACAAAAAAAGACGGCCCGAAGGCCGTCTCGATGGCATTGCCGGCGCGCTCGATCAGAGCGCGGCGTCCTTCAACCGCTTGAGCGGGCGAGACCGGAGTTTGACGGTCGCCGGCTTGGCTGCGAAGGTCTGCTCTTCCTTGGTGAACGGATTGATGCCCTTGCGCTTGGGCTTGGCCGGCACGTGCACGGTGGTCAGCTTCAGCATGCCCGGCAGGGTGAAGCTGCCGACGCCCTTCTTGCTCAGCGAGGCGTGCGCGGCGGCTTCCAGCGAGGCCAGCACGGCGCGGACGTCCTTCGGAGCCAACTGGGTGGATTCTGCGATGTGCGCGACCAGGCCGGTCTTGCTCAGGGCTTCCTTGATCGGCTTCGGCGCGGCGGACTTGGTCGCGGCCTTGGCCGGCTTTGCGGTCTTGGTGGCGGCGACCTTCTTCACTGCCTTCTTGGGGGCAGCCTTCTTAGCGGCGGTTTTTGCCATGGGTTATGCGTTCCGTATTCGTTGGTGGTGTTGGGTCTGCCGACCCGGTCGGCAACGCGAAATGTAGGGCAACTGTTGCGCGCCGCCAATAGGCAAACGATGAAACGGCATAAAAAAGCGCGTTTGGACCGGGATTCGTTCACTGGCGGGGTAAAACGCGGGGGAAACCGCGTGCGTTACGCAGATGGCAGCGACCTTCGCACGGCATCTGATGCACAGCAGCAGGTTGCGCAGGCGCATGTGCTCCGCGCGCCAGGCGACGGCGGTGCGCACTGCGTTCGGAGGTTGCGAACGATTGCACACGGCCGCTGTTGCCGTGAGCCAGGTATCCGTCAGCGGCCCTGCTGCTGGAAGCGGCGCCAGTGTGGCGGCGTCTGCTTGTGGACGCCTCGCCGCTGCGGTGGCGTGCGGTGGATGCCAGACGTGCGCGAAGCGCTGGACGCGATCGGCGGCATCCTGCCGGTCTGCACATGCCGCCCTGCCAGCGCCGGCCTAGTCGTTTGCGGCAGAAAGACTGCGGCCACGTTCGGTGGCTGCCGCGATCGCTTTCGACGCAAGCGCTTCGAAGCCGCCGGCCTGGAATGTCTCGATCGCTGCCTGCGTCGTGCCATTGGGCGAGGTCACGCGACGGCGCAGCACCTCGGGCGCTTCGCCCGATTCGGTCAGCATGCGCGCGGCGCCGAGCAGCGTGTGCAGGACCAGCGTGCGTGCGGTGTCCGCCGGCAGGCCTTGCTCCCGTGCCGCCGCTTCCATCGCCTCGGCCAGCAGGAACACATAGGCCGGCCCGCTGCCGGAGACCGCCGTCACTGCATCCATCTGTGCTTCGTCGTCGATCCACACGGTGACCCCGGCACTTTCCAGCAGCTGGCCTGCCTGGGTGCGTTGCGCGTCGGACACGCGTGCGTTGGCGTACAGGCCGGTGACGCCGGCGCCGAGTAGGGCGGGGGTATTGGGCATGGCACGCACCACGGCCAGGTCGCCGCCCGACCAACGCTGCAACTGGGTGGCGGTGATGCCGGCGGCGATGGACAGCAACAACGGCTGCTGCGCCTGTGCCAGCCCGGCCAGGTGCGCGCACACCGTCGGCATGACCTGCGGCTTGACCGCCATGATCCAGATAGCGGCGCCGTCGGCGGCGAGGCGTGCCTCGGTCACGGCCTCCACGCCGAAATCGTGCGACAGCGCCGCGCGCAGTTCGTCCATTGGTTCGGCGACCCGGATACTGGCGGCCGGCATTCCTTGCCGGATGAGTCCGGCAATCAGGCTGCGCGCCATGTTGCCGCCTCCGACGAATGCGATGCGCGCTGCGGTGGAAAGCGGCGATGCGGAAGACAGTGGCAGTGACATTGCGACACCTCGGAGCTTGGCGGGTGGATGGAACGGGCAGCCGGCACTCGGTTCGGCCGATGACCGCACAGCGCGTCAGTGTACGGGTGCGTGGTGCTGCGCGTTCGCAGGCGGACCATGGTCGCCGCGATGGCTGCGGTGTTGCCCATGAAGGCCGGTCCGGCTGTCCGGCGCGCGCCAGCCGCATGCGAACGCAGATGCATGTCGCGTCCACTGCGGTTGTTATGCGATCACGCTTGCCGATCCTCCTCCGCAACATGCTGTCTGCCGCTCCAGACCGGAGGCGCCACGCCCGATGCCGGGCACTCGACTCAGGCTGAGGCAGCGTGCGACGCCGCGCGCTCGCCGAACAGCGCTGTGCCCACCCGCACCATGGTGGCGCCGGCGGCGATCGCTTCGGTGAAGTCCGAACTCATTCCCATCGACAAGGTATCCACCTGGCCGAAGCGCTGCCTCAGCCGGGCGAACAGCACCTGCATGCGGGAGAACGCGGCGTCACGCCGCGCCTGCTCGGCAAACGGGGCGGGAATGGCCATCAGCCCGCGCAGCCGCAGACGCGGTTGCAGGGCGATGGCATCGGCAAGCCGGTCGATCGCCTCGGGCGCGCAGCCGTGCTTGCTGTCCTCGTCGTCGATGTTGACCTGGATCAGCACATTCAATGGGGCGCGATCCTGCGGGCGGTGGCGCGCCAGCAGCGGAATCAGCTTGGGTCGGTCAATGCTCTGCACCCAGTCGAAGCAGCGGCTGGCCATCTCGGCCTTGTTGGACTGCAGGTGGCCGATCAGATGCCATTCCAGCTCCAGGGCCTGCAGCGCGACGATCTTGGCTTCCGCCTCCTGCACATAGTTCTCGCCGAACGCGCGCTGGCCCTGGGCCGCCAATGCGGCGATGGCCTCGGCCGGCTTGGTCTTGGATACCGCCAGCAGGCGCACCTCCTGGCGCGCGTGCGCGACCGCAGCGGCCTGGATGGCATCGAGAATCTGCTGCAGCGACGAAGCCGGCACGTGGCGCTCCAATTAAGAATGCGGAGCGCTAGTGTGACGCCGCCCGCTGCCGCGTTCCAGGCCGGGGCCAACCATGACCCGCTGGCAGCCAGGCGAGATCGGGGCGTCGAGCCGGTTTGGTGGGAGCTGGCCAGGTTCTGCGAATCTGCTCTCGTCAGCCCGGCACAGCGAACAAACCGACCGCTTCAGCCACGCATGCGGTTGCCGGCCTGAACCGGCCCCGGGCCGCTTCCAGCGCGCTGCCAGAACGCTATACTGCCGGCCGGGGAGTACCTTCCAATCGCAGCCTAGGGGAAAAGCAGCGCATGGATATCGCTGAACTATTGGCGTTTTCAGTCAAGAACAAGGCATCGGACCTGCACCTGTCCGCCGGGTTGCCGCCGATGATCCGTGTCGATGGCGATGTCCGCCGCATCAACATTCCGGCGCTGGACCACAAGCAGGTGCACGCGCTGGTGTACGACATCATGTCGGACAAGCAGCGGCGCGACTACGAAGAATTCCTCGAGGTCGACTTCTCGTTCGAGATTCCCTCGCTGGCGCGCTTCCGCGTCAACGCGTT
The DNA here is from genome assembly GCF_020783795.1 of Xanthomonas sp. NCPPB 1067. Classification (NCBI taxonomy): domain Bacteria; kingdom Pseudomonadati; phylum Pseudomonadota; class Gammaproteobacteria; order Lysobacterales; family Lysobacteraceae; genus Xanthomonas; species Xanthomonas sp. NCPPB 1067. The sequence continues at coordinate 151,262 of NZ_JAJGQG010000005.1, forward strand.
CAACCAGAACCGCGGCGCCGGTGCGGTGTTCCGCACCATTCCCTCCGAGGTGCTGACCCTGGAAGACCTGGGGTGCCCGCCGATCTTCCGCCAGTTGATCGACCAGCCGCAGGGGCTGATCCTGGTCACCGGTCCGACCGGTTCGGGCAAGTCGACCACGCTGGCCGGCATGATCGACTACATCAACAAGAACGAATACGGCCACATCCTCACGGTCGAGGATCCGATCGAGTTCGTGCACACCTCGCAGAAGTGCCTGATCAACCAGCGCGAAGTGCATCGCGATACGCACGGCTTCAACGAGGCGCTGCGCTCGGCGTTGCGCGAAGACCCGGACATCATCCTTGTCGGCGAATTGCGCGATCTGGAAACCATCCGCTTGGCGCTCACCGCGGCGGAAACCGGCCACCTGGTGTTCGGTACCCTGCACACCAGTTCGGCGGCCAAGACCATCGATCGCATCATCGACGTGTTCCCGGCCGGCGAAAAGCCGATGGTGCGCTCGATGCTGTCCGAATCGCTGCGCGCGGTGATTTCGCAGGCGCTGCTGAAGAAGGTCGGCGGTGGCCGGACGGCGGCGTGGGAAATCATGGTCGGCACCCCGGCCATCCGCAACCTGATCCGCGAGGACAAGGTGGCGCAGATGTACTCGGCGATCCAGACCGGCCAGCAATACGGCATGCAGACGCTGGATCAGCATCTGCAGGATCTGGTCAAGCGCAGCCTGATCACGCGCAACCAGGCGCGCGAGTACGCCAAGGACAAGCGGATCTTCGAGTGAAGCCGGGATTCGGGACCCGGGACCCGGGACCCGGTGAAGCGGCAGCGATGCACTGTGATTTTTCATCAGATTGGGCCGAAGCGGGTAAGGGGCGTGGGAACGGTGGCAGCCGCGGCTGTTCCGGGTCCCGGGTTCCGGGTCCCGGGTCCCGGAGCCTCAAATGAGCACCATCGACTTCACCTCCTTCCTCAAGCTCATGGCGCACCAGAAGGCGTCGGATCTGTTCATCACCTCCGGCATGCCGCCGGCGATCAAGGTGCATGGCAAGATCAGCCCGATCACGCAGACGCCGCTGACTGCGCAGCAGAGCCGCGACCTGGTGTTGAACGTGATGACGCCGGCGCAGCGCGAGGAGTTCGAAAAGACCCACGAATGCAATTTCGCCATCGGCGTGTCCGGGGTGGGGCGCTTCCGTGTGAGCTGCTTCTACCAGCGCAACCAGGTCGGCATGGTGCTGCGCCGGATCGAAACGCGCATTCCCACGGTGGAAGAGCTGAGCCTGCCGCCGGTGATCAAGACCCTGGCGATGACCAAGCGCGGCATCATCATTTTCGTCGGCGCCACCGGTACCGGTAAGTCGACCTCGCTGGCGGCGATGATCGGCTACCGCAACCAGAATTCCACCGGGCACATCATCACCATCGAGGACCCGATCGAGTTCGTGCACAAGCACGAGGGCTGCATCATCACCCAGCGCGAGGTCGGCATCGACACCGACAGCTGGGAGAACGCGCTGAAGAACACCCTACGGCAGGCGCCGGACGTGATCATGATCGGCGAGGTGCGCACCCGCGAGGGCATGGACCACGCCATCGCCTTCGCCGAGACCGGCCACCTGGTGCTGTGCACCCTGCACGCCAACAACGCCAACCAGGCGATGGACCGCATCATCAACTTCTTCCCGGAAGACCGCCGCAACCAGTTGCTGATGGACCTGTCGCTGAACCTCAAGGGCGTGGTCGCGCAGCAGCTGATTCCGACCCCGGACGGGCGCGGCCGCCGGGTGGCGATGGAGATCATGCTGGGCACACCGCTGGTGCAGGACTACATCCGCGACGGCGAGATCCACAAGCTCAAGGAGATCATGAAGGAGTCCACCAACCTGGGCATGCGGACCTTCGATCAGAGCCTGTTCGAGCTCTACCAGGCCGGCGAGATCAGCTACGAAGACGCCTTGCGCTACGCCGATTCGCAGAACGAGGTGCGCCTGCGTATCAAGCTGTCCCAGGGGGGCGATGCCAAGACCCTGGCCCAGGGACTAGACGGCGTGGAGATCGCCGAGGTTCGGTGAGGTCGGTAGCCAGGATGCCGATGGCGTGCCCTGGTCGCGTCGCCAGCTCACGGCATCAGGCCGATGGTCCGCTGGCAGGACCTAGACCCTTCTGTCTGTGCCGTCGGGAATGCCGCGTCCCGGGCTGGTCACAGGCAATCAGGCCGTAATCGTCGGCAAAACGCTGAATCGCACAGACACGCTGCGCTTGCCAACATCGTGCCCTGCAGAGGGCACGCTCCAATATGTCGCGCCAGCCCGCGTAGTCTCTGACGTCTGCCTGGCGCCCCGGTTTCAGATGTAACCGCGCCAGCCGATAGTGTCTAATATCGCACCCCACTGCAGTTCCCCATACCCGTGAGCCTTCCCGATTCCGACTTGCGTCCGGAGCAAGAGCCGTTGCCCGATGATGGCGCCGTGGTCACGTCCGGCCCGCTGACGCCACCGCCGGATTCGGCGGGCACCCCGGCCGACGACCACGCGTATCACCATTCGGTCGCCGAGGATGTGCAGGGAATGGTGCTGGCCACGTTGGTGGCGTCGCTGGGCCTTGCGATCTTCGCCAAGGGCGGGCTGATGATCGGTGGCATGGCCGGTGTGGCATTTCTGCTGCACTACGCGCTGGGCTGGAACTTCGGCCTGGTGTTCGTGCTGGTCAACCTGCCGTTCTACTGGTTGAGCGTGCGCCGGATGGGCTGGGAATTCACCCTGAAGACCTTCGTGGCGGTGGCTGCCTGTGGCGCGCTGACCAACCTGCTGCCGCGCTGGGCCGACTACGCGCGGATGAGTACCGCGTTTTCGGCCATCGTGGGCGGTGCGCTGTCCGGCCTGGGCATCCTGTTCTTCATCCGCCACCGCGGCAGCCTGGGCGGCATCGGCATCCTGGCGGTCTACCTGCAACGCGAACGTGGCTGGAGCGCCGGCAAGGTGCAGATGAGCTTCGATGCGATGCTGATGCTGGCGGCCTTCTTCGTGCTGAGGCCGGACAAGGTGCTGTATTCGGCGATCGGCGCGCTGATGCTGAGCCTGGTGCTGATGTTCAACCACCGCCCGCACCGTTACATGGGCGTGTGAGCGCGCCGCGGCACTAGGCCGGCTCCGCGCGCCCGGGGCAGTCGGTGGGCAGCCCCAGTCGCTGCATCAGGCCACGCGCATCGAACGGTGCATGCACCTTCAGGTCGTTGTCGAAGTAGCAATACACATCACGTCGCGCACGCCTGGTGGCGCGCGAGCCGATGCGTTCGGCATCGCCGGGTTCTCGTCCTGCGGCCCATGTCGCGATCCGTGCCGCCCAGCGATCCAGCGCCGGCTCGCTGTAGCCGCTGGCATAAAGTTGCGCGTCCCCGTGCAGGCGTAGATACATGAAGTCGGCGGTGACGTCTTCCAGATAAGGGAATCTGCCGGCGGTATCGGCCACGACCACGGCCACGTTGTGCTTGCGCAGCAGGTGCATGCAGGCCTTGTCGCAGAAGCTCGGGTGGCGTACCTCCAGCGCGTGCCGCAGCGTGCGGGCGCGATCGATGCTGAGCGCGGTGCGCCCATGCATGAGCGCACTATCGCGTCGCCGCGCCAGCGCGAGGGCGGCAGCGGTGTCGCGCGGCAGGCTGGAGAGGAAGGCGTCCAGAAGATCGGCGTCGAAACGCAGGTTCGGAGGCAGTTGCCACAGCACGGGGCCCAGCTTGGGCCCCAGGCGCAGGACGCCGGAAGCGAAGAAATTGGCCAACGCCTGCCGGCAGTCGCGCAGGCGCTTCATGTGGGTAACGAAACGCGGCCCCTTGATCGCGAACACGAAGTCGTCAGGCGTCTCGTCGTGCCAGCTTCGATAGCTCTCGGGCCGCTGCAGCGAATAGAACGAACCGTTGATCTCCACGCTGGGGAAGCACGCTGCGGCGTATTCGAGTTCGCGCCGCTGGACCAGTCCGCTGGGATAGAACGTGCCACGCTAGCGTGGGTAGCGCCAGCCGGAGATGCCGATGCGAATGCTCATGCGCCGACCATGCAGCGCGGGACGTGCAGCCTCCGTCGATACCGCGGCAAGGCGGCGTGGATCGCATGCGCCCGTTGCTTGAGGCGCGAATGCGATCGCTCACCCCGTGCGCATCCACGGTGGCGCCAGTGCCGCGATCTGCGCATGCACGGGGCAGCCGGCGTGATGCGCGCCGGGCAGATAGCCCAGGCTCATCAGGAATTCGCCGGTGATCTCGCCGCCGGTGAAGCGGAAGGTCTTCTTGAACAGCTTGACCCAGGCCGGCTTGTCCAGCGGATGCTGCGCATCCAGCCATTGCGCGAAGCTGCCGTGCGAGCGGCGCAGCGTCTGGATGACCTGCGCGTTGTGGATGGCCGCCAGGATCTTCAGCCGATTGCGAATGATGCCCGTATCGCCCAGCAGGCGCGCGATCTCGGCATCGCCGTAGGCGGCCACGCTGTCCACGTCGAACCCGGCATAGGCGCGGCGGAAGTTGTCGCGCTTGCGCAGGATGGTTTCCCAGCTCAGTCCGGCCTGATTGATTTCCAGCACCAGGCGTTCGAACAGCTCGCGTTCGTCACGTTGCGGAAAGCCGTATTCGTGTTCGTGGTAATGGGCATGCACCGGGTGGCCGGGTGCGACGGAGCAGTAGCTGCTCATGGGCGAGGCTCCGGTGCCAGGCCTTCGGCGCTGGGCTTGATGTCGATGCGCGTGTCTTCCGGCAGCACCAGATCCGGCCATCGGCTGGGGCGTGTGCGCAGCTGGCCGTTGCGCAGTGCGCCGCGCAACTGCTCCTGGGCATGGCCGCCGCCGGAATAGTGCCGGCTCGTGCCTGCCTGATACCAACCACCGGAATTGCGTGCATACAGCACGCAATCGATCGCATATTCGCCCTTGACGTTGCACAGCAGTACGTCGGGCTGGCCGTCGCCATCCAGGTCGTCGCTGCTGACCACGCAATCGCTGTCGCTGCGCGTGCAGTCGCCACGATCCTGCAGCCGCGGCGTGGAGGTCAGCAGGTAGGTCCACCAATCGGCTGGCGGCTCTGCCTTGCCGGCAGCCACGCCGACCTGCTTGCGGATCTGGGCGAGATCGGTCAATTCCCTGCTCGCCGGCTCCGCTGCCGGCTCGTCGCGCCTCCAGCGCTCGGTGCGTGCCAGCAGCCGCTCCACCCGCTGCTTGCGCGCCGCATCGCCGGCAATCGCCGGATCCTCGCGCAGCGACTGCACCGCCAGATAGCCGCGGCGACCGTTGTCGAAGCGCAGGAACTCCAGATTCTCGTTCGCACGGGCGGGCGTGGCGTTGGCCAAGCGCTGCAGCTGGCTATGCACGGTGATGCGGTAGGGATCGAGCAATGGGCTGTTGATCAGGATCGCCAGGCCGATCACCACCCACGACAGCAGCAGATTGCCGCTGGCCAGGTGCGGTAGCCAGCGATCGGCGCGCGGCCGCAGCACCGCGAAGGCATAGGCCAGGGCATAGGCCAGCGCCAGCGCCGCCAGGATCGCCGCGCAGAAGCGTTCGCCGGTCCAGCCGTGCTGGGTGATGCGCAGCATCACCGCGTAAGCCGCCAGGGCCGCATGCAGCGGCAGGCTGAGCAGGCCGGCCTCGACCACGCCGCGCAGCCAACGCGGATAGGGCGGCTGCACGCTGCCATCCCGATAGACCGCATTGGTGAACAGCACCAGCCCGAACACCAGGCTCAACAGGAGCGCGGCCGCCGAACGGGTCTGCCAGAGCGCCTGCAAGCCGGTGAACGGCAGTACCAGCAGGAACAGCAGCGCGATGCCGGCCAGCAGCGGCAGCAGGCCGGTACACAGCGAGAACAGGATCTGCCGCATCACCTGCACGGCGCGGTGCTGGGTCCGCCCGATCAGCACGCCCAGCCCGGCGATCACGCCGGTCGCCAGGTAGATGAAGGCCTGTTCGCGAAACAACTCGCGGAACACCATGATCTTGACCAGCGCGAACAGGCTGGCCCACAGCCACAACACCATCCAGCAGACCCACACGAACAGCAGCGCCAGTGCGAGCGTCAGCGCGTTCTGCCAGGCATGTTCGAACAGCTCGCGGTAGTCGGCCCGCCAGTGGCCGTGCTGTTGCCGATACTGCAACCACGGCAGCGCAACGAACCAGCCCACCGCAACAGTGAAGCCGAACGGCCACAGCACCGCGCCCGTCCGCAGCCCTGGCGCACCGGTGGCGCTCCATGCCGCCCAGCTGCCCAATGCAGCCAATACCAGCGTGCTGCCGGCCACGTGCTGCCACAGGCGTCGATCGCGCAGATCCTGCAGGCTCAGCAGCACCATGCTGGGAACCGTCATCACCAGGGTGTACCAGCAGACGCGTACGCCGAGGTCGGTGAAGGGCCGCATGCCCTGCTGCGCGCCCAGCGCGGCCAGGTACAGCAGGCCGCCCTGCAGCAATGCCACCAGCACGATGGCGGCGCGGATCTGGCGGGGCAGCGCCGCGTCGGGAAGCGCGGGTGGCGGTGGGCTCGGCATCGTCGGTCCTTGGCGGTGTGGGGCTGCAGTATCGCACCGGCCCAGCGCGCGGCAGAGCGAACGGCTAGAATGCGGCCATGTCCGTTTTGCCCACGCCGCTGGCCAACCAACTGCTGATTGCGCTCCCGGCGCTGTCCGACCCCACCTTTTCGCGTAGCGTCGCGCTGATCTGCCAGCACGACGAGAACGGCGCGATGGGGGTGCTGGTCAACCGTCCTTCCGAGTACACCTTGGGCGAAGTGCTGTCGCAGATGGGGATCGAAACCGAAGACGCGCAGTTACGCGAGCAGATCGTGCTCAGTGGCGGGCCGGTGCATCCGGAGCGCGGCTTCGTCATCCATGACGACGCGCGCGAATGGGATTCCAGCCTGGAAGTGGGGCAGGGCGTGTTCCTGACCACCTCGCGCGACATCCTCGAGGCCATGGCCGCTGGCGAAGGCCCGCGCAATGCGCTGGTGGCGCTGGGGTGTGCCGGCTGGGGGGCAGGGCAGCTGGAATTCGAGCTGGGCGAGAACAGCTGGCTCACCGCACCGTCCGATGCAGATGTGCTGTTCGATACCGCACTGGAAGATCGCTGGCAGACCGCTGCCGGGCGCATCGGTGTGGACCTGTTCCGGCTCACGGATTATTCCGGGCATGCCTGAGGCGGGCACCATCCGCCCCGATGGCACGGTGCTGGGCTTCGATGTGGGGTCGCGCAGGATCGGCGTGGCGGTCGGTACCGCGCTGGGCGCCGGCGCACGTGCGGTGGCCGTGATCAACGTGCATGCCGGCGGCCCGGACTGGGTGGCCCTGGATCGCGTGCACAGGGAATGGCGTCCGGACGGCCTGGTGGTCGGCGACCCACTCACCCTGGACGACAAGGACCAGCCCGCACGCAAGCGTGCGCATGCCTTCGCCCGCGAGCTGCGTGAACGCTACGCGCTGCCGGTGGTGTTGATCGACGAGCGCTCCAGTTCGGTGGAGGCCGCGCAACGCTTCGCACGCGAGCGTGCCGACGGGCGCAAGCGTCGTCGCGATGCCGAGGCGCTGGACGCGATGGCCGCGGCCGTGATCGTCGAACGCTGGCTGGCCGCGCCCGACCAGGCCACTTTCCTCCCTTGATTCCCGACCTGCGATGACTGCCATGCAACTCGATTCGGATGGACGTTTGCGTCACCTGCTCACCCTAGAAGGCTTGCCGCGCGCCACGCTGCTGCAGTTGCTCGACCGCGCGGGCCAGATCCGCGATGCCGCGGTGGGCCGTGTCGGCAAGCGCAGCGTGCTGGCCGGCACCGCGGTGTGCACGCTGTTCTTCGAGCCGTCCACCCGGACGCGCAGTTCGTTCCATCTCGCCGCGCAGCGCCTGGGTGCCGATGTACTCAATTTCGATGCATCGACCTCGTCCACCCGCAAGGGCGAGACCGCACGCGATACCTTGAAGAATCTCGAGGCGATGGGCGTGCGCGGTTTCGTGGTGCGCCATCCCGACGACGGTGCGGTGGAAGCGCTGGCCGCCGCGGCCGGCGAGGGCACCGCCCTGATCAACGCTGGCGACGGCCGCAGCGCGCATCCCACGCAGGGCCTGCTCGACATGCTGACCTTGCGCCAGGCCAAGGGCACCGATTTCTCCAGGCTCAAGGTCGTCATCGTCGGCGACGTGAAGCACTCGCGCGTGGCCCGTTCGGACCTGCACGCGCTGCGGACCCTGGGCGCCGGCGAGATCCGTGTCTGCGGCCCGGCCAGCCTGCTTCCCGACGACGGCATGCTCGACGGCTGCGTGGTCGGCCAGGATTTCGACGCCATGCTCGAGGGCGCCGACGCGTTGATGATGCTGCGCCTGCAGCGCGAGCGCATGGAAGAAGGGCTGGTACCGTCGCTGGAGCAGTACCACGCCGACTATGGGCTCACCCGCGAGCGCCTGGTGCGTGCCGGGCGCGATGCGGCAGTGCTGCATCCGGGCCCGATCAACCGCGGCGTGGAGATCACCGACGAGGTCGCCGACGGCGCGCAATCGTGCGTGCTGCGCCAGGTCGCCAACGGCGTGGCCGTGCGCATGGCCGTGCTGGAAACCCTGCTCGGTTAAGCGTTACCGGCAACGCGGCCGCCAGCCAGCGCGGTCGCGTCCGGCGTGTGACGTTGTCATGGCAAACAGACACGAGTCTCGCTACCAGACGCGCCCCGTCGTCCGCTCTCACGAATCCCGATTCCCAGCACCACCACGTAACACGCGCTCCCCTATCGTAACGACCCCTTTCAACGCAGGAGACCGCAATGGGTATTTCGCGTCACGCCACCGCACACTGGGTCGGCGACCTCAAGACCGGCAAGGGCCAGCTCAGCACGCCGCAAAGCGGCTTGATGGACAATACCCGCTACGCCTTCAGCAGCCGCTTCGGCGATGAGAAAGGCACCAATCCGGAAGAGCTCATCGCGGCCGCGCACGCCGGCTGCTTCACCATGGCGCTGTCTGCGCAGCTGAGCGAGGCCGGCTTTCCGCCCGCCACGCTGGACACGCGCGCGGATGTGGATCTGTCGATGGAAGGCGGCCCGCAGCTGTCGCAGATCCGCCTCAAGCTCAAGGCGGTCGTGCCAGGCATCGACGAGGCCAGGTTTCGCGAGCTGGCCGATACCGCCAAGAAGAACTGCCCGGTCTCCAAGGCATTGAGCGCGGTACCGATCAGCCTGGAAACCGAGTTTTCCAACTGATCCCTGCAGGCGTGCATCCGTCGGCGTCGGACGCCGACGGATGCAACTGGCGGCAAGCTGAATAGGCTTTTCGCCGGGCTGCGCGGTTCAGGGCGGTTTCACTGGCGCGCGCCGAGCATCGGCAGCGTGTCCTCCCTGTGAAGCTGCCGCAATGAAAACTCTTGTGCTTGGTGCTCTGGTAATGGGTCTGGCCGCGGCTGGCACCGCGACGGCGCAGCGTTACGACGGCGGGTACCGCGACGGTTATCGCGATACCTACCGCGGCGGCTACGAGGATGGCCGTTACGAATACGCGCGGGTCGTGCGCGTGGATCCGATCATCGTGTCCGACTCCTACAGCGAACGCACCAACGAGCGCTGCTACAACCGACCGGCGGACGGTTACTACACCAGCAACGATGGCTACTACCGCAACGAGGGTGGCTATGCGTCGCCCAATTCCGGTCGTGGCGTGGCGAGTGTGATCGGCGGCATCGCCGGCGCGGTGCTGGGTAGCCAGGTCGGCGGCGGCAATGGCCGGCTGGTGGGTACCGCTGTCGGCACCATGGCCGGCGTGGCTGCGGGCCGCTCGATCTACGAGGCCAACAACCGCACCTACCGTGGCAATGTCAGCGTTTGCGAGCCGGTGTCCTATCGCACCTCGCGCGAGCGCGTGGATGGCTACGACGTCACCTACGAGTACGGCGGGCGCATGTACCACACGCGCAGCGACTACAACCCCGGCGACCGGATCCGCGTGCGCGTGGACGTGCGTCCCGACTGAGTTGGTGCAAGGTCAGTAGGGTAGGAAAGAACGCTGCGGGCGGCCGCAGCGTTTTTTTGTATTCGGCTTGCGAAGCGCTTGCTGGCTCGACGCGTAATCGCTGCGTGCGGACAGGTTGCGACGAGTGCCCTGCAAGAGTTCCGGCATTCGCGCGCCCCTGCAGGCTGCGCGGTCGCGGCGGCGGTTGGCCGTTCCTGGGCGGGTAGCGTGTTGCGCTGGCCTGCTGCGTTCGGAGGCCGTCGTATCGCCCCTGATCGAGACACTCCTGCCGACCGCCCTCAGTCCCAGTCCAGCGTTCCGCGGATGACGGTCTGCACCTGGCCGCCGGACCATACATCGCCATTGCTATCGATGCGCAGCTCCAGCAGCGCATCGAAGCCGATTTCACGGCCCTGGCTGGCCACGTAGCGGCGACCGCTGCCGGGCAGTGCATGGCGGCTGTCCAACCAGGCGGCCAGCACGGCATTGGCTGCGCCGGAGGCGGCATCCTCGAAGCGTCGCCCATTGCCCACGAAGGCGCGCACGGCCAGATCGTAGGCGCCTGCGGCCGCCGCACGCGCATACGCGAACACGCCCATGCTGCCGGTGGATTCGGCCAATGCGGCAATCGCGTCCCAATCCGGTTGCAGGCTGCGCAAGGCGGCCTCGCTGGCCAGTTCCACCACCCACCAGGTGCGGCCGCCGTCCATCAGCGCCGGCGGCAGGGTGCCGAGCGGCCAGCCATGCAGGACGGCGCGCAGGCGCGGGTCGTCGGCGGTGGTCTGTTCGGCCAGGCGCGCACGCGGCGTGCGGATGGCGATGCTGCGGTGACCATCGCGCTGTTCGACGCGTAGCGGCAACTGGCCGGCGATGCCGTCCTGCACGAGCAGTCCGTCATCCGGCGCGGCCAGGCCTGCGTCGAGGGCTGCATGGGCTGTGCCCACGCTGGGGTGCCCGGCGAACGGGACCTCCTTCTGCGGCGAGAACATGCGCAGCCGGTAGCTGCTGTGCGCGTCGGCTGCCGGAAACACGAAGGTGGTTTCCGGCAGTTTGGTCCAGCGTGCGATCGCCTGCATCGCCGCATCGTCCAGGCCCTGGGCATCCAGCACCACCGCGAGCGGGTTGCCGCTGCCGGGGCGGGCGGAGAACACATCCAGTTGCAGGAAACGGCGGGTGGTCATGGGCGCGATCCGCGGGGCAGGGCGCGGCAGCTTACCAATCGATGTGGCCGTCGATCACCTGCAGCGTGCTTCCGCCGATCCAGACCTCGCCGTGGTCGTCCAGTTCCACCTGGATGCGTCCATTACGGCCGACCTCGCGGCCCTGGCTGGCGACATAGCGCGAGGCCGTGCCAGGCAGGCGTCCTTCGTCGTGCAGGCGCGCGGCGATGCAGGCGTTGGCGCTGCCGGTGACCGGGTCTTCCGGGATGCCGTCACCGGGGCAGAACGCGCGCACCACCAGGTCTTCGTTACCGCCATGGACGGGCGCGTAGATGGCCAATCCGGTGGCGCCACTGGCCTGGGTCAGACGGGTGATCGCGGCAAGATCGGGCAGCGCCTGCCGTACCGCATCGGCATCGGCCAGTTCCAGCAGCCACCAGTTCGGGCCGTTGTTCCACAACGCCGCAGGCTGCCGGGCCGTGCGCAGCCCGGCACAGGCGGCTTCCACTGCCGCGACGTGGGTGTCGCCGGTCGCCACCAGGCGTGCAGGCGGCGCGCGCAGCCGCACCTGCAGCGCGCCATGGCGGTCGAACACCTCCACCGGCAGCACGCCTGCAGCACATTGCTGGCGCAGACGGCCGTCGGGCTTGTAGCCGGTCAATCCGTGCGTCGCCGCGGCCCAGGCAGCGCCGACGCTGGGGTGGCCGGCGAAGGGGAGTTCGGCGCGCGGGGTGAAGATACGGATGTGGTAATCGGCATCGGGCACGCTGACCGGCAGGAAGAAGATCGTCTCCGACAGATTCAGCCACGCGGCGATCTGCTGCATCTGCTCGCTCGACAAGGCGGCCGCGTCGAACACCACGCCCAGCGGATTGCCGCCGCCGGTGCGGCTGGCGAAGACATCCAGTTGCAGATAGCGATGTTTGCTCATGCGGGTGCGATCTCGATGGTGGATGCAGATGCCGATGGTTGCAGCGCGAACCGTCTCGGCGTGGCGGGGCCAGGCCGTGCGACTGCGACCGCTGGCTGGGTCATGAGAGAGGTATTGGCAGTAGAATCGGGGGTTCCGCCCGGCATACCGGCTTTCCCCCCAATCTTAAACGCCTACTCCATGTCAGCTCCCCACTCTACCGATCGTTGGATCGTCCTCAAGTTCGGCGGCACCTCGGTGTCGCGTCGTCATCGCTGGGACACGATTGGAAAACTGGCGGGCAAACGGGCGAACGAAACCGGCGGCCGCGTGCTGGTGGTGGTGTCTGCGCTCTCCGGGGTGACCAACGAACTCACCGCCATTGCCGATGGTGCGGCCGACAGCGCGCAGCGCGTGGCTGCGCTGGAGCAGCGTCATCGCGCGTTCGTTGCCGAACTCGACCTGGATGCCGAACTGGTACTGGGCGAGCGGCTGGCCGCGCTGCACGCACTGGTTGGCGATGCGCGCGCCGCAACGCGCACGCTCGATTGGCAGGCCGAGGTGCTGGGCCAGGGCGAATTGCTGTCGTCCACGATCGGTGCGGCGTATCTGCGCGCCAGCGGTCTGGACATGGGCTGGCTGGACGCGCGGCAGTGGCTCGCGGCGTTGCCGCCGCAGCCGAACCAGAGCGAATGGTCCAAGCGCCTGTCGGTGTCGTGCCAGTGGCAATCGGATGCGGACTGGCGCGCGCGTTTCGATGCGCAGCCCACGCGCTTGCTGATCACGCAAGGTTTTATCTCGCGCCATGCCGATGGTGGCACCGCGATCCTGGGCCGTGGCGGTTCGGACACCTCGGCGGCGTACTTCGGTGCCTTGCTCGGCGCCAGCCGCGTGGAGATCTGGACCGACGTGCCGGGCATGTTCAGCGCCAATCCGAAAGAAGTTCCGGATGCGCGCCTGCTGACCCGGCTGGACTATTACGAGGCGCAGGAAATCGCCACCACCGGCGCCAAGGTGCTGCATCCGCGCTCGATCAAGCCATGCCGCGATTCCGGCGTGCCGATGGCGATTCTGGACACCGAACGCCCGGAGCTGCCAGGCACCAGCATCGACGGCAGTGCCGAACCGGTGCCTGGCGTCAAGGCGATCAGCCGCCGCAACGGCATCGTGCTGGTGTCGATGGAAGGCATTGGCATGTGGCAGCAGGTGGGCTTCCTGGCCGATGTGTTCGCGCTGTTCAAGAAGCACGGCCTGTCGGTGGACCTGATCGGTTCGGCCGAGACCAACGTCACCGTGTCGTTGGATCCATCGGAGAATCTGGTCAATACCGATGTGCTGGCCGCGTTGTCGGCGGATCTGTCGCAGATCTGCAAGGTCAAGATCATCGTTCCCTGCGCAGCGATCACCCTGGTCGGGCGCGGCATGCGCTCGCTGCTGCACAAGCTGTCCGATGTGTGGGCCACGTTCGGGCAGGAACGCGTGCACATGATTTCGCAGTCGTCCAACGACCTGAACCTGACCTTCGTCATCGACGAAGCCGATGCCGATGGCCTGTTGCCGATCCTGCATGCCGAACTGATCGACAGCGGCGCGATGCCGGTCGGCGAAGGCGAGGTGTTCGGCCCGCGCTGGCGCGAGATCATCGGCTCGGTGCGCGCGCGCGCCACGCCTTGGTGGCATGCCGAGCGCGCGCATCTGCTGTCGCTGGCCAAGGCCGGCACGCCGCGCTACGCCTATCACCTGCCGACGGTGCGCGCCCGCGCACAGGCGCTGGCGCAGATCGGCGCGGTGGACCAGCGCTATTACGCGATCAAGGCCAACGCGCATCCGGCCATCCTGATGGCGCTGGAACAGGCCGGGTTCGGGCTGGAGTGCGTGTCGCACGGCGAATTGCGCCGCGTGTTCCAGGTGCTGCCGGAGCTGTCGCCGCGGCGCGTGCTGTTCACACCGAGCTTTGCGCCCAAGGCCGAGTACGAAGCCGCATTCGCGTTGGGCGTGACCGTCACCGTCGACAACGTGGAGGCGTTGCGCAACTGGCCCGAGGTGTTCCGTGGCCGCAACGTGTGGCTGCGCATCGACCTGGGCCACGGCGATGGCCACCACGAGAAGGTCAATACCGGCGGTAAGGCGTCCAAGTTCGGTCTGTCGTCCACGCGCGTGGATGAATTCGTGGAGGCGGCGCGCACGCTCGAGATCACCATCACCGGCGTGCACGCACACCTGGGCAGTGGCGTGGAGACTGGCGAACACTGGCGGATGATGTATGACGAACTGGCCGGTTTCGCGCGCCGTATCGGCACCGTGGAGACCATCGATATCGGTGGCGGCCTGCCGATTCCCTACAGCGCCGAAGACGAGCCGTTCGACCTGGAGGAGTGGGCCAAGGGCCTGGCCGAGGTCAAGTCCGTGCATCCGGGCTATCGGCTGGCGATCGAGCCGGGCCGCTATCTGGTGGCCGAAGCCGGGGTGCTGCTGGCGCAGGTCACCCAGGTGATCGAAAAGGATGGCGTGCAGCGCGTGGGGCTGGATGCGGGCATGAACACGCTGATCCGTCCGGCGCTCTACGATGCCTGGCACGACATCGAGAACCTCAGCCGGCTCGACGCGCCGGCCGATGGCAGTTTCGATATCGTCGGGCCGATCTGCGAATCGTCGGACGTGTTCGGCAAGCGTCGCCGGCTGCCGGCCACCACCGCGCCGGAGGATGTGATGCTGGTGGCCGATGCCGGTGCGTACGGGTATTCGATGGCCAGTACCTACAACCAGCGCGAATTGCCGCGCGAAGAGGTCATCGATGCGCCCGCTGGCTGAGTTCGTGGCGCTCAGCGCGCTGGCCGGCGGCGTGTCGATGGCGATCTCCGCCGCCATCGAGATGGCCGGCCTGCGCCTGCCCTGGACCGACAGCCTGAAGTGGGTGCTGCCCGCGTTGCTGGCGGCCGGCATGGGCGCATGGTGGGCGGGCCGCTGGCAACGTCGCCGTCAGGCGCGCATGCCGGTACGGCAGGCCGGCGGCATGGCGCTGCGCACGGTGTTGTTGAGCGGGCTCGGCTATGTGCCTGCGCTGCTGCTGTATCTGCTGGTGGCGCTGGCCGCGACCGGGGATGCGAAGGTGATCGGTACGCAGGTGATGCTGCTGTTGTTTGCGGTCGGTTGCCTGCCACTGCTGTGGGCCGCGCTGCCGTTTTCCATGATTGAATATGTCCTGTGCCGACGTTATCTGCGTCGTTTGCACGTTCCTGCAGGTAGTCCATGAGCGCTTTCGACAAACACCAGATCTCCACCTTCCGTTTCGTGCGCTGCGCGCTCGACGCGCAGACCGGCGTGGCGACGCTGGTGTATGCCTTCGACCAGGGCCCGGAATTGGTGGAGACCGTCGCCGTGCCCGGTGCACCCTTCGTGCTGGAGGGCGCGCATGCCGTGGCGGTGCAACAGGCCTTGCGCCTGCTGCACCTGATCGCGGGCGTGAGTTACTACAAGGCCGCGGTGCCGCCGACCATCGCCATCGACGATTACAGCATCGATGCGGACACCGCCGCGTTGGTGGAAAGCGTGTATCTGCATGGCCTGGGCGAATTCGCCTACCGCAATGGCTTGAACCTGCATGGCAGGATCGCGTTTCCGGTGGCCGCGCAGGCAGCTGACCAAGCGCCTGCGTTGGGCTTGCGCGAGCATGCATTGGTCGCCATCGGCGGCGGCAAGGACTCGCTGGTCAGCATCGAAGCCTTGCGCCATGCCGGTATCGATCAGACCGTGAGCTGGATCGGCGGCTCGCAGCTGATCCGCGCCTGCGCCGAGCGGACCGGCCTGCCGGTGCTCAATATCGGCCGCGTGCTGGCGCCGGAGTTGTTCGAGCTCAACCGCCAGGGCGCATGGAATGGGCATATCCCGGTCACGGCGGTGAACTCGGCCATCCTGGTCTTGTCGGCGCTGCTCACCGGCGTGGACCAGGTGGTGTTCTCCAACGAGCGTTCGGCCAGTTACGGCAGCCAGATTCCCGGCACCGGCGAAGTGAATCACCAATGGTCCAAGGGCTGGGCGTTCGAGCAGGCCTTCGGCGAGTACGTGCAGCGCCATGTGGCCGCCGACCTGCGGTACTACTCGTTGCTGCGGCCCTTGTCCGAGTTGGCGGTGGCACGCCAGTTCGCCAGGACCGATCACTACGACGCGCATTTTTCCAGCTGCAACCGCAACTTCCACATCATGGGCGAGCGGCCGGTGCACCGTTGGTGCGGGGTGTGCCCGAAATGCCACTTCGTGTTCCTCGCGCTGGCGCCGTTCATGCCGAAGACGCGACTGGTCGGCATCTTCGGGCGCAACCTGCTCGACGACAGCGCGCAGGCCGCTGGCTACGATGCGTTGCTGGAATTCCAGGACCACAAGCCGTTCGAATGCGTGGGCGAAGGCCGCGAATCGCGTGCGGCGATGGCGGTGCTGGCCACGCGCGCGGAGTGGAAGGAAGACGCGCTGGTGAAGCGCTTCGTCCGCGAGATCCTGCCGCAGCTGGAGCCGCAGGCGCTGCAGCTGGAGCCGCTGCTGGCCCTCGATGGCGAGCACCGCATTCCGGCTGCGCTGTGGGAGCGCGTGCGTGCGAATTTCGCAGCTTGAGGGCAGGGCGGTTGCGTTGTGGGGGTGGGGCCGCGAGGGGCGCGCCGCCTATCGTGCCTTGCGTGATGCGCTGCCCGCCCAGCCGCTGACGGTGTTCTGCAATGCCGAGGAGGCAGGTGAGCTTGCGATGCTGGGCGATGCGGCACTGCAGATGGAAACCGATGCCAGCGCGCATGCACTGGGCCGCTTCGAGATCGTGGTGAAGTCGCCGGGCATCAGCCCCTACCGCGCCGAGGCGCTCACTGCCGCCGCAGCGCATGGCACCCAGTTCATCGGCGGCACTGCGCTGTGGTTCGCCGAGCACGCGCAGGCCGGGGGCGACGTGCCGGGCGCCATCTGCATCACCGGCACCAAGGGCAAGAGCACCACCACTGCCTTGCTGGCGCACCTGCTGCGCAGCGCCGGGCACCGCACCGCGCTGGTCGGCAACATCGGCCAGCCGTTGCTGGAAGTGCTGGCGCCGCAGCCGCCGCCGGAGTACTGGGCGATCGAGTTGTCCAGCTACCAGACCGGTGAGGTCGCGCGCAGCGGCGCACGCCCGCAGCTGGCGCTGGTGTTGAACCTGTTTCCCGAACACCTGGACTGGCACGGCGACGAGGCGCGCTACGTGCGCGACAAGCTGTCGCTGGTGACCGAGGGCCGCCCGCGGATCGCCTTGCTCAACGCCGCCGACCCGCTATTGCGCGGTCTGCAGCTGCCGGCCAGCGAGGTGCGCTGGTTCAACCAGCCCGAGGGCTGGCACCTGCGCGGCGAGGTGGTGTACCGCGGCGAGCAGGCCGTTTTCGATACCGCCGATGTGCCACTGCCCGGCGAACACAATCGCCGCAATCTGTGCGCGGTGCTGGCTGCGGTGGAGGCGCTGGGGCTGGATGCCGCGGCGCTGGCGCCGGCCGCGCGCAGTTTCCGTCCGCTGCCCAATCGCCTGCAACTGCTCGGCAGTGTCGACGGCGTCAGCTACGTCAACGACTCGATCAGCACCACGCCGCATGCGTCGCTGGCGGCGCTGGCGTGCTTTGCGCAGCGGCGCGTGGCCCTGCTGGTGGGAGGTCATGACCGCGGCCTGGATTGGCACGATTTCGCCGACCACATGGCGCAACAGGCGCCGGTGGAAATCGTCACCATGGGTGCCAATGGCCCGCGCATCCATGCCTTGCTGGCGCCGCTGGCCGCGTCGGGGCGTTTCGGTCTGCACGCCGCCAGCGATCTTGAGGACGCGATGCAGCTGGCGCGCGCTGCGCTGGGCGAGCAGGGGGGCGTGGTGCTGTTGTCGCCGGGCGCGCCCAGCTTCGGCGCGTACAGCGACTACGTGGCCCGCGGCCGCCATTTCGCGCAGCTGGCCGGGTTCGACCCGGCGGCGATCAGTGCGATTCCCGGGCTGGGCGTGCAGTAAGCAGCGTGCCGGTCTCCGCTTGCGTGGTCGCACGGTCCATCGGCAATGGCGGCAAGGGCGACGCGCTCACGCCGTGGGCAGGGTTCGCTGCGCCGGCTCCGGGCAGGCCGGCGAGAGAAGCATTGGCGTCGACGCGATCGTCATCGCTGCCGGTATCGCCGGACAACGTCAGCTGATCTCGGCCGGCAGCGTTCAAGCCGTCTTCGATCGAAGCAGGTCCGGATAGCGTGCAGCAAGTATGTTCGCGCCGCCTTCGCGGGGACGTTGCCCCGTGGTGGGCAGTGGTGGGAGCTGCGAGTTGGCTCATGGCCGGTCACTCGCCTGCTGCCAGCCTGCGCCGCGACCGGTGCTGCACAGCGATTGGGCCTACACTGCATGCACATCTCCCGGAGCAAGCACATGCACAAGCAATGGTCGTGGAGCCGCGTGGGCCTGGTCGGCGTCCTGGCGTCGCTGGCGTTTCCGGCAATGGCCGCGATGCAGGCCAAGCCGCTGGAATGGAAGGTCGGCAAGGACACCTTCAGCGGCGTGTTGGTGTACGACGATGCCGGCGATGCCAAGCGCCCGGGCTTGGTGATGGTGCCGAACTGGCGCGGGGTCAACGACTCGGCGGTGACCAAGGCCAAGCAGCTGGCCGGCGACGACTATGTGGTGCTGGTGGCGGATGTATACGGAAAGGACAAGCGTCCGGCCAACGACAGCGAGGCTGGGCAGTTTGCCGGCGCCCTGAAGAAGGACCCGCCGACGCTGCGCGCTCGTGCGCTCAAGGCGGTGGAGGTACTCAAGGCGCAGGCCGGCAAGGCGCCGCTGGATGCCGCCCGGATCGGTGCGGTGGGGTTCTGCTTCGGCGGCACCACGGTGTTGGAACTGGTGCGTGCGGGCGTGCAGCTGGCCGGGGTGGTCAGCCTGCACGGTGGCATCGCCACGCCCAGCCCGGCGGTCGCAGGCTCGGCCAGGGCGCCGTTACTCGTGCTCAATGGCGCCGATGACAAAGGCGTGAGCAAGGCCGACATCGCCGCGTTCGAGAGCGAGATGAATGCTGCCGGCGCCGATTGGCAGTTCGTCAACTTCAGCGGCGCGGTGCATTGCTTCGCCGAGGCCGATGCGAACAGTCCGCCCGGATGTCTGTACAACCCACGTGCCGCCAAGCGCGCGTACCGCATGTTGGGTGACTTTTTCGACGAGCGGTTTGGTTTGTAGCGGGGATTGGTGATTCGGGATTCGGGATTCGCAAAAGCGCGGTCCCGTCGTTCGAATTTTCCCGTGAGTTTGTGCCCAGGGGTTTACGCTGGCCCTATCGCCAGGCGATCGAATGCCGGGATTCGCAAAGACGCGATCAAGCCGCGTTTACGAATCCCAAATCCCAAATCCCATCCGGCGCGCCCAGCGCGCCGGATCAATGCGTGCGCTCGACCGCGTAACGGGCCAGGCCGCGTAGCGCGGCCAGCGCCGGGCTGGCGGGCAGCGCGTCCAGTGCCTGTTCGGCGGCGCTGGCATAGTCGGCCGCGCGCTGACGGCTGTAGTCCAGCCCGCCGGTGGCATGGATTGCGGCCAGCACTTCCGGCATCGCCGCTGCATCGCCTTGTTCGACGATCTGCCGCAGGCGCTGCCGCGTGGCCTCGTCCGAGTGTGCCATCGCGTGGATCAGCGGCAGCGTGGCCTTGCCTTCGGCCAGATCATCGCCCAGGTTCTTGCCCAGATCGGCGGCTTCGGCGGCGTAGTCGAGCACGTCGTCGGCGATCTGGAAGGCGAAGCCCAACTGCATGCCGTAGTCGTACAGCTGCTGCTGTACGTGCGCATCCGCACCAGAGGCCAGCGCGCCCAGGCGAGTGCCGGCGGCGAACAGCACCGCGGTCTTGCGCTCGATCACGCGCAGGTAGGCGGCCTCATCGGTATCGGGGTTGTGCACGTGCAGCAGCTGCAGCACCTCGCCTTCGGCGATACGGTTTGTGGTGTCGGCCAGGATCTGCATGACTTCCATGCGGTCCAGCTCGACCATCAGCTGGAAACTGCGCGAATACAGGAAATCGCCGACCAGCACGCTGGGCGCATTGCCCCACAGCGCATTGGCGGTGCTGCGTCCGCGACGCAGGTCCGACTCGTCCACCACGTCGTCGTGCAGCAGGGTCGAGGTGTGGATGAACTCGATGATCGCCGCCAGCTGATGGTGCTCCGGGCCGGAGCCGCCGGCTGCGTGACCGGCCAGCATCACCAGCATCGGGCGCAGGCGTTTGCCGCCAGCGGAGATGATGTGGTCGGCAATCTGGTTGATCAGCACGACGTCCGACGCCAGGCGACGACGGATCAGTGCATCGACCGCGGCCATGTCGGGCGCGGCGAGGGACTGGATCTGGGGCAGGCCCAGGGCGGTGGGGAGGTCTTCGGCGATGGTCATGCGCAGGCGTTCGTGATGTGCCTCGATTATAGGTGCCCCGGCCGGTTCCGTCCCGCCGCGTGTGCCGGTGGCACCTTGGGCAGGGTGGAAACCGTTGCGGCGCCTCGCCTGCGCAACGGCCGGCAGACATGGATTCCCACCTGCCAGCGCGGTGTTTCCCGGCCCGTCGACGGGCCGTATGGCGGCACCCGGGCGTGGCAGGTGCGGTAACATTGGCCCCAAGACATTCACCGCCGTGCCGCTTCGGCGCTGGCGCATCATCGGAAGCATTTATGGCCCGCGGCATCAACAAAGTCATCCTCGTCGGCAACCTCGGCAACGATCCCGACACCAAGTACACCCAGGCCGGCATGGCGATCACCCGAGTGAGCCTGGCCACCACCAGCGTGCGCAAGGACCGCGACGGCAACAACCAGGAGCGCACCGAGTGGCACCGCGTGGTGTTTTTCGGCAAGTTGGGCGAGATCGCCGGCGAATACCTGCGCAAGGGCTCGCAGGTCTACGTCGAAGGCGAGCTGCGCTACGACAAGTACACCGGCCAGGACGGCGTGGAGAAGTACAGCACCGACATCGTCGCCAACGAAATGCAGATGCTCGGCGGCCGTGGTGAAGGGGGCGGCATGGGCGGCGACCGTCCGCAGCGCTCGCAGGCCCCGCGCCAGCAGCAGGGTGGCGGCGGCCAGGGCGGCGGCGGGTACGGCGGCGGTGGTCAGGACTATGCCCCGCGCCGTCAGCAACCGGCCCAGCAGCAGTCGGCTCCGCCGATGGACGATTTTGCCGATGACGATATCCCGTTCTGAACAGCACTCGATCCAGTAGTGTTGATGAGAGAAGCGAGAAGCCCCGTTCTACGGGGCTTTTTTCTTTTTGGCTCTTCGCGTATTCGTGTGGGTGCCCTGAGGCCCTTGGAGGTGCCGTGAGTCCTGGAAACAGGCCGTTCGCGGCGGCCCTGGAGATTGTGCATGCTGCGCTGAGGTGTCGGCACGGTGTTCTGCATGAAGACGGGCCGTCGGCTGAGCGAGTTGTTCCTTCCCTGGCTTTTCGGCAGGAATGCTCGTCTTAGAGCTCAATAGAAGAAGCCAAGCAACCTTTCCTGCACGGCCCAATCCTGTCTTGCAGTGCACGACCACCCTTTGCCCGTCAGGCAGTTCGCGAATCAGAATGGGGCTAGCTCTTTCCACGGTGACAGGACGTGTTCGTCTGGTGCATTGCCGTCCGTAATAGATATGCCAAATCAAGCCATGGTCGTTGGCTTGAGTAGACAGAGAGGAGATCCTGAGCTCCTCAAACTCGTACGGTTGGCACAAGTAGGGCTCGACACGTCGGAGTCCATCCGCCCGCGCCGCCACTTGCAAATTAGGCGTATATCCCTAATAGTCGGGTCGTTCGCTCATTAGTTGGGTGTATACGTCTAATGCAAACGCTCGCGGAGCTAGGATTGGCCGTCGCCCATCGCCGGCGCGCCCTGCGCATGACCCAGGCCGATGTGGCCGCGCAAGCGGGGGTGTCGTCGGACACGCTGTCTCGGTTCGAGCTGGGGAGGGTGTCCGAGTTCGGATCCCGAAAGCTGCTTGCTGTCCTGTCCGCCCTAGGCATGGAGCTGGAGTTCAAGGAGGAGGGGGCCGCCGGCAACCTCGATGAGCTCCGGAAAGAGCACATGACGCCGCGCCGATGAAACTGTCTGTCTACGTGCGCGGGCGTGAGGTCGCCTCGCTGGAGGATCTGAACAGTTTCACGAGCCGGCTCAGTTACCACGATGATGTGAAGCAAGACGACTTCGTGTCACTCACCATGCCGGTGCGGCGGGAGCGGTGGGACTGGGACGACCAGCTGCACCCGATCTTCCAGATGAACCTGCCCGAGGGCTACTTGCTGCAGGTGCTGCAGGAGCAATTCGGCCCCCACATCGGCGGCAGCCCAATGAACCTGCTGTCGGTGGTCGGCAGGAACATGATCGGGCGCATCCAGATCGCGCCTCCTGACGCCGCGCTTGATGAGCCGGCCAAGCCAGTGGACGTGGCCGCGCTCCTGCAGGGCGACAACTCCGCCGACGCCTTCGCAGAACTGGTGCGCGAGCATGCCACCAGCGGTGTTTCTGGTGTCGTCCCCAAGTTCCTGGACACGGAGAAGCTGGCCGGCCTGGGCAACCACCAGAAGGGAACGCTGTTCACCCACCGGCACATCATCAAGGGCTCATCCCCGCACCTGCCGTTCGTGTCCCTCAACGAGCACCTGTCGATGCAGGTGGCGGCGAAGGTACTGCCCACGGCCAAGACTGAAATCTCGCGCGATGGCCAGGCGCTGGTCGTGGATCGCTTCGATGTGGATGACGACGGCCAGCTTCTATGGGGCATGGAGGACTTCTGCGCGCTGCTCGGCATGCGGCCGGCGAACAAGTACGAAACCACGTGGGAGCGGATCGCCAGGGCTGTTCGCGATCATGTTCCTGCCGATCGCAGGATGGGGGCGTATCGACATCTCGCCACGGTTGTTCTGTTGACCTATGCGCTCAGGAATGCCGACTGCCACGCGAAGAACGTGGCGCTTCGGTACACATCCCGCCGCGACGTTGAAGCCACGCCTGTCTACGACATGCTCACTACGGCAGCCTATGGCCAGTACGCCAAGAACCCGCCAGGCATCAGCCTGGGTGGTCGCAAGACTTGGGATCCGGGGCGGACCCTGCAGCAGTCGATCGTGTCGGTATTCGGGGTGCCCGCGCGCGAGCAAGCTCTGATCGTGGAGCAGATTGGCCAGGCAATCTCCGAGGTTGCGCCGGCAGTGCGAGAAGCAGTCAACGAGCATCCGGGCTTCCGCGAGATCGCCAAGCGGATGCTCCTGGCGTGGCAGGAGGGCCTAGGCATGCTGCGCAACAAGCGCACCTACAACCTTGGGGAGCTGGATCTTGGCGAGTCTTTCCGTGGACTGTCCGACTCCGAGCCGGTGAACGCCCAGCGGGTTGTTATTGGCCGATCCGGCCTTGCCGATTCGGATCCGATGGGCTGACCAGTTAACGAGGCCGGATTGCCATCGCCTCTGAGGCAGTTGCAATGATCAGTTTGGTTTTTGCCCATGCGGGTATCGCGCCAGGACCGAGCAGCTATTGCCAAGGCCAAGGGTAGGGACCAGACAGTGTCAAGCTGAGTGCCGACTGTCCGTGTTGAGGATCAATGCCCTAACTCAGGTCTTTCCCTCTCGGAAGAATGCCATCAGCAGCAATGGCAGGGAGTCATCGCCCGACGTTCCATCACCTTCATGCAGCGACTCGTGCGCCGGACGTGGTGGCCTGCGACATGGGTTTCGTGCACTGCGTCTTGCAAAAAAGCGATTGTCTACTCTATGGTGCAATCGATACGGTGCAATCGATTGAATCGCCGCGAATTTTCAGCATTTGATCCCGGTTGGGAGGCCGGAATACGGATGTCCATCAGATCGAGCGGGCCGGCGCCGGCCCCGGGATTCACGAGACGAGATGCGCTGCGGGTTGCTGTTGCCGGGAGCCTTGGCCTTGGCGCGACGAGTGTGTTGCCTGCGCTTGCCGTTGACGCGTCGCGCAAGGCTACGGGCGAGGGCAAGGGCAAGCTGAAGCTGAAGCATTCCGTGGCCCGCTGGACGTTCCCGCAGCAGTCGGTCGCCCAGCTTTGCCAGACGGTGAAACGGCTAGGGTTCGCTGCCATCGATCTGGTCGGCCCGGCAGATTGGCCCACGCTCAAGGCCAATGGTGTCGATAGCTCGATGTGCAATGGCGCAGAGATCGGCCTGGACAAGGGCTTCGCCAACCGCCAGTTCCACGACCAGCTGGTCGAGCGCTACACGCGGCACATCGATCTGGTGGCCGATGCCGGCTATCGCAACCTCATCTGTTTTTCCGGCAACCGGAATGGCATGGATCCGCAGGACGGCATGGCCCA
The DNA here is from genome assembly GCF_020783795.1 of Xanthomonas sp. NCPPB 1067. NCBI lineage: Bacteria > Pseudomonadati > Pseudomonadota > Gammaproteobacteria > Lysobacterales > Lysobacteraceae > Xanthomonas > Xanthomonas sp. NCPPB 1067. Next base: position 175,584 of record NZ_JAJGQG010000005.1, read on the forward strand.
CGCCGAAGCCGGACTCAAGCGCATTCTCGGGCATGCGGAAAAGCGTGGCGTCGTACTGGTGATGGAACTGCTGAACTCCAGGGTCGATCATCCCGACTATCTGTGCGACCACTCGGCGTGGGGCGTGGAGCTGTGCCGGCGGATCGGCTCGGAACATTTCGGCCTGCTGTACGACATCTACCACATGCAGGTCATGGAGGGCGACATCATCGCCACCATCGGCAAGCACCACGCGTTCTTCAAGCATTATCACACTGCGGGGGTGCCTGGTCGGCACGAGATCGGAGACGCTCAGGAACTCCACTATCCCGCCATCTGTCGCGCGATCCGCGATACCGGTTTCGATGGCTATCTGGCGCAGGAATTCATTCCTACCGCGCCGGATCCCGTCGGTTCGTTGCGCGAGGCGATCCGCCTCTGCGATGTCTGAAACGCTATCCACCCAGGTGAAGTACAACCCATGGCAGACAATCACTACGACGCCATCGTCGTCGGTTCGGGAATCAGTGGCGGTTGGGCGGCGAAGGAACTGACCGAGAAAGGTCTCAAGGTGCTGATGCTGGAACGCGGACGCAACATCGAGCACGTCAAGGACTATGTCAACGCGATGAAGGAAGTGTGGGATTTCCCTCACTACAACCGGCCGACCCAGACGATGAAGGCCGACTATCCGGTGTTGCGACGCGACTACGGCCTGGTCGAGAACCTGCAGGGCATGTGGGCCAACGAAAAGGAATCGCCCTATACCGAGATCAAGCGATTCGACTGGTACCGCGGCTATCACGTGGGTGGGCGTTCGCTGCTGTGGGGACGGCAGAGCTATCGCCTGTCGGACCTGGATTTCCAGGCCAACCTCAAGGACGGCATCGCCACCGATTGGCCGATCCGCTACGCCGACATCGCACCCTGGTACGACTACGTGGAGAAGTTCGCCGGCATCGCCGGCACGCGCGAGGGCCTGGACGTATTGCCCGATGGTCAGTTCCTGCCGCCCATCCCGTTGAACATCGTGGAAAAGGACGTGGCCGCGCGGATCAAGAAGGCCTTCGGCGGAACCAGGCACCTGATCCATTCGCGCACCGCCAACATCACTCAGCCGATGGCCGAGCAGGGCCGCGTCAACTGCCAGTATCGCAACAAGTGCATCCTGGGTTGTCCGTTCGGCGCTTATTTCTCGACCCAGTCGGCGACGCTGCCGGCGGCCATGAAGACCGGCAATCTGACCTTGCGCCCCTTCTCGATCGTCAAGGAAGTGCTCTACGACAAGGACCGCAAGCGTGCGCGGGGCGTGGAGATCATCGATGCGGAGAGCGGCCAGACCTATCAGTACACGGCCAAGGTCATCTTCCTCAATGCGTCCTCGTTCAACTCGACCTGGCTGCTGATGAACTCGGCCACCGATGTCTGGGAGGGCGGGCTGGGCTCTTCGTCCGGCGAGCTCGGGCACAACGTGATGGACCATCACTTCGGCGCAGGCGCCTCCGGCCGGGTCGAGGGCTATGAAGACAAGTACTACTTCGGCCGTCGTCCGTGCGGGTTCTACATTCCGCGATTCCGCAATGTCGCCGCGGACAGGCGCGGCTACCTGCGCGGGTTCGGCTACCAGGGCGGCGCCAGCCGCACCGGGTGGTCGCGCGAGATCGCCGAGCTCAACATCGGCGCCGACCTGAAGGATGCGCTGACCCAGCCGGGCGATTGGCGCATCGGCATGACCGGATTTGGCGAAATGCTGCCTCACCACGACAACACGATTCGCCTGGATCCGCAGCGCAAGGACAAGTGGGGGCTGCCGGTGCTGGCGATGGATGTGTCCTTGCGCGCGAACGAAAAGGCCATGCGCAAGGACATGGCGGCCGATGCCGCCGAGATGTTCGAGGCCGCCGGCGTCAAGGACGTGCAGATGCACGACGACGACTACGCCCCAGGCAAGGGCATCCACGAGATGGGCACCGCGCGCATGGGTCGCGACCGCAAGAATTCCGTGCTGAACCAGCACAACCAGGTCTGGGACGCGCCGAACGTCTATGTCACCGACGGCGCCTGCATGACCTCCAGCGCCTGCGTGAATCCCTCGCTGACCTACATGGCGTTGACCGCGCGGGCCGCCGATCACGCCGTGCGCGAGCTGAAAGCGGGGAACCTGTGATGGACCGCCGCGAACTGTTGAAGATGATCGTCGCCGCCACGGGCGCGGCCATGGTCGGCCTGCCCGCGCTGGCCCATGCACAGGCGCCGGCCGCAGCAGCGAAGACGCTGTTCTCCTCCGCCGATATCGGCATGCTGGACGAGATCGCCGAGACCATCCTGCCGCGGACCGGAACGCCGGGGGCGAAGGACGCCGGCGCCGGCCCGTTCATGGCGCAATTCGTCACCGACTGCTACACCGCCCGCCAGCAGGCGGCGTTCCGCGCCGGCCTGCGCGAGATCGACAAACGCGCAGGCGGCCGATTCGTATCGCTGGCGCCGCAGGCGCGCGCCGAACTGCTGCGTGGCCTGGATGCGGAAGCCAGAAAACACGCCGTCAGAACGACCGATACCGGCACCGCCGAGACGGCGGATGCGATGCCGCATTACTTCACGATGATCAAGCAGCTCACCATCTTCAGCTTCTTCAGCTCGAAGGTCGCCGCCACCGACGTGCTGCGCTACGTCGCCGTGCCGGGCCGCTACGACGGCGACATGGCGTATGCCCCCGGCACGCCCGCCTGGGCGACCAACTGATGGATCGCAACGCTACGCTCCTGCGCTATTTTCCCGGGAACACCATGACCAGACCTTTGCTGATGGCGGCCTGCCTGTTGGCAGCGTTGCCTGCGCTCGCGCAGACCAGCGGCAACCCGTCGCGCGACCCGGCCAAGACCGAGGTGTGGACGCCCGTTCCCGCGATCGTGGCCACGCCTCCGGGCGGCGCGCCTTCCGACGCGATCGTGTTGTTCGATGGCAAGAATCTCTCCGCCTGGGAGTCGGAGCAGGGCGGACCGGTGCCCTGGAACGTCACCGACGGTGCGCTGACTGTGGTCCCGGGAAGCAAGGGCATCCGCACCAAGCAGCGCTTCTGCGATATCCAACTGCATGTCGAATGGCGCACGCCCACCGCGACCCGCGGTTTCCAAGGACAGCAGCGCGGCAACAGCGGCATCTTCCTGCAGGAACTGTATGAGCTGCAGGTGCTCGACAGCGACAACAACCCGACCTACGCCAACGGCCAGGCCGGCGCGATCTACAAGCAGGCCATTCCGTTGGTGAACGCGTCGCGTGCGCCGGGCCAGTGGCAGTCCTACGACATCATCTGGAAAGCGCCCCGCTTCTCGCAGGGGGGCGGGCTCACGTCGCCTGGGCGCATCACCGTCCTCCATAACGGCGTACTGGTGCAGAACGACACCGTCGTGTCGGGTAAGACCGAGTACATCGGTGCGCCGTCGTACGCGCCGCATGCCTGCGCGCCGATCTACCTGCAGGAACACGATTCCAAGGTCAGCTATCGCAACATCTGGGTGCGCACGCTGTAGCGCCGGCGTGCGGCTGGCGCCGGTCGCTTGGAGCGGCCAACGAAACGTAGCGAGCAGTCGTCCGGTGGGTGTGGGCCGCGCGGAGGAAACGCAGCGTACGCGTGGTACATGCCGCACCGAGCACCGGCCGCACCCGCCTGGCGGTGGGCACAGCCGCTATCCGTTGCTCTTATTGCACGAGGAAGCTGGCGATCTCGTCGAGTTCCTGTTGCGATAGCTGGGCAAAGGGCGGCATCAATCCGCCGCCCTTGCTGATCTTCTCCTTGATCTGCGCAGGCTGCAGCCGCTTGCCCACGTCGGTCAGCGCGGGAAATGCGGGCGGCATGCCTGCGCGATTCGCGCCGTGGCAGGCCGTGCAGTGTTGTGCGTAGAGCTGTGCGCCGGCCGTCGGCGCGTCCTTGGACCACGCCGTGGTCGCCAGCGTCGGCCCCAGCAGCGCCACCGCCAGTATCAGGATCGGTTTCAAGCGAAGCTCCTTCGCGCTAGCGATGCGTACGGGCGGGCAGGTGTACCCGCAGGTAGTCGGCACCGGTCCGGACGACCGTCGCCGGATCGCGCGGTTGGTCGTGTTCGATGATGTACCAGCGCACGCCAGCCCCGGCCGCGGCAGGCAGGATCGCGTTCCAGTCCAGCACCCCCCGGCCTACCGCGGCGAAGCCGCCCTCGTCCTCGGCCTGGCCTTTGGGGGCATTGTCCTTGGCATGCACCGCGAACATGCGGCCCTTGAACTTGCCCAGCATCATCGCCGGGTCGTAGCCTGCGCGCGCAACCCAGGCCAGGTCCAACTCGGTCTTGAGGTCGGGGCCGGCTGCTGCGAACAGCAGTTCCAGGCCGGTCTTGCCATTGAAGTCGACCAGTTCGAAGTCATGGTTGTGGTAGGCCAGTTGCATGCCCTTGGCCCGCATCCGCTTGGCGATCCGGCCCAGTTCCTGGCCCAAGGCGGTCCAGCCCGCGGCATCGGCCGGCCGGTCCTTCTCGTCCAGGTAGGGCACCACCAGTGTCGTGTTGCCGATCGAACGGTTGAACGCCACCACGCCGTCCAGGTCCCTGCGGAGTTCGGCCAGTTGTACGTGCGAGGAGATCGCCTTGATCGAATACTTGTCCAGCAGTTGCTTGAGTTCGGCGGCGCTGACGTTCTGCGTGCCGACCGTTTCCACCGCGCCCACGCCCGCGTCGTGGACGATCCTCAGCTGTTGCTCGAGCGAGCCGGCGTTGCGCAGCGTGTACATCTGCACCGCGATGGGTTTGTGCGGGCCGGCAGCGTCGCGTGCGAAGGCGGGCAGGGCGGCGAGCAGCAGCAGGGCGAGGGCCGCAGTCTTGCGTGTAGGTGTAGGCATCAGAATATCCTCCCGGGATTCAATCGATGGATGTCCAGCCGCGTGTTCTGGCCGATGTGATGACGCGATCGACGATCAGCGCCGAGCGCACGCCGTCTTCGAAGGTGGGCAGACCTTCCGGCCGCTCGTTGTCGATGGCGCGATAGGTGTCGGCGACGAACGCCTCGAAGCAATTGCCGTAGCCCTGCGCATGCCCGGCCGGCAGCACCGACAGCCGGCGTTGTTCGTCACTGCCGGCACCGGGCCCGCGCACGAAGATCTCCTCGCGCTGGTCGGGCAGGCCGATCCACAGCCGTTCGGCGTTCTCCTGGTCGAACGCCACGCTGGCCCTGGCGCCGTCGATCTCGAACCAGAGGCGATTGCGGCGTCCCGCCGAGACCTGACTCACCGTCAACGATGCCAGCGTGCCCGCGCCGGTTCTGAACATTGCCGCGGCCACGTCCTCGCTGGAGACCGCCTGCATCGCGCCGCCCGCCGCCGGTGTGCTGAAGCTCTGCCCGGTGACGGCGCCGCGTTCGGCGATCACGGTCGCGAACGCCGCGCTGACCTCGACGAAGCGCTCGCCGCCGACCCATTCCACCAGGTCGCACCAGTGCGAGCCGATGTCGGCGAACACGCGCGATGCGCCGCCCAGCGCCGGGTCCACGCGCCAGTTGTTGCTGGCAGGGTCCAGCAGCCAGTCCTGCAGATAGCTGCCGTGGATCAAGCGCAGCGGCCCCAGTTCGCCCTGCGCGATCCGCGCGCGCGCCTCGCGGACCACCGGATGGTAGCGGTAGACGAAGGGAACCGTGGCAACCAAGCCGGTCGAGGCGGCCAGTGCCGCCAATGCCTGGGCGTCCTGTAACGTCGTGGCCAGGGGTTTCTCGCAGATCACGTGCTTGCCGGCCTCCAGCGCGGCCTGCGCCATGGCGCGGTGCAGATGGTTGGGCGTGCACACGTGCACCACCTGCACCTGCGGATCTGCGACCACGTCCTCGATGTCGCGATAGGCACGCGGCACCTCCCATGCCTGGGCCGCGTCGCGTGCGCGTTCCAGGGAAGAGGCGGCAATGCCGCGGATCTGCGCACCGGCCAGCAGTGCCGCGCGACGATGCACGGCGCCGATCATGCCGGTGCCGACGATGGCGATTCCAAGCTTGCTCATCGAACTGGACCTCAGCGCGTTGAAGGAACGGCGGCGACGACCGGCCGGTCGCGGAACAGCAACAGGAAGGCGACCAGCACGATCAGCGCCACGCCTGCCGGGAACAACCAGATTTGCTGCCAGTCCGGACCGGCCGCGGTGGTGTAGTGCTCCACCACCGCGCCGGACAGGAACGTGCCGATCAACATGCCCACGCCGTAGGTGGCCAGGGTGATGAACCCCTGCGCGCTGCTGCGCGCAGCGGGGCCGGCATGCGCATCGGTGTAGATCTGGCCGGTGACGAAGAAGAAGTCGTAGCAGATGCCGTGCAGCACGATGCCGATCACCAGCAAGGCGAAGCCGCCGCCCGCATCGCCGAAGGCGAACATCACGTAACGCAGCACCCACGCCGCCATGCCCAGCGCCAGCATCGTCTTGACCCCGAGCCGCGCGAACAGGAGCGGCATGGCCAGCATCAGCAGCACTTCGGACACCTGGCCCAGCGATTGCAGGCCGGCTGCGCCGCGCACGCCCAATGCGTTGAGATACGGGTTGGTGAAGTTGTAGTAGAACGCCAGCGGGATGCAGATGGCGATGGATGCAAGGAAGAACACCAGGTAGGAGCGCGACTTCAGCAGCCGCAGCGCGTCCAGTCCCAGGATCTGCCCCAGCCCGGCGTCGCGCTGTCGCGCCAGCGGCGGCGTATGCGGCAGGGTGAAGGCATACAGGCCCAGGGCCAGCGATGCCAGCGCCGCCATCCGGAACGTCAGCTCGAGCCGGTGCGCCTGTTCCCAGCCCAGCCAGCCGATCAGCAGGCCCGCCACGATCCAGCCGACGCTGCCGGCCATGCGCACGGGTGGGAACTGCTTTTCAGGCGATTGCATGTGCCGCATCGCCACGCTGTTGGCCAGCGCCAGCGTCGGCATGAACAACAGCATGTAGGCCATGACGTAAGCGGAGAACACGCCGAAGCTCGCCGCCGTGGACGCCAGCCACAGGAGCACCGCGCCGGCGAGATGCAGCAACGCGAGAATGCGCTGCGCCGCGAAATAACGATCCGCGATCAGGCCAACCAGGAAGGGTGCCAGGATGGCGCCGATGGACTGGCTGAGGAAGGCGGTCGCCACCTGGCTCGCGCTGGCCTGGAGAGGGCCCTGCACCAGGTACGTGCCCAGGGTCACGAACCATGCCCCCCAGATGAAGAACTGCAGAAACATCATCGCGCCCAAGCGCGACATGGTGTGCGTCATGGCTTGCCCTCCCAGGCGGTTCGGCTCAGATCCCCAGCGTGCGGCGCAGTGATTGCGGATCGGCGCCGCTGTCGGCGAAGTCGTCGAAGGCGCGCTCGGTCACGCGGATGATGTGGTCGCGGATGAACGCCGCACCCTCGCGTGCGCCGTCTTCCGGATGCTTCAGGCAGCACTCCCACTCCAGTACAGCCCAACCCGGAAAATCGTACTGCGCGAACTTCGAGAAGATCGTCTTGAAGTCGATCTGGCCGTCGCCCAGCGAACGGAACCGCCCCGGACGGTCGATCCAGTCCTGGTAGCCGCCGTAGACGCCGCTGCGCGCGCTTGGGCGATACTCCGCGTCCTTGACGTGGAAGATGCCGATGCGCGCGTGATACCGGTCGATGAAGCCCAGATAGTCCATCTGCTGCAGCAGCAAGTGGCTGGGGTCGTACAGGATCCTGGCGCGCGGATGATGGTCCACCACATCGAGGAAGCGCTCGAAGGTCGCGCCGTCGTGCAGGTCCTCGCCTGGGTGGATCTCGAAGCACAGGTCCACGCCACAGGCATCGAAGGCATCCAGGATGGGACGCCAGCGGCGACCGAGTTCGGCGAACGCCGCTTCCACCAGCCCTGGCGGGCGCTGCGGCCAGGGGTACATGTACGGCCAGGCCAGCGCGCCGGAGAACGTGGCGTGCGCGGTCAGGCCTAGACGCTGGCTGGCCTTGGCCGCCAGCAGCAACTGTTCCACCGCCCAGGCCTGGCGGGCGGCAGGATCGCCGCGCTTGTCCGACGGTGCGAATCCGTCGAACAGGTGGTCGTAGGCGGGGTGGACGGCGACCAGTTGCCCCTGCAGGTGCGTGGACAGCTCGGTGATCTGCAGGCCATGCCCGGCCAGCATGCCGGCGATGTCGTCGCAGTAAGCTTGGCTCTGCGCGGCCTGGGCCAGATCGAACAGCCGGGGCGCGCTGGTGGGGACTTGTACGCCAGAATAACCCAAGCCCGCAGCCCAACCGGCCAGCGTGTCCAAACGATCGAAGGGAGGTTTGTCGTCAATGAACTGCGCCAGGAACAGCGCTGGACCTTTGAGCGTCTTCAACGTGATTCGCCTCGATGCAATCGATTGAATCATCCTAGCACGGGCGTCCCGCAAGACCCGTTGTGCACTGCACAGCAGAAAGAAGAACCAATGCCATGGCAACAACCATCTACGACATCGCAAAGCACGTCGGCGTCACTGCAGGCACCGTGTCGCGCGCGCTTTCCCGGCCGGAGAAAGTCCTGCCGGCCACGCGCACGCGCATCGAGCAGGCGGCCGCCGCGCTGGGCTATGTCCCCAACACGGTGGCCAGGACGCTCAAGACCCAGCGCAGCGGCAAGCTGCTGGTCACCGTTCCGGATATCGCCAATCCGTTCTTTGCCCAGATCCTGCAGGGCGCGGAGGACGCCGCGCAGGCGGTCGGCTACGCGGTCCTGCTGGGCGATACTCAGCACCAGGCCGACCGCGAGGAGCGCTATGCGCAGATGCTCCGGCGCAACGAGGCCGATGGCCTGATCGTGCTAGGGCACCGGCTTCCGCCGACGGCGCGCCAGATCGTCAAGCAACTGGGCGCCGCCGCGCCGGTGGTCAACGGATGCGAATTCGATCCGGCGCTGGGCATCCCCAGCGTCCACATCGACAACGCGGCCGCCGCGCGCGCCGTGATGGAACACCTCTACGGCTTGGGCCACGAGCGGATCGCCGTGGTGGGCGGTCCGCCCGACAACCCGCTGCACCGGCAACGGCTGGAAGGGGTGCGGACTTCCTGCAAGGCGCGTGGCCGTGTGCGCAAGCTGACCGTGGTGCCGGGCGACTTCTCGGTCGAATCCGGCCATGCGGCTGCGATGGCGCTATTGACCCACGCGCCGGCGCCGACCGCGATCTTCTGCTTCAGCGATCAAATGGCGCTGGGCGCGCTGGCGGCCTGCCGGGACCTGGGCATCCGCGTGCCGGATGCGCTGTCCATCGTCGGCTTCGACGACCTGGCATCGTCCAGTTACCTCACCCCGCCGTTGACCACCATCCGGCAACCCATGCGGGAGATCGGTGTGCGCGCAGTCAATCTGCTGCTCGCCATCATCGAAAGGGAAGACGTGCCGCTGCAGCAGACGCTGGATTTCAGTTTGATGTTGCGCGGATCCACTGCTGCGCCGAGGGAGAGGTGAGCGCAGCGGGAAGGGCCATCGGGACTGTTGGCGCAATCGCAGAAAGTGACTCGGCCCGCTCGCGCGGGCCTTTTCGATGGCGGCGATGAGCCGGGCGGTGAGCCGCTGCGGGATGCGCGAGGCCAATGGCTGAGTCAGCTGCCATTGCCGCGAAACGGATGCGCTGAGTCGGGCGTCGGCGCCACGCCGACATTTGGCCGACATCGCTGCGGCACGCTGCGTCCGCACCGCTGCTGCAGCGTGCCGACCAGCTCGGCCGCTGCCGCGGGGCTCCCCTTTCATCGAAGACCGCGCCCATGACCCTGTCCCGCCTTGCGCTCGCTGCGCTGTTCGCCTTGCCCGCAACTGCCGTCGCCCAGTCCACTCCGCAAACCGATCCGTCGTTGTCCGAGCAGGGCCCCTATCGCTGGGGCATCGGACTCGGCGTGGTGGCCCTGGATAGCCCGTTCGCAGGCGAGGGGACGCGGACCAATCCGATTCCGCTGGTGCTGTTCGAAGGCGAGCGCTTGTTCTTCCGCGGCATCAGCGGCGGCGCCCACCTGTTCCAGGGCGAGACCTTCGGCCTGGACGCGATCGTGGCGCTGCGCGTGGATGGCGTGGATGCCGACGATCTGGGTGCGGCAGAGCTGGCCCGCAACGGAATCGACCGTGCGCGACTGGACGACCGCGACCACAGCCTGGACATGGGGCTGGCAGGGGCCTGGCGCGGCGCAGCCGGCGAGCTGGAACTGACCGCCAAGGCGGACGTCACCGGCACCAGCGATGGGTACGAGCTGACCGCACGCTACGGCTATGCCATCGACATCGGGCGCGGCCAGCTGACGCCGAGTATCAGCGTCAGTCACCTGTCCAAGGATCTAGCCAATTACTACTACGGCACGCTCGATGAGGAAGTCGCGCGCGGCGTGGTGGACTACAAGCCCGGTTCGGCCACCGTGCCGACGGTGGGGCTGACCTATGTGCGGTCGATCGGCGCACGTTGGCAGTTCCTGACACGCCTGCAGTACAGCGTATTGCCCACCGCGTTGAGCGACAGCCCCTTGCTGGAGCCGGATCGCGACGGGGTCGGTTCGGTGCTGGTCGGCCTGGCATGGGGCTTTTGATGGACCGCGCAAACTCCACGCGGTGCGTTGCGATGCCGGGTGCACGGCCATGATCGCCGCCGCACTGCTCTGCGTGCTCTTGGCCTGGATGGCAGCGATGACCTACGTCTACCGCTTCCGCGGCCAGGCGCGCTACGCCAGCGTGCGTCAGTACCTGCGCAAGAGCTGGCCGGTGTTCGCGCTGCCCAACGTGGTCCTGTATGCCAACACCCGCGCGGCGGCGCGCGGGCCGTTCGTACCGTTGCGGCTCTATCGGAGACTTCCGGATCTGGCGCGGCACTGGGAGACCATTCGCGACGAAGCCATCGCGCTGCTGGACGGCGGCGGCTTCGAGGAGGCACGGCGCGAAGGCGCGGTGGCCTCTTTCGACGTGGGTTTCCGGACCTTCTACAAGTACGGCTGGAGCCGCTACTACCTCCGCTGGTATGGCGCGCCGCATGCATCGGCGCGTGCCAGCTGTCCGCGCACCCTGGCGCTGCTGGCAGGCTATCCGGAGATCCGCGCGGCGATGTTCGCGGTGTTGCCGCCGCGTTCGGCGCTTACCCCGCATGCCGATCCGCTGGGATGCTCGTTGCGCTATCACCTGGGCCTGGCGACGCCGAACGCGCCGCGGTGCTTCATCAACGTCGACGGGCATGACTGTGCATGGCGCGATGGCGAGGCATTCGTGTTCGACGAGACCTACCTGCATTTCGTGCGCAACGATACCGATGCGCCGCGCTTGATCCTGATGTGCGATGTGGAGCGGCCGATGCGCTGGCCAGGGCGGTTGTTCAATCTGGCCTACACGCAGGTGGCGCGCGCGGCGATGACGCCCAATGACGCGCGCGACCGGCGCGGACCGGTGAGCGCCCTGTTTGCGCGCGTTGCACCGTGGATGGCGGCCGGCAAGCGCCTGCGTGCGCAGTGCCGACCGCTCTATGCCTTGCTCAAATGGACGATCAATCTGAGCCTGCTCGGGTGCATGCTTGCGTTGGTTGCCGGCACGGCCGCTGCGCTGCGGTGGCTGCTGCATGGCTGAGCGCGAGCAACGATGGATGCCACGGCTGTGGTCGGCGCTGCCGTGCCTGTTCGAGGCCATCGGCCGTGCGCTGGGTATGATGGTCCCACCTTCGAGAATCACTATGCCGATGACGCAACCGGTCGCCGCCACGCAGGTGTTGCAGGTCCTCATCATCGAGGACAACCGCGCCCTGGCGGCCAATATCTTCGATTATCTGGAGGCCTGCGGGCACCGGCCCGACGCAGCGCCGGATGGGCAGTCGGGCCTGAATCTGGCCATCGGCAATCGTTACGACGCGATCGTGCTGGACTGGATGCTGCCGCGCATGGACGGAATGAGCGTGTTGCGCAAGTTGCGCGAAGAGCATGCCTGTCGCACGCCCATCATCATGCTCACCGCCAAGGACCAATTGGAAGGCAAGCTGCTGGGTTTCGAGAACGGGGCCGACGATTACCTGGTCAAGCCGGTCGCGCTGCCGGAACTGGAAATCCGCCTGCGCGTGATGGTGAGCCGTGCCCGCGCCAGTGCAGCGGCCGGCAACGTGCTGCAGGTGCACGACCTGCGCTACGACCTGGACCGGTTGGCGGTATCGCGTGGCGGGCGTGCGGTGGTGCTGTCGGGTACCTTGCGCAGTGTGCTCGAACTGCTGATGCGCGAATCGCCGCGTGTGGTGCGGCGTGACCGGCTGGAGCAGTTGATCTGGGGCGATGTCTTGCCCGAGGGCGACCTGTTGCGCTCGCATATGCACGTGTTGCGGCGTGCGCTGGATCAGGAGGGCGAGCCCAAGTTGCTGCATACCGTCACCGGTGCCGGCTACCGTCTCGGCGGAACGGGCGAATGAGTCGCGGCGGCCGTCCGCGCAGTCTGCAGTGGATGATCAGCGCCAGCTTGCTGATGTCGTGCGCGGTGCTGGCGTTTGGCCTGTCGGTGCAGGGCCTGCTCAGCCAGGAGGTGATCGAGGATCCGATCTGGCAGCAGCTGCTGACCGTCAGTACCGAGAACGTCGCGCGCCTGCCGCAGCAGGAGCAGCAGCAGGCATTGCCGCGCAGCGGTCCGGTCAAGGGCTGGCTGCTGCGCGAAGGCGCGCCGCTGCCTGCCGACATGCCCGCGTTCTTCGACGGGCTTGCGCCGGGCTATTACGGAGATGCCGAGCTGGACACGCAGGGCGATCCCTCCACGCTGGCGAAGCTGATGTCCATCGTCCGCCCGCACTGGGGGCCCTTCGCCGACGACACGGGCAGCGTGCGCCACGATCGCAGCTATTCGGCGCTGGTGACTGCGTTGCCGCAGGGGCGATTGATCATGAGCATCGAGCTGACGGCATTGGAGGACAAGCAGAACGGCAGCGTGCAGCTCAGCGTGCTGTTCTTCATCTGCAACCTGGCGATGATCGGGTTGGTGATCTGGTGGTTGTTCCTGGGATTCGCCCGGCCGGTGCAGGATCTCGCCCGACGCATGCGCCGACTGGATCCGCTGCAGCCGGCGCAGCGGTTGCCCACCGATTACCGCAAGAGCGAGCTCAACACCATCGCGCGCGAGGCCAACGCGCACCTGGAACGGGTGGAACGTGCCATCGAGCGCGAACGCAGTCTGCTGGATCAGGCCAGTCACGAGTTCCGCACGCCGCTGGCGGTGATCTCCGGTGCGGCCGATGTGCTGCACAAGCAGCAGTTGCCGGAGCGGGCGCTTGGTCCGCTGCACCGGATCGACGAGGCGGTGGACAATCTCACCCGCATCATGGAAGCGTTGCTGTACCTGTCGCGCGAACCCACGCCTGCCGAGCGCCGGCAGGTGACGATCCTGCACGGGGTGTTGCCCGAACTGGTGCACGATCACCTGTACCTGGTGTCGGCCAAGCCGGTGGAGTACCGCATCACTGCGCTGGAACCGCTGACCCTGCAGGCGCCCGAGTCGATGGTGCGCATCGCAGTCGGCAACCTGCTGCGCAATGCGGCCGATCACACCTATGCAGGCGATATCGAGGTGAGCGTGTGCGACCACCAGCTGCGCATCCGCGATTCCGGCGAAGGCTTCGACACCGCGCTGGCGGCGCAGCGCTACACCGAGTCGTTGAAGCAGTCGGTCAAGCAGGGCGGCGGCGCTGGGCTGGGACTGTTCCTGACCCGGCGCATCTGCGAGCGGTTCGGCTGGCGTCTGCACCTGGAATCCTCGGCCGCACAGGGCACCCTGGCGATGATCGACTTCCGTCCCTAGCGGCGGCGGGCGGCGGGGCAATGCCTTGCCGTCCTGTGGCTGCCCCGGGGTTTGCCTGGCGTGGCCGAGTATGTGTGGTCCGTGACGCGTGATGGCGGCGCGAGCATCGGGCACGTGCCGATTGGGCTGCGCTGCGCAGCGCAGCGCACAGCTCACATCGCAGTTCGATTCCGGCCAGCCTGTTTGGCGCGGTAGAGCGCCACATCGGCGTCGTGCACGATCGTCTCCGGCGCGGCCGGGGTCTGGCCGGGTTCGAAGGTGGCAGCGCCGATGCTGACGGTGACATGCGCGCTGGTCGGGCTGGGCAGATGCATCAGGCCCAGGTCGGCGATGGCACCGCGCACGCTGTCGGCCAGGCGCAACGCACCGGCTGCGTCGGTGTGCGGCAGGATCATCGCGAACTCTTCGCCGCCATAGCGCGCGGCAATGTCATCGCTGCGGCGCGTGCAGCTGGCGATCGCCTGGGCGATCAGGCGCAGGCAGGCATCGCCGTTCACGTGTCCATAGGTGTCGTTGTAGAGCTTGAAGTGGTCGACATCGATCATCAGGACCGATAGCGGGGCCTGTAGCTGCACTGCATCCTGCAGCGCCTGTGTCAGACGCCGGTCGAAGGCGCGGCGGTTGGCGATGCCGGTCAGCGCGTCCACCCAGGCTTCGGAGCTCAGCTGCGCCTGGTTGCGATGCATGCGCCGCAGCTGCAGATCCAGCCAGAGCCCGACTGCCAGCAACAGTGCGCAACCGAGCGCGGCAATCACGATCCGCTGCTGCGCCGCCTGTCGCCAGCTGCTCAGCGCATCGTCCACCGATAAGCCGGTCAGCACGGTCAGAGGATAGGGGCGCGCAGGCGCGAAACTGGCAATGCGCGTCACGCCGTCGATCGGCGAGCGATAGGTGGCGGTGCCGTGCCGGCGTGCGCGGATGGCGACGAAGATCGAAGAGCCCGCGATCGATGCGCCGATCACGCCTTGCCGGTCCGGGCGGCGCACCAGCACGATGCCTTCGTCGCTGACCATGCCGATGCTGCCGTGCGGGCCCACATTGAAGGCGCTGTAGTAGTTCTGGAAGTAGCGCAGTTGCAGGGTGACCAGGACCACGCCGGCGAACTCTCCGCTGGGGGTATTGAGCCGGCGGCTGAGCGTCATGACCCAGCTGCCATCGGAGCGGCTCTGCACCGGCGGTCCGACCAGCGACATGGCATCGCGGTGGTCGCGGTGGTATTTGAAATACGCGCGATCGGCGTTGTTGTGCGTTCTGGGAGTGCTGTCCAGCGACGAACTCACCCAGCTGCCGTCGGCGGCGTAGATGAAGATACCATGCAGACGATCCGAACGCCGCGCTTCGCCCATCAGGAACTGATGCATTGCCGCATGCGCACTGGCAGATCCCTGCTCGTGCTCGACGCGCGAGACCAGACCCGACAGCACTGCATCGGCGATGGACAGGCTGTCGCTGGCGTGTTGCGCCAGTGAATTGGCCAGGTTCAGCGATTGGACCTCGGCACCGCGCAGCGCCGAGGCCCGTTCCTCGCGAATGGACCAGTATTCCGATCCGAGCAACAGCAGGCAGGCGACGGCCAGCACGAAGTGCAACGCAATGCGCTGAGCATGGTGTCGTCGCTGTGCGGTGATGGAGATCACGGTCGCTGCCTGTCTGGACATTGGCTCGATGCAATCGTTGTGCCATCGTGCCCCGCCATCGCTGGCCATCAGTCGCGCGCCGCCGTGAAGCGCGAGGATCTGTGATCTGCACCACGTCAGCGCGGCCTGCGCCTCGCGCCGGCGCTGCGGTCACGCCTCTGCGATGCTGTCGCGGTCCTTGCCACGTCGTGGCGCGCAAGCCAGCTCGACTGCATGCGCATAACGGCTCCTTTGTTATCCAAGAAGCCGAATCACAGCAAGGAGTCTCCGATGCGTGCCATCCGTCTTTCGCAGCCTGCCGGACTGAGTGCCCTGCGCGCGGTCGATCTGGCCGACCCAGGGCAGCCCGCACGCGGTCAGATCCGCGTACGCCTGCATGCCAGTTCGCTCAACTTCCACGACCTGGGTGTGGTCCTGGGACAGATGCCGACCGCAGATGGCCGTATCCCCATGTCCGACGGCGCCGGCGTGGTGGAGGCGCTAGGGCCGGAGGTGGGCGAATTCACCGTGGGCGACCACGTGGTGTCCACCTTTTTTCCGCACTGGCTGGATGGCGAGCCGCTGCATGCGGGATTTTCCACCACCCCGGGCGATGGCGTGGATGGATACGCGCGGTCGGCCGTGGTCGCCGATGCGCACGCATTCACGCATGCGCCGGCCGGCTACAGCCATGTTGAGGCCGCCACCCTCACCACCGCCGGGGTCACTGCCTGGCGCGCGTTGGTCGTCAATGGCGGCCTGAAGGCAGGCGACACCGTGCTGGTATTGGGCACCGGTGGCGTCTCCATCTTCGCGCTGCAGTTCGCAAAGGCGATGGGCGCGCGCGTGATCGCCACGTCGTCTTCCGACGAAAAGCTGGAAAAGGTGCGCGCGCTCGGGGCCGACCATGTCATCAATTACCGGCAGCATGCCGAATGGTCCGCGCAGGTGCTGGACATCACCGACGGCCGCGGTGTGGACCATGTGGTGGAAGTGGGTGGGCCTGGAACGCTCGTACAATCGATCCGCGCAGCGCGCGTGGGTGGACACATCGCCCTGATCGGCGTGCTGACCGGCGCTGCCGGCCCGGTGCCGACCGCCGAGATGATGGGTCGTCAGCAGCGCCTGCAGGGGCTGGTCGTCGGCAGCCGTCGGCATCAGCAGGATCTGGTGCGCGCACTGGACAGCTTGCCGCTGCGCCCGGTCATCGACCGTCGTTATGCGCTGGAGGAGATTGGCGAGGCATTCGCGCTGCAGAAATCCGGTGGCCACTTCGGCAAGATCGCGCTGGAGTTCTGAGCCCGCCTGCTGCCCTGTCTGCAGGGAAATCACGGCAACACAGCGCACATGCGCCTGCACCGCGCCCGCCAATGACGTATTGGCGGGCGCAACCGTGACGACTTCGGTCGCTGGCGCGTCGTCCCGACAGTTGCCGCGGAGTGTGCTGCAACGCGCATCATCGTGCATGCCGCACGCTTGTGCCTGTGCTTCCAGCCGCATCCGTTTACGTCCCTGCAGTGAGGCGATACGGCCCGCTCGGCGGCGTATTCCGCAGGCTATGCGGATGCAGCCAACCCCGTCCCAGGATGGAGCAATACCCTGCGCGTTGTGACCCGTGCGGTCAGTCGCTCACGCGCCTGTGACCCGCTGCGCTGCACATTGATAAAGAACTGTACAAGCCAGCATTGTTGGAGATGCCAGCCATGAGAGACATCAAGATGACCCGTCGCGAGGTATTGATCGCTGGCACGGCGTCGGCAGCCGGCGTTGCCGCAACCCAATCGATGGCCGCCAGTGCTGCCGGCGCGGCAGCGCAACGGCAGGCCGTGGAACCGACCAACGCATCCAGTCGGGTGAGCTTCGATGTCAATGGCAAGCCGGTGACGCTGACCCTGGACAACCGCACGACCTTGCTGGACGCGCTGCGCGAACATCTGCACCTGACCGGCACCAAGAAGGGCTGCGATCATGGTCAGTGTGGCGCCTGTACGGTGATCGTCGACGGGCAGCGCATGAACTCCTGTCTGTCGCTGGCGGTGATGCACCAAGGTGCCAAGGTCACCACCATCGAAGGGCTGGGAACACCCGACAAGTTGCACCCGATGCAGGCCGCCTTCGTCAAGCACGATGGCTATCAGTGCGGATACTGCACGCCCGGTCAGATCTGCTCCGCAGTGGCGGTGCTGGACGAGGTCGAACGCGGTATACCGAGCCATGTGACCGAGGATCTCACCGGCAAGACCAGGCTCACCACGCCCGAGTTGCAGGAGCGCATGAGCGGAAACATCTGCCGCTGCGGCGCATATTCCAACATCGTCGATGCGATCAATGACGTCGCCGGAGGTCGCGCATGAAGGCTTTCAGTTACGAGCGCGCGTCGTCGCCGGCCGATGCGGCGGCCAAGGCCGCGCGTCAGCCCGGCGCCAAGTTCATCGCTGGCGGCACGAATCTGCTGGACCTGATGAAGCTGCAGATCGAAACGCCTTCGCATCTGATCGACGTCAACGGGTTGAGCCTGGACACCATCGAAGCCACTCCCGAAGGTGGCCTGCGGATCGGCGCGCTGGTACGCAACACCGATCTCGCTGCCGACCAACGGGTGCGCCGCGATTACGCGGTGCTATCGCGCGCCCTGCTTGCCGGGGCCTCGGGGCAGCTGCGCAATCGTGCCACCACGGCTGGCAACCTGCTGCAGCGTACCCGTTGCCCGTATTTCTACGACACCAACCAGCCGTGCAACAAACGTCTGCCCGGCAGTGGCTGCGCGGCCATCGGCGGGTTCAACCGGCAGTTGGCGGTGATCGGTACCAGCGAGGCGTGTATCGCCACCCATCCCAGCGACATGGCGATCGCCATGCGCGTGCTGGATGCAACGGTGGAAACCGTGCGACCGGACGGGCAGACCCGCGCGGTGCCGCTTGCGGAATTCTACCGGGCGCCGGGAACGACCCCGCATCTGGAGACCGTGCTGGAGCGCGGCGAGTTGATCACCGCGGTGACGCTTCCCAAGCCGCTTGGCGGCACGCACGTCTATCGCAAGGTACGCGATCGTGCCTCCTACGCGTTCGCACTGGTATCGGTTGCCGCCGTCGTGCAGCGCGATGGCAGCGCGCGCGTCGGTGTAGGTGGGATAGCGCACAAGCCCTG
This sequence comes from Xanthomonas sp. NCPPB 1067, assembly GCF_020783795.1. NCBI lineage: Bacteria > Pseudomonadati > Pseudomonadota > Gammaproteobacteria > Lysobacterales > Lysobacteraceae > Xanthomonas > Xanthomonas sp. NCPPB 1067. The sequence goes on from NZ_JAJGQG010000005.1 coordinate 194,070, forward strand.
GCGCAGCGAGGCCGCGGAAGCGCAATCACGCCAGGGCGCGCGCGCCATCGCATCGGTGCTGCTCGGCGGCGCGCAGCCGACCGAACACAACGCCTTCAAGCTGCCGCTGGTGGAGCGCACCTTGACCTCGATCCTGGCCGACGCGAGGGCCTGATATGAAATTCGACACTCCTGCCGGTCGCAATCCCATCGATCAGCTCAAGGTCGTCGGCAAGCCCATCGACCGTATCGATGGCCCGCTCAAGACCACTGGCCAGGCACCGTATGCCTACGAACACCACGACCTGCCGGGCCGCACGGCCTATGGGCACGTGGTTGGTGCGGGGATTGCCAAAGGCACCATCCGCAGCATCGATCTGAGTGCCGCGCGCAATGCGCCCGGTGTGCTGGGCATCGTCACCGCGCAGAATGCCGGAACCTTGCACAAGGGCAAGCTCAATACCGCCAAGCTGCTGGGGGGGCCCCAGATCCAGCATTACCACCAGGCGATCGCGGTAGTGGTTGCCGAGACGTTCGAGCAGGCCCGCGCCGCTGGACAGCTGATCAAGGTGGACTATGGCCGCCACGTGGGGGCGTATGACCTGAAGAAGGCGCGCGGCGGGGCCAAGGTCGTCACGTCGGGCGGCGCGCCCAACAGCAACGTTGGCGATTTCGCCACTGCGTTCGCCGCGGCGCCGGTGCAACTCGATGCCGAGTACACCACGCCCGATCACTCGCACGCCATGATGGAGCCGCATGCGTCGATCGCGATGTGGGAGGGCGACAAGCTCAGCGTCTGGACCTCCAATCAGATGATCGCCTGGGGTGCACGCGATCTGGCCACCACGCTGGGCATCCCGCGCGAGAACGTGCGCATCATGTCGCCTTACGTCGGTGGTGGCTTTGGCAGCAAGCTGTTCCTGCGCGCCGATGCGCTGCTCGCCTCGCTGGCAGCGCGCCAGGTCGGGCGCCCGGTGAAAGTCATGCTGCCGCGGCCACTGATCGCCAATAACACCACCCACCGCCCGGCCACACTGCAACGCATTCGCCTGGGTGCCGGGCGCGACGGCAAGCTCACTGCCATCGCGCATGAAACCTGGTCCGGCGATTTGCCCGACGGCGAGCCGGAAATCGCCGCCGCGCAGACGCAGTTGCTGTACGCCGGTGCCAACCGCCTGATCGCCACGCGCCTGGCCGTGCTCGATTTGCCCGAAGGCAATGCGATGCGCGCGCCCGGCGAAGCGCCCGGGATGATGGCCCTGGAAGTGGCCATGGACGAAATGGCCGAAAAACTCGGCATGGACCCGGTCCAGTTCCGCATCGTCAACGACACCCAGGTCGATCCGGAAAATCCGCAACGCAAGTTTTCGCAGCGGCAGCTGGTCAAGTGCCTGGAAGATGGCGCCAAACGCTTCGAGTGGTCCAGGCGCAAGACCAGGCCAGCCAGCACGCGCGATGGTCGCTGGCTGGTCGGCATGGGCGTGGCCGCGGCATTCCGCAACGCCCCGGTCATGACCTCGGGCGCGCGCATGCGGCTGGAGCAGGGCGGGCGTGTTGTGGTGGAAACCGATATGACCGACATCGGCACCGGCTCCTACACCATCATCGCGCAGACAGCCGCCGAAATGCTGGGCGTGCCGCTGGATTGGGTGGATGTGCGTCTGGGCGATTCCAGCTTTCCGGCATCGGCAGGTTCGGGCGGACAGTGGGGGGCGAACAGCTCCACCGCCGGCGTCTATGCGGCGGCGGTGAAACTGCGCGAGGCCATCGCCACGCGGCTTGGAATGGATCCGGCCAGGGCCGAGTTCGCCGATGGCCACGTCCGTGCCGCGGGCAAGCGCGTCGCGCTGGGCGATGCGGCCGCCAACGGCGCGCTGGTGGTGGAGGAAAAGATCGAATTCGGCGACCTGGCCAAGCAACACCAGCTGTCCACGTTCGGCGCGCACTTCGTCGAGGTCGGCGTGGACATCGCGACGGCCGAGATCCGCATTCGCCGCATGCTGGCGGTGTGTGCGGCAGGCCGCATCCTCAATCCAAAATCTGCGCGCAGCCAGGTGATCGGCGGCATGACCATGGGCGCGGGCGCGGCATTGATGGAGGAGCTGGCGGTGGACAAGCGCTTCGGGTTCTTCGTCAATCACGACCTGGCCGGCTACGAAGTGCCGGTGCATGCGGACATTCCGCACCAGGAGGTGGTGTTCCTGGAAGAAAGCGACCCGCTGTCTTCGCCGATGAAGGCCAAGGGTGTGGGCGAGCTCGGGATCTGCGGGGTTGCGGCGGCGATCGCCAATGCGGTCTACAACGCCACGGGCGTGCGTGTGCGCGAGTATCCGATCACGCTGGACAAGTTGCTGCCGCAACTGCCCGAGCTGCTGCGCGCGTGAGCGCCGTGGTCGCCCCCACCGCCCGGGCCGCGCCAGTGGCGTCGGCCTGGCCGGCCTGGCCGGGCTACGCCCTGCACGAAGACCTGTTGCCGGTTCTTGCCGCCTGGCACCGTGCGGGGCAGCGTGTCGCGATGGCGACCCTGATCGAGATAGAGGGCTCTTCGCCGCGGCCACTGGGTAGCGAGATGGCGATCACTGCCGACGGCGACGTAGCCGGCTACGTCTCGGGCGGGTGTGTAGAGGCCGCGGTGGCGCATGAGGCGCAGGCGGCATTGCGCGACGGGCGGCCGCGCTGGCTGGAGTACGGCGCAGGCAGCGCGGTACTGGACATCCAGCTCAGCTGCGGCGGCCGCATCGGCATTCTGGTCTGGCCTGTTGCGGATCTTGGCGAGTACCTGGCACGCTGGCGTAACGCGCGTCAGCACCGTCGGGCGTTCCTCGTCGGCCTGGATCGCAGCAGCGGCGCGGTGCGCTATCCGGCCACGGCGCGCGACATTCGTCCTGGCGAATTCCTGCGCGTGCACCGCCCGCCCTTGCGGCTGGTGCTGGTCGGCGCGGACCCGGCGTTGTTGGTGTTGGTCTCCCTGGCCAGCCAGATGGGCATCGAGGTGCGTGTGCTGCGCCCGCACGGCCCCGGCGAACCGCCACCCGGGCTGAGCATGGAACACTACGATCGCCGCAACCTGAGCGATGCATTGCGCGAGCTGCAGCTGGACGCGGAGACGGCCGTGTACAGCCTTGCGCACGACGAGCAGATCGATCTGCAGGTGGCGCAGCGCGGTCTCGCATCGCCGGTCGCCTGCATCGGCATCCTGGGAAGTCGCAGCAAGCGCCAGGCGCGCCTGCAGGCGCTGCGTGCGCTGGGGTACGACGAGGCGGCATTGGCGCGCTTGCGGCTGCCCGCCGGCTGGCGCACGGGGCACTCGTCGCCACATGGCATCGCGCTGGGGATCCTTGCCGAGGCGACCCAGGCCGTCGCCGACGCGCAGAGGGCGGCAGCCGCCTGATGTGCTTGGGCTATCGCAACCCACCTCAACGTCGCTGACCCGCGTTCGCCACGGTCTAGGTCACCTGGCACGTACAGCCCAGTCCCTACGCTGATGCTTCCCCTCACCGCGGGCAACGTCGCCATGTTTCCGTTCTCCGTTCGCCGCGACGCCTCGGACTGCAGTCAGTCGTTTGGTTCGTCCATCCCGGTGGCAAGACAGGTGCGCCCGGCATGCAGCGCCATGGGAACGCACGCACCGATGCGGTCCGCGCATTGGCCCGGTGCCCTGCTGCCACGGAGTTTCAGCGCATGAGCAACGACCACGCGGCACTGGTATTGGCGGCAGGGGAGAGCAGGCGCCTGGGACGTTCTAAGCAGGCCCTGTTGCGCGATGGAGAGCCGTTGCTGCGTCGGGTGGTGCGCATCGCGTTGCAGACCGCGCCGCTGCGCTGCGCAGTGGTGCTGGGCTCCGATGCGGCGCATCTGCGCGACATGCTGCACGGGTTGCAGGTGGACATCCTGCAGCACGAAGACTGGAGCGCAGGCATGGGCTCCAGTCTGGGCGTGCTCCGGCGCCATGTGCGCGAGGACGGCAGGCTGCGCCGCAGCCTGATCCTCGGCTGCGACCAGCCTGCGCTCGAGGCGGCGCATCTGCACGCGCTGCTGGACGCGGCCGACCGCGCCGCGTCCGGATGTGCCAGCAGCGGCTACGCGGGCGTGCGCGGCATCCCCGCGGTGGTCGCGCATGCGGTCTTGGCGAATGTGCCCCTGCAAGGCGACAGCGGCCTGCGCGGCCTGTTCGCCAGCCTGGATCTCCATTCGCTCGGTTGCGTCAGCGCCCCCGCGCTCGCACTGGACGTGGACACGCCCGCCGATCTGGCCGCAGCGCAGCAGCGTGGCTGGGTGGATCGCGACTGAGACATTCTGTCGGGCACAGCTCCCTGGGCCCGGCAGGCTATGTCTCCGAACGCTGCCGGCCCGTCAGGACCACAGCACCACGACTTCCCGGATGATCAGGACATAGCCGACCACCATGGCCGTCTTGACTGGAAACTGAAACTTTCTGAGCAGATACATGCGGGCCCTCCCCCGAGGCATGAACTCACGAATCGATTGCAACAGCGGGTGAATCCCACGGATCCGGCGGCCTTGTCGTGGCCGCTTGTTACATGGCGTTCACCCTGTGTATAGGAATGTACCGCTGGACGTGATCCGTGTCACGTAAGAATTTTCCTACCGGTACGCCAGTGTCCCCCCGACGGCGCCACCATTAGTAAATACGCATGCTGGCTATGCCGAACGCGGGGCCTCTGGCTACTCTCCCGCGGCCCCTTGAGTAAGGGCATGTCGGCATGCGGGGTGTACACGCAGGTTGAGACGGATGGTCCGATCCCGGGTGCACCGCGCGGTTTGCGCGGCAGGGCACTCCTCGTTTAGAGCGCTGTACCTACTGGCCGGAGGCCTGATGGACGAGTCCCGATACGTCGTACGCATTCATCCCGAACAAGGCGGCTGGTGGGTCACCCGCCCACAATGGTCGCCGCTACGTTACCTGCGCGAGCAGGGCGCGCTGGAAAATGCCGAGCTGATGGCCAAGCTGCATTGCATGCTCACCGGTCAACCCAGTGGGGTGGTGCTGAACACCGCCGAGGGCGATCGCGTGGTGCGGCGTTACGGCTGATCCGATGTGAGGCGTTCGTGCCGGCTGTCCGCACGAGGGCAATCCCGGCACGAACATCACCCTTGGTCCGCTTGCCGGTCGGCTGGCCGGTGTACGGTCGTGCGCTGCGCCGTTGCCGGCTGACCCATACGGCTGGAGTGCGGGCATGCTGCAAGCCTGCAGGGCTTTGCGCGGGCGACCGGGTCGGCTAGATTCAATGCATCGGCCGCTGTCGGACCGATCCGCATCGGCGGCCCTCTGTCCGGAACCCGCCTTGCAGTGACTGCGTCCGCTCCTGCCCTGATCCAGAACGATATCGTCGTCTTCGGTCTGATCGCCGCCACCCTGGGCGCGGTGTTCTGGACCTCTTCGCGCGAGCAGGGGCTGTGGCGGCGGGTCTACGCGGTGGTGCCGGCATTGCTGCTGTGCTATCTGCTGCCGGGGATCTACAACACCATCGGCTTGATCGACGGCGGCAACACGCGGTTGTATAGCCCGATCGCCCGCGATGTGTTGTTGCCTGCGGCGCTGATCCTGCTCACCCTGAGCATCGACCTGCGCGCCATCCTGGGGCTGGGGCCCAAGCTGGTGGTCATGTACCTGGGGGCGTCGCTGAGCATCATGCTGGGTGCCGTGGTGGCGTTCCAGGTGATGGGCTGGCTGCATCCTGCCACCGTGGCGGGCGATACCTGGGCCGGCATGGCGGCGTTGGCCGGTAGCTGGATCGGTGGCGGCGCCAACATGCTGGCGATGCGCGAGGTGTTCAATGTGGATGCAACGACCTTCGGCCAGTTTGCGGTGGTCGATGTCGGCGTCGGCTATGTGTGGATGGCGGTCCTGATCTTCGTGGCCGGGCGCTCCCGCGCGATCGATGTGCGCAGCGGCGCCGATACGCGCGCGCTGGACGCGCTGCAGGAGCGCATGGCGCGCTTCCAGGCCGAGCATGCGCGCATTCCCAGCCTGAGCGATCTGATGGTGATCGTGGCGGTGGGGTTCGGTGGTGTCGGCCTGGCGCATGCGCTCGCCAATCCGCTGGCCGCTTGGTGCAAGGCGCATCTGAGCTGGGCCAGCCGATTCAGTCTGGATGCGCCGTTCGTCTGGGTGGTGGTGCTGGCGACCAGCCTGGGGCTGCTGCTCAGCTTCACCCGCGCACGCAATCTGGAAGGCGCCGGCGCCTCCAGGATCGGTTCGCTGCTGCTGTATTTCCTGATCGCCTGCATCGGCATGCAGATGGATCTGCTGGCGCTGCTGGACCGGCCCTGGCTGTTCCTGCTCGGCCTGATCTGGATCGCGGTGCATATCGTCCTGCTATGGGCACTGGGCCGTTGGCTGCAGGTGCCGTTCTTCTACTTCGCGATCGGCTCGCAATCCAATGTCGGCGGCCCGGCCTCGGCGCCTGTGGTCGCCGCCGCATTCCACCCGGCGCTGGCACCGGTCGGAGTGCTGCTCGGCACGCTGGGCTATGCCACCGGTACCTATCTGGCCTATGTCGTTGGCATCACGCTGCGCGCGATGGCCGGGGCCGGATGACAGGCTGCCTGCCTGCCGCAACCCCGCCTGCGTTCAGCCGCGCCCCTTGCGCCTGACAGCGGCTGTACGTCGGGCGGCTGCGGCAGGGAGCGCAGCGCCGCCGCCGGTACGGCGACGCTGCAATGCCTCTGGATCTCGAGCCTGCGGCGGCGCCAGTGGTTCTCGCGTCGCCAGGCGCGCGTCAGTGCTGGACGACGCGCCGCTGCTCTTCCTGTTGGGCAGGCTGATGCGCCTGTTGCTGGTTGTGCTGCTGCAACTGACTCACGTTGCCTTGCACAGGTTCGTTGGCCGCCGAGGCAGTCTGTACGTGGCTGCGCAGATGGGCCGGGTCGTCCATCCGGCCCTGCACCGCAATCAGGCTGTCGCCGTGGCGGTTGGGGACCAGGTGATCGATCCGCCGCAGGCCGTCGTTGCCGGCACGCGCAGCGACGCTGGCGGCGGTGTTGAGGAAGGCGTCGTCGTCGCGCAATCCCAGGCGTTCGCGCTGGCCGTCCAGCCGCACCACCGCATCGTTGAACAGCTGGCTGCCGGGCTGCAACGCGGCGGCACGGTTGGGCTCCGGTGATTGCATGTCCTGCGCCTTGATCACCGCATCCATGCCGTGCAGGTCCAGACGATGCTTGAGCATCATGCCGGGCACCAGACGCTGCCCGAACGACAATGGATCCGGGTCAGGCAATTCGATCTGGTGGCCGGCCGCATCGGGCATCGCCCACTTGAGCGGAATGCTGTCTTCCTGCAAGTGGGTCAGCAGTTCGTTCTTGACGTGATAGCCGCGGATCAACTCGCTGCTGGCGTACTCCTTGGCTGCCGCTGCATCCAGGCCCTGGCGTTCCAGCGTGCGGTCGTTGACGCCGGCCGCGTTGTAGGTCACAGCGGGAATGTCGTTGACCATGGCCGATGCGGCCGCCAGTCCGCCGCCCAGGGAATGGCCGGAAATCACGACCTGGTCGCCGAATGCCTGCCTGGCCTGGCTGCCGAGCTGGATGGCCGATGCGTACTGCGCATCGTCGAACCCCAGGCCCTGGCCGATATTGTGCTTCCAGTCCTTGCCCTCGTCGGTGCCGCAGAAACCGAGCACCACCTGGCCCTGGTCGTTGCGATAGAACGCGGCATCGAAGCCGCTCTTGCCATCGTGCAGCAGGGCAGGGTCGATGCCGGCCTGCCGCAATGCGTTGTCGTCCATGCGCGACCAGCCATTGGCGAGCGGCGCAAACGTCTCGGGGACGCCCTCGCGGCGCTGGTTCGCAGTTGCGTAGAGGTCTTGCAGCAGCGCCGGAAACTGCCGGTCCTGCGGCTGCGGCTGTTGTCCGCGCATCGCTTCTGCAAATGCGGCGGTGGAAGAAGTGGAATCTTGCGGGCTCATGCGCGGCTCCTTGCGTTGATCGTGCGGAAAGCGCGCTTAGCGGCTGCTTTCAACGGGAATGTCGTGGGCGTTCAACCATGCGCGCACATCCGATCTGACCTGCTGGCCGCCGGCATTGAGCAGCCGGTCCGGTGTGGTGAAGAAATACGCCTGGAAGGTCTTCTGCTGTGCGTTGCGCAGCGCAGGATCCACGCCGGCCTCGAGTAACCGCAACACTGCCGGGTTGGCGGCACCGCTCTGGGCGGCCACATGCAGCAGGCTGTTGCCGGTGTGATCGACGCGCCTGGCGTCGGCGCCGGCGTCGAGCAGCAGATCGATCTGCGCATCGCGCTTGCTCTGTACGGCGCGGAACAACGGCGTCCAGCCGGCACGCGCACTGACCACGTCGATCGGCGCCCTGTGCTGCAGCAGGATCTTCAGATACTCCGGATCCTGCGCCATCGCGGCCATGTGCACCACGGTTTCCTGGTCCATACCCGGCAGCGCAGGGTCTGCGCCTGCAGCGAGCAGGGCATCCAGCGCGCGCGGTTGTTCGTTCCAGATCGCCCACTCCAGCAAGGTCACGTGCTGATCGCCGTGCGCGGCGAGATCGACGGTGGGGGCGAGGGCCTTGATCCGGGCGACGTCGCCTTGCGCGATGGCGCCGGCGATGTCGGTCAAGCGTGGGTCGCGAAAGGCGACGGTGTGGTCCTGCAGCGTAGCTGACATGTTGGTTTGCTCCTTGGCACCAGCGGAAGCGGTGCATGAGACCGCGAAAAACGAGGTCGCAAGAACGAGCAGGGTCGGGAATCGCGTCTGCATCGAAATCTCCTTCTCCTGATCGCATTCCTGAAGACGCTACGGCAGGTCCCGCCGCAGCGGGGCAGATCCTACCAGCTGCAAAAATCGGGTGCGGTAAGATTTCGTAACCTGCGTCTGCAGCAGCGTCGGCGTACGGCCCGGCCTGCTTGCGCGGCTGTGCAGCCCCGGGGTCGTCCGATGCGGTCAGCGTCACGCAGGCGCCGCGGCACGGCCAATGGTCACAAGGCGGCCGGCATAATGGCGCTTTGCAAGCAGATGGGTGCAATGGGCTACGAGCTACTGATCAGTGACTGCGATGGTGTTCTTGTCGACAGCGAGATATTGGCCGATCGGGTGATGCGTGAGGCGCTCGCGTCTTTTGTGCCGAGCGAGCCGCTGGAACAGCTGCTGGAAACCACGTTCGGGCAGACCACGCGCGAGGTGTTGCGGCGTGTGGAAGAGCATTTTGCCTTGCCGTTGCCGGACACCTTGCTGGCGCAGATCCAGGCACGCAGCGAGTCCCTGATCGCCGCCGAAGTACAGCCCATCCCGGGCGTGCGCGAGGCGCTGGAGCAGATTCCGTTGCCGCTGGCGGTGGCCTCCAACAGCCGGCGTCACAACGTGATTGCATCGGTGGAGCGGGCCGGGCTCACGGCGCGTGCGGCAGGGCGGATTTTCAGTGCCGATATGGTGGAGCGGCCCAAGCCGGCACCGGATGTGTACCTGCTGGCCGCGCGCACCGCCGGTGTCGCCCCGGAGCGTTGCCTGGTGATCGAAGACAGCCCGACCGGTGCCACTGCCGCGCTGGCGGCAGGCATGCAGGCGTTGGGGTTTACCGGTGCCAGGCATATTCCACAGGGGCACAGCGAGACCTTGCGTCGGATCGGCGTGCTGGAGGTATTCGACGATATGCGCGATTTGCCTGCATTGTTCGAGCGGCTCGCGCAAAAGCGCGCTGGTTGAGGATGTCGCGTCGTCGCATCGTTTGGCTGCAGTCGAATGCTCAGAGCAACTGATAAAGCGGCTGTGCAGCCGCCAGGCGGGCGCGACCGGTGCTCGGAATCGGCACGAACCACCCGTACACTCCGGCTCCTCCGCGCCGTCCACACCCACCTGACGACCGCTCGCCACGTTTTGTTAGCCGCTCTTAGATCAAAAGCCTAGTTGGTCGAGCGTGCGATGCCCTCACCGCTTGCGGGACACGCCGTAAACCCGTCCCTGGGGGCTCGGTGGCGGCATCCATGCGCCAAACGGTCCCGCAATCGGTGAGGACATCGCACCAGAGTTGGTCGGTCGCCAGGTGAAAACGGGCCAGCTTGCTAGTTGCATTGGCTTGCCGCTGCGGGCCGCAACGACATGAGAATTAGCGAATTGGAAGCACCTCATGTATTGCCTCCTGCATTTTGCATACCGACCATCCCGACTGGTCCTTGCCCGCTCACCGTCGCGTAAGAGCTTACAAGGACGTACTTGCAGCGTGTCCCGCGATGGTGGGCGGGCAAGGGCCTTGCAGCAAAGCAGCAGTTCAGCCGCTCTAGCTTGCAGCGTGTCCCGCGATGGTGAGCGGGCAAGGGCCTTGCAGCCAAGCCGCAGATCAGCCGCTCTACTTTGCGGCGCATCCCGCGACGGTGGCAGGCAAGCACCCTGCGGCTAACTCACGCTAGCAACGCAACAGGGCGCGATTCGCATCGCGCCCTGTTGCGGTTCCACTAGATGATCAGTCACTCGCTGATCAGCCACTCAGCCGATCAACAGCAGCGAAATCCACTCTTGCCGCCGTAGCGCGCGTCCTGGCGCTCGCGGAAGAAGGCGGGGTAATCCATCACCGGCTTGTCGGGATGCTTTTCCAGCATATGCCGCACGTAGTTGTCGTAGTCGGGAATGCCGCAGCACAGCCGCGCGGTCTGGATCAGGCGCCGCCAGATGCGGCGGTGCGCCTGATACTGGCTGGCCAGGACGAGTTGGGTGCCCATTACAGGTCCGCCATCTGGTGTGGCTGCAGGGCCACGTAGGGGGTTTCGCGGTCACTGCGCTGCGGAGTGCGTCGCGCGATCACGATCGTCTTGACCGAGTAGATCAGGATCGCGCCCACCACGAACAGGAACAGCACCGTCAGCCCTGTGTTGACGTAGGCATTGGTGACGATCTGCTGCATCTGCGGCACGGTCTTGGCCGGTGCGGTGATGGTGTTGCTGGCAATGGCGGCCTGGAACTTGTGCGCCTGTGCCAGGAAGCCCTGCGCCGGGTTGCTGTCGAAGATCTTGATCAGCCCGGCGTAGGTCGTGCACAGCAACAGCCACAGCGCCGGCACGATGGTGACCCAGGCGTAGCGGTCGCGCTTCATCTTGAACAGCACTACCGTGCCCAGCATCAACGCGATCCCGGCCAGCATCTGGTTGGAGATGCCGAACAACGGCCATAGCGTCTGGATGCCGCCGAACGGATCGACCACGCCGGTGTACAGCAGATAGCCCCACAGCGCCACGCAGCCGGCGGTGCCGATGATGTTGGCGGCCCACGACTCGGTCTTCTTCAGCGCCGGGATGAAGTTGCCCAGCAGATCCTGCAGCATGAAGCGGCCCGCACGCGTGCCGGCATCGACCGCAGTGAGGATGAACAAGGCTTCGAACAGGATGGCGAAGTGGTACCAGAACGCCATGGTGTCCTCGCCCGGCAACAGCTGGTGCAGGATCTGCGCGATGCCCACCGCCAGCGTGGGCGCGCCGCCGGCGCGGGCCAGGATGCTGTGTTCGCCGATGTCCTTGGCGGTGGCTTCCAGCACTTCAGGGGTAATCGCAAAGCCCCATTCGGACACCTTGGCCGCGACGGCGACCGCATCGGTGCCGACCAGCGAAGCGGGGCTGTTCATGGCGAAATAGACGCCCGGCTCGATGATCGACGCTGCCACCAGCGCCATGATCGCCACGAACGATTCCATCAGCATGCCGCCGTACCCGATGTAGCGCATGTGGCCTTCATTGGCGAGCAGCTTGGGCGTGGTGCCGGAAGAGATCAGCGCATGGAAACCGGAAACCGCGCCACAGGCGATGGTGATGAACAGGAACGGGAAGATGCCGCCCTTCCATACCGGGCCATCGCCGCTGGAGGCGAACTGGGTCAGTGCCGGCATCTTCAGGTCGGGCATCACCACCAGGATGCCGATCGCCAGTGCCAGAATCGTGCCGATCTTGAGAAAGGTGGACAGGTAGTCGCGCGGCGCCAGCAGCAGCCACACCGGCAGTACCGAGGCCACGAAACCGTAGCCGATCAGCATCCAGGTGATCTGCTTGGCGGTGAAGGTGAAGGCCGGGCCCCAGGTAGGGTCGGCGGCGACCTTGCCGCCCAGCCAGATCGCAGCCAGCAGCAGGATCAACCCCACCACCGAAATCTCGCCGATCTTGCCGACGCGGATGTAGCGCATGTACACGCCCATCATGATCGCGATCGGCATCGTGGCGATCACCGTGAACATGCCCCACGGGCTTTCGGCCAGCGCCTTGACCACCACCATCGCCAGTACCGCCAGGATGATGATCATGATCAGGAACGCACCGAACAGGGCGATGGTGCCCGGTACTTGGCCCATCTCTTCGCGGACCAGGTCGCCCAGCGAGCGGCCGTTGCGGCGGCTGGACAGGAACAGCACCATGAAATCCTGCACCGCACCGGCGAACACCACGCCCACCACCAGCCACAACAGGCCGGGCAGGTAGCCCATCTGCGCGGCCAGCACCGGGCCGACCAGCGGGCCGGCGCCGGCGATCGCGGCGAAGTGGTGGCCGAACAGCACGTGCTTGTTGGTGGGCACATAGTCCAGGCCGTCGTTGTTGGCGATGGCCGGGGTGGCGCGTGTGGGATCCAGCTGCATCACCTTGTTGGCGATGAACAGGCTGTAGAACCGGTAGGCGATCAGATAGATCGACACCGCCGCCACCACGATCCACAACGCGTTGATGTGCTCGCCGCGCCGCAGCGCCACGGTACCCAGGCAGAACGCAGCCAGCAGCGCCAGCGCGCCCCAGGCCAGCTTCGAGAACCCTTTCATGCATGCCCCTCAGAAACGATTCGCCCAAGGGTCCACCCGTGCCCGCCTGCGGTCAATGCCGGCGCTCCGCAGCGGGGTAAAACTTTGGTCGTAGAGTGATTGGGCACAGGATGCGCTAGCAATCTGGAAGCAGGCTGGCGTTTGGAACGATCGGTTGCAGCGGTCGTGATTGGGAGCGGCGCTACCCGTACCCATGATGGCTGTACCTAGACACTGCACAGGGATCAGGCAATGACCACTCCGACCACACCGGCGCATGTGCTGCGCACCATCCGCGGCCTGCCCACCTCCGACGGCGCCGGCGTCAGCCTGACGCGCGTCATCGGCACCCAGCAGCTTCCCGAACTGGACCCGTTCCTGATGCTGGACGAGTTCGGTACCGAGAAGCCCGAAGACTATATCGGCGGGTTTCCCAGCCACCCCCACCGCGGCTTCGAGACGGTGACCTACATGCTGGACGGGCGCATGCGGCACAAGGACAACCACGGCAACGAAGGTCTGCTGACGCCCGGCAGCGTGCAGTGGATGACTGCCGGCCGCGGCGTGATCCATTCGGAAATGCCCGAACAGGAATCCGGGCGGATGCGCGGGTTCCAGCTCTGGGTGAACCTGCCGGCACGCGACAAGATGACCGACCCCCGGTACCAGGAGTACGCGCCGGACCGCATTCCGGTGGCGCAGCCTGCGGCAGGCGTGACGGTCAAGGTGATCGCCGGCGCAGTGGGCGAGGTGACCGGCCCGATCGTGCAGCCGGCGACCAGCCCGGTGTACCTGGATATCGCCCTGGACGCGAATGCGGCGTGGGACTATCTGCTGCCCGAGGGGCACAGTGCCTTTGCGTATGCCTTCGAGGGCGCGGTGGCGGTGGGCGAGGGCGAGGCCGCACGCAACCTGCCGGCGCAGGAACTGGCGGTGCTGGGCGGCGGCCAGCGTCTGGCGCTGCGTGCGGGCGATCAGGGCGCGCGCCTGATCCTGGTGGCCGGGCGCCCGCTCAACGAGCCGGTGATGCGGCATGGCCCGTTCGTGATGAACACCAGGCAGGAACTGATGCAGGCGTTCGTCGACTTTCAGGAAGGACGGTTCTGATCCCGAACGCGCAAGCGTGCGGCAGGGCGCCGGTCACACGGGTTGTTGCGCCCGGCGCGATAACGCTGCCGCGCGCGCGTTCCTGAGGCCAGACCTATCGGGCACGCACCGCCGCGGCAGCGACGCCTCGCGGGCCGACAGCCAGGATGTGTGGCTGCCGGCCCGCGAGCTCAGGTGCGATTGGACGCAGGGCATGCGTGGTGCATTCACGTGACACGTGGCGCATGCGGGGTTCGATGTGCGCTGCCTTGGCGCCCATCAACGACCGGCGCTCGCCGTGCGGACGTCCGGAAGGCGAGGGGGATCCGATGAGGCGCGCTCCGGCAAGGGATGGCGCCTCATCGCACACGGGTCAGCGCTGCAGGGCGAGGCTGGCCGGTTGCAGATCCATGGCCTGGACCAGCGATTGCATCGAGGCCAGTTCGTCGTTGTTGGCCCCGTCGATCCAGAGCTGCGCATAGCGCTTCTTGCCCAGCTCCACCACGGTGACGCGGCGCGACTCCATGCCTGGTATCTCGCGGCCGCCCAGGTCGAGCTTGTACCAGTAGAAGTCTTCCTGCTGGATCTGGCCCTTTTCGGCGCGCCGGTCGCGGGCCAGCGCCATGGCCGGGTCCCGCGTGGTCAGCATGATGCCCACCAGCTGGCGGCCTTCGGCATTGACCGCCTTGCAGACCAGATAGTCGGCACCGGCCAGCTCGTTCCACTGCAGGCCCGAGGCTGGCGGCAGCGGTGGGCAGACTGGCGAGGTCTGGGCGTTGGCCGTGGCTGCGGCTAGCAGCAGACTCAGGCCGACAAGGAAGGATGCAGGCTTCATTCAAGGGTTCCCCGGCGTTGGATGACGATGCGGGGGGCGACGTCGACCTTCGTGCCGTGCAGCGCCTCTAGCTCCCCGCTTCGAGTCTGCCGTGCACGTGACGCGCTCCGCTCACGCCACCATCACTACCACATCTGCGGGAGCAAGCTCAAGCCCTGTCGCAATCCCCCGCGGCACCGCTTGTGCGGTGCGGCACTCGCAAAACGGGACATGGCGACCGATCGGGTACCGATGCTGGTTTCGCGCACGGTTTCAAGGGTAATCAACCGGCTTCGGTGCCGGAGTCTGCGGCAGGGGGATGAACTCCTGATCGTCGCCCGGAATGGTGCCGAAACGGCCGGCCTGCCAGTCGTCCTTGGCCTGCTCGATGCGCTCCTTGGAGCTGGACACGAAGTTCCACCACAGATGACGCGGGCCATCGAGTGGCTCGCCGCCGAGCAGCAGTGCCTTCAGCGGGGTTTTGGCGCGCAGGCGCCCACGAGCGCCCGGCGCGGGTACGATCAGGTGGCGCGCCGGCACATCGGCGCCGTCCAGTTGCGCCTGGCCGTCGAGGATGTACAGGGCACGCTCGGCATGGCCGGCATCCAGGTCGATCTCCGCCTCCGGTGCCAGATCCAGCGCCACGTTGAGGGTGCCGCTGAACACCTGCACCGGCGATTCCTCGCCATAGGCGCGGCCGGCGATCACGCGCAGCCATACCCCGTTGCGGCGTTGCTGCGGCAGGCTGGCGGCGGCGAAGTGATGGAACGCCGGCGCGGTTTCCTCGGCCGAGCGCGGCAGCGCGATCCAGGTCTGCATGCCGTGCAACGCGTGTTCGCGCACGCGCCCGGGGCCGGGCGTGCGTTCGGAATGGGCGATGCCGCGCCCGGCGGTCATCCAGTTGACGTCGCCCGGACGGATGATCTGATCCGAGCCCAGCGTATCGCGATGGCCGATCTCGCCGGCCCACAGGAAGGTCACCGTGGCCAGGCCGATATGTGGATGCGGGCGCACGTCGATCCCATGCTCCGGCTCCAGCACCGCAGGCCCCATGTGGTCGACGAACACGAACGGACCCACGCTGCGCGCCTGCAGGGTGGGCACGGCGCGGCGCACTTGCAGCCCGCCGATGTCGTGCACACGCGGGGCGATCAGGGTGGTCATGGCGCTGGCTCGTGACGAAGCGGAGGCCGAAGCTTCGCATGCGCATCGCGTCCTGCGTGCGGCGGCGCCCAAGATGGAATGTTCTGCCTGCCCCGATCGCGCACGGCTGTGGTCCACGCGCAGGCCATGCAGGGGGCCCGCGCTCGTGCTGTATCAGAGCAGGCTTGCTTGCGCGGGCAGCACGATCTCGCCGCGGCGTGAGGCCAGGTGGTCTGCAAGACGCGTGGGTTCCGGCAGGCGATAGGCTCGCAGGGTGCGCAGGGTCCAGTCGAGTGCGCCTTGCAGTGACACGCGATGGCCGGGCGAGACGATCAACGGCTTGCAGCGTGGCTTGCTGCGCAGCGCCCAGCCGATCTGCGCGCCGCCCAGCAGGATCGGGCTGTGGTCGCCGCGTTCCGGGCCGGGGTCGGCGAACTGGCCGGCAAGACGCTGCTTGGCCACCCCGATGCTGGGTAGCCCGGTCACCACGCCGAAGTGCGCGGCGATGCCGAGCCGGCGCGGATGGGCGATGCCCTGGCCGTCGACGAACACCAGATCCGGCGGCCGCGACAACAGCGCCAGCGCCTGCAGTAGGGCCGGCAGTTCGCGAAAGCTGAGCAGGCCGGGCACGTAGGGCATCGAGGTCGGTACGCGTGCCACCTGCATCTCCAGCGGCAGCAAGCTCTGCGCGTCCAGCAGCACGGCCGCCGCGCGCGTGGTCCGGCCTTCGTCTTCGAAACCGACGTCGAAGCCGGCCAGCAGCTGCGGCGCTGCGGCGAGCGTATCCTGCAGCACGACCTGCTGCGCCAGTTGCTGCTGCAACTGGCGGGCCTGGACGACACTGCCGTCCCAACCGGCGAAGACGGGAGCGATGGTGGACATGACCGCAGCATCGCGTGCAGCGCGTGGCGGCATCGTGCACGCCAGCGATGCGCTGGCTGCCGCTACAATCGCAGGCTGATCGGCCCCAATCGGAGAACCGTAGTGACCCGCAAACTCGTACTGCTGCGCCATGGCCAGAGCCAATGGAACCTGGACAACCGCTTCACCGGCTGGGTGGATGTGGACCTCACCGAGCAGGGCCGTCAGGAGGCCGCTGCCGCCGGCAAGCTGATGAAGGACGAAGGGCTGCAGTTCGACGTGGCGTATACCTCGGTGCTCAAGCGCGCCATCCATACGCTGCAGGGCGCATTGAAGGAGCTCGACCAGGACTGGCTGCCGGTGCACAAGAGCTGGCGCCTCAACGAGCGCCATTACGGTGGGTTGCAGGGTCTGGACAAGGCGGAGACCGCGGCCAAGCATGGCGAAGAGCAGGTCAAGATCTGGCGGCGTTCCTACGACATCCCGCCGCCGACGATGGATGTCGAAGACCCCGGCCATCCCTGCCACGATCGCCGCTATGCCAGGCTGGATCGCAATGCGTTGCCGGGCACCGAGTCGCTGGCGACCACGCTGGTGCGCGTGCTGCCTTACTGGCACGACGCAATCGCACCGCAGTTGAAGGCCGGCCAGACCGTGCTGGTGACCGCGCACGGCAATTCCCTGCGCGCGCTGTACAAGTATCTCAACGACATTTCCAACGAGCAGATCCTGGAGCTCAACATCCCCACCGGCATCCCGCTGCTGTTCGAACTGGACGACAGCCTGCAGGTGCGCAGCTACCGCTATCTGGGCGACCCGGAAACGGCCAAGCGGGCGGCCGAGGCAGTCGCCAATCAGGGCAAGGCGAAGTAAGCGCCGCTGGCGGTTGCAGCGTTGCGTGCGTCGCGCGCAGCGCCTGTTCTTGTGTGGCACACGGCTGCGAAGCGCTGCGTGCTGCGTTGCATGGAGGTGGTGCATGGGCGTGATGCGCGCCCCGCACGCGTGTGCGGGCCGGACATGATGTTCGGCAAACGGAAGACCCGGCAGATGAATGCCGTCTACTGCCGCGCATATCTGGTGACGCTGGGCATGCTGGTGGCAGGCGGCGCTGGCTTTGTCGCCCTGGCCGCTCGCGACATCTCCGGCGCTGGGCTGGTGCTGGCGTTGTTGATCAGCGCGATGGGCGCGCTGCTGATGGGGTTTGGCGTCGTCGGACCGGTGCGACAGATGGAAGCATGGGCCGATGCGGCATCCGGGCATGAGGTCGCCCTGGTGCTGATGGTGTTGGCGTATCCGCTGTATCTGGTGATGGCGCCGTTCTACGTGCGTCGTTGAGGGCATGCGATGGCGCGTGCTGCGCCGGGATGCGGGTGTTGGGTGGCAAACGTCGGTCGCGGCGTCAGTGGTAGGTGCGCCAGCGGCCAGGGGTTGCAATGACGTTCGATAACGCGCGGCAGCGGACGTCGGTGCCTTGCGGTGCCGCTGCAGTGATCTGGGATGGCCGGTTGTCGAGTGGCTGACGAAGGAGCGGGCGCTGCTCGATGCGCTGCTCGTCGCCAGCGCTCTCGACCGGCTGCCGACCTTTCTTCGGCCGCGCATGCGCGGTCGTGCCTTGGAGAATGCAATGAAGTTGAGCAGTTTCTCGCCGTTGTCGCTTGCGTTGGCCATGACGGCCGGGTTGTCGGCCTGTGGTGCCTCGGACCAGGCCCCCAAGGCCGCGCCTACCGCGCCGCAACCCGCGCCGGCCAGGGTGGACGTGTCCGCACTCGACGCGCCGATCGTGGCGTTCGGCAGTGGCGACCTGGATCCGTCCATCAAGGCCTGCCAGGACCTCAACGGCTTCGTCAACGCCAAGTGGCTCAAGGCCAACCCGGTGCCGTCCGACCGCAGCAGCTGGGGCAGTTTCGAAGTGCTGGCCGAGCGCTCGTTGACCATCCAGCATGCGCTGGTGGAGCAGCTGGCACGCGGCAATCTATCGGCCGGCTCGGTGGACGCCAAGATCGCCGATCTGTGGCGCACCGGCTCGGACGAAGCGGCCATCGACGCCGCCGGTATCGCGCCGTTGCAGCCGCAGTTGCAGGCGATCGATGCGCTGGCCGATGCGCCGGCCATCGCGGCGTGGCTGCGCGACAGCTATGCCAAGGGCCAGGGTTTGGTGTTCTCGTTCGGTGCCAATGCCGACTACAGGAATTCCGAACAGATGATCGCCTATGCGGGGCAGGGCGGTCTGGGCCTGCCCGAGAAGGGCTATTACACCGATCCGGCGCAGGCCAGGATCCGCGAGCAGTACGTGGCCTACATCGCACGCGTGCTGGAACTGTCCGGCATCCCGGCGGCGCAGGCGGCAACGCAGGCCAAGGCAGTGATGGCATTCGAAACGCGGCTGGCCAAGGCCTCGCTGTCGCGGATCGAACTGCGCGACCCGGCCAAGCGCTACAACCCGGTCGATGTGGCCGGCGCCAACGCGGTGACGCCGCACTTCGACTGGCAGGCCTTCTTCAGCGTGCTCAAGGTGCCGGCCGGCACCTTCTCGTTGAGCCAGCCTGGCTATTTCGCCGAACTCGATGTAATGCTCGCCGACACTCCGGTGGAGACCTGGAAGGCCTACCTGCGCTTCCACAGCATCGACGAGGCCGCGCCGTATCTGGCCAAGCCATTCGAGCAGGCCAACTTCGATTTCTATGCCAAGACGCTGCGCGGCCAGCAGGACATGCTGCCGCGCTGGAAGCGCACCTTGAACGCGGTCAACGAGGCGATGGGTGAGGCGCTGGGCCAGCTCTACGTGCAGTCCGCCTTCCCCGCCGAATCCAAGGAGCAGATGCAGCAACTGGTGCAGAACCTGTCTGCGGCGCTCAAGGCGCGGCTGGAAAAGCTCGACTGGATGAGCGCGGAAACCAAGCAGCGCGCGCTGGAAAAGTGGGCCAGCTTCACGCCCAAGATCGGCTACCCGGACCAATGGCGCGACTGGTCGGGCCTGCAGACGCGTGGCGACGGATTCCTGGCCAACATGCAGGCCGCCCAGGCGTTCAACTACCGCTACATGCTGGACAAGATCGGCAAGCCGGTGGACAAGCGCGAGTGGCATATGACGCCGCAGACGGTGAACGCGTACTACAACGCCACCCGCAACGAGATCGTGTTCCCGGCGGCGATCCTGCAACCTCCGTTCTTCGATCCCAAGGCCGATCCGGCCTTGAACTACGGCGGCATCGGCGCGGTGATCGGCCACGAGATGATGCACGGCTACGACGATTCCGGCAGCCAGTTCGATGCCAAGGGCAATTTCGCGACCTGGTGGACCGATGCCGACCGCAAGCTGTTCACCCAGCGCACCGATCAGCTGGTGGCGCAGTTCGACGGCTACGAGGCGATTCCGGGCGTGCACGTCAAGGGCAAGCTGACCCTGGGCGAAAACATCGGTGACCTGGGGGGCCTGACCGTGGCCTACGACGCCCTGCAGATGGCGTTGAAGGAGCAGCCGGATGCGAACAAGCCGATCGACGGCTATTCGCAGGACCAGCGCTTCTTCATGAACTGGGCCACGGTGTGGCGCCGCAACTTCACCGATGGCGAATTGCGCGTGCGTCTGAATACCGACCCGCATGCGCCGGCGAATTTCCGCGCCAACGGGGCGCCTTCGAACATGCCGGCGTTCGCGCAGGCATTCCAGTGCAAGCCGGGCGATGCGATGGTGCGCGGCGACAAGGGCCGCGTCGCGATCTGGTAATCGCGGCATCTCGAACGACCGCGCTCGCCTTGGGCGAGCGCGGTCGGCCTGCGGCGCCGCAGTGCGGCCACGGTGCCTGGATGGCTGCCGCCGGATGCGCAGCGCCGAGATCCGCCGGCGCATGCGAGCGGCGTGGGTCGGCAATGCACACCCTTGTCAGTGCAGGCGGCAGCCGTGCGGCGAGCGGTCGAGCGGTTCCGGCGCAGCTCCATCGTCTTGCGCATCGCCCATCGCGAGCAAGGCGGCCCGTGCCTGCACCCACTCGGCGCGAAGAACCGGCTGCGGCTGCGGGCACTGCACGGTGAGCGCCTGCTGCAGTCGCTGCGGCCGCAAGCGCTCGTCCTCGGTGATAGGGGCCGGCGGTGCAGTGGCGGCAGTGCAGTGGATGTGGGCACCTGCGTCGATGACGGGGTCGACGAATACCGAGTCGACGCTGACCGGATCGATGAACAGGCTGTCGGTGAGATCGCGTGTGGCCATGCTGCACCTCCTGTCCCGTGACGGCGGGCGTCGCCGCACCGGGTGACCCGCGCAATGCTGGGTCTTCAAGAACGATAGCGGCAGCGGTGGTGGATCTTTAGGGGCTGGCGACCAAGAGTTCCAGTCGCCCGGGGGCATGCATGCCGGTAGAGCCACGACCACGAGCGCGTGGCAGCTACTGCAACTGCGTGACGATCTCGCGCGCCATCGCGCCCAGCGGCAGGATGCGGTCGGCACCGCCGCGCTTGATCGCTTCCTTGGGCATGCCGAACACGATGCTGGTGTGCTCGTCCTGCGCCACCGTGCGTGCGCCGGCCTGACGCATTTCCAGCAGGCCGGCGGCACCGTCGTCGCCCATGCCGGTCATGATGATGCCCAGCGCGTTGCTGCCGGCCGCTCGCGCGGCCGAGCGGAACAGCACATCCACCGACGGGCGGTGCCGGTTGACCGGCGGGCCTTCCATCACCTCGACGAAGTATTGCGCCCCGCTACGGCGCAACAGCAGGTGCTTGCCTCCCGGTGCGATCAGCGCACGGCCGGGCATGACGCGGTCGTTGTTGGCGGCCTCCTTCACTGCGATCTGGCACAGGCCGTCGAGGCGTGCGGCGAAGGCGGCGGTGAACTTTTCCGGCATGTGCTGCACGATGACGATGCCCGGGCACACGCGCGGCAGAGCGGTGAGCACTTCTTCCAGCGCCTGGGTGCCGCCGGTGGAGGTGCCGATGGCCACGATGCGCTCGGTGGTCTGCGCCAGGGCGCGGCCGCTTTGCGCCGGCAGGATCACATCGGCGGTGTGCTTGACCTCGGCCTCCAGCGGCGCGGCGCTGACGCGTGCGGCCAGCCGCTTGACGTTGGCGCGCGCGGCGCTGCGCACCGTGGCCACCAGTTCATCGGCCGAATCGGTGAGGAATTGCTTGAGCCCCAGGCGCGGCTTGGTCACCACCGCGACGGCACCGGCCGCCAGCGCATCCATGGTCACGCGCGCACCCTTCTCGGTGAGCGTGGAGCAGATCACCACCGGGGTGGGACGCTCGCTCATGATCTTGCGCAGGAAGGTGATGCCGTCCATGCGCGGCATCTCCACGTCCAGCACGATCACGTCCGGCCATTGCTGGCGCATCTTCTCGATCGCCAGCAACGGATCGGCGGCGGTGGCGATCACCTCGATGCCCTGCGCGTCGTTGAGCACGCCCACCAGGACCTGGCGGACGACCGCCGAGTCGTCCACCACCATCGCCTTGATGGTGTGCAGGGCAGGGGCGGCGGCGGGGCGGTTGAACGCTGTCGGCATGGCGGATCCTCGGGTCATGCCTTGCGGAAGATCGAGGGTGCCACCTGGACCAGATCGATGTCGAGTTCGCTCAGGCTTTCCGAATGGCCGATACAGAAGTAGCCGCCCGACTTCAGGTTGGCGAGTACACGCAGGATCACTTCGCGCTTGGTCTGGCCGTTGAAATAGATCATGACATTGCGCAGGAAGATCGCATCGAAGCTGCCCAATGCGGGCAGCGCGGCATTGAGATTGGCATGCACGAACTGCACGCGCTCGCGCAGGCGCCGCTCCACCAGCAAGGTGCCGGCGTACTCGCCCTGGCCACGCAGGCAGTAGCGCTTGAGATACGGCTGCGGAATGCCATCGATGCGCTGCAGCGCGTAGTGCCCGGTACGCGCCTTGGCCAGCACGCGGGTGCTGATGTCGGTACCCACCACGTCGAACGGGCGCCCCTGCAAGGTGTCGTCCAGCACCATCGCCATGCTGTAGGCCTCTTCGCCGCTGGAGCTGGCCGCGCTCCAGCACCGCAACGGCAATCCGCCACGGTGCTCGCCGGCCAGTTTGCGCAATAGTTCGAAGTGCTTGGGCTCGCGGAAGAAATAGGTTTCGTTGGTGGTCAGCAGATCGATCGCAGTCTGGATCTCGGCGCGGTCCTGGCGGCTTTCCAGCAGCTGCAGATACTGCGTGTAGCTGTTGAACTGATGTTCGCGCAGGCGCTTGCCCAGGCGGCCGCACAGCATGGCTTTCTTGCCGGAGGAAATGCTGATGCCGGCCGCCTCGAAGATGAAGCGCTGGAAGCGGCCGAACTCCTGCTCGGTGATGGCAGTGGCGGTACTCATGACTCAGGCCACATCCGCATCGGCGGAGAAGGAACCATCGCTCAGGCGCGCGATGCGCACGGCGTGCTCGCGCCACCAGTCCGACAGCATCGGCCCCGGCATCGGCGAGCCCATCAGGTAGCCTTGCGCCAGATCGCAGCCCAGCTCGCGCAGCAGGCGCCAGTCGTCGGGCGTTTCCACCCCTTCGGCCACTGCAGTCAGCTCCAGCCGGTGCGCTAGTTCCAGCGTGGATTCGAGCACGGTGCGCTGGCTGCGGCTGCGATGGGCGGCCTGCACGAAGCTGCGGTCCAGCTTGAGTTCGGTGAACGGAATGCTGGCCAGGCGCTGCAGCGACGAAAAGCCGGTGCCGTAATCGTCGATGGACAGCCCGAAGCCGTGCAGGCGCAGGCGCGCCAGCATGCTCAGTGCGTTGGCCGGCTCCACGATGGCGCTCTCGGTCAATTCCAGCACCAGGTCGGCCGGGCTCAGGCCGTTGTCGGCCAGCTTGGCGCACAGCTGTTCGAGGAAATCCTGCTCGCTCAGCAGGTTCGGCGACAGGTTCAACGCCAGGCTGAGCTGAAAGCCTTCCTCGCGCCAGTCCACCATCTGCGTAATGGCCTTGTCGATTACCTGCTGGGTCAGCGCGTGGATCAGTCCCTCACGTTCGGCCAGCGGAATGAAACGGTCCGGCCCGATCATGTCGCCCTGCGGGCGGCGCCAGCGCGCCAGGGCTTCCACGCCACGCAGCCGGCCGTCCTTCAGATCGAGCTTGGGCTGATACGCCACGCGGATCTCGCCGCGGCGCATGGCACGGTCCAGCCGCGAGGCGGCTGCGCCCCCGCTGGACATCAGTGGCGAGATCGCCGCCGACCGCGCTGCCGGCGTCGCACCGGCGGAGGCAGGTTCGCATTCCAGCACGGCGGCCAGGTCCTGCAGGTTCATCGGCTTTTCGATGCCGCCCAGCACGCGCACCCCGGCGCTGCGGCTGAGCTGCATCACCGCGTCGATCAGCGCGCCGCCGCGTTGCGACACCACCACCACCGGCACGGTGTACTGGCCGCGTGCCAAGGCGTCGAGCAACTGCACGCCGTCCATGCCGGGCATTTCCAGATCGACCAGCAGCAGCGAAGGTGCGTTGGCGCGGCTCAACCAGTCCAATGCGGCATGACCATCAGCGGCGCCCTCGACCACGTTGGCGCCAAGCTGGCGGCACAGCGCCATGGCGTGTTCGCGCTGGACCACGCTGTCGTCGACGACCAGCACCGGGCCGGCCAGCGTACAGTTGCAGGAGAGAAGAACAGGGCGCATGGGAATCCTGGCGAGCATCCGAGAGTCAGGCCGCCAGTGCGGCGGCGGGGAGCTGGGCCAGTGCATCCTGGCCCAGTACGGCATCGGCATCGAGCAGGATCACGAAGCGCTCGCCGATCTTGCCCATGGCATGGATGAAATCGCGCGCAACCCCGGTACCGAAGCTGGGCGCCTGGACGATGTCTTCGGCTGCGATCTCCAGCACTTCGCTGACCGCATCCACCAACAGGCCAAGCACCTGCTGCCCGTCGCCATGGGCGATCTCCACGATCACGATGCAACTGCGCTTGGTGATCGCGCTGGCGCTACGGCCGACGCGCTGCTGCAGATCCACCACCGGCACCACCGTCCCGCGCAGGTTGATCACCCCACGCAGGGCGGGCGGCATCATCGGCACATCGGTCGGTACGCGGTACTCGATGATTTCCTTGATGCCGAGAATGCCCAGGCCGAACATCTCCTTGCCCAACGAAAACGTCAGGTATTGCTGCGGCGCCGTGGGCGAAGGCGCATCGGCGGACGCGCTGCTGTGCGGTTGCATCGTCGGCTCCTTCAGAAACTGGCGAACTGCGATTCGTCGATGGCATCGGCAGTGGCGGCCACCACGCCGATCTGGCGCACATTGGTACGCCGTGCCGGTGCATGGGCGGCCACCGGCTGGCTGGCCTGCGTCGTCCGACGCGGCCCCGACCGGCCGGCCGGGCGTCCGCCATTGCCCAGCCGGAAGAAGCCCATCAGCTGCTGCAGCTGTTCGGCCTGCGCGCTCATCTCCTCCGAGGTGGCGGCCAGTTCCTCGGCGTTGGCCGCGGCCGACTGCGTGGTCTGGTTCAACTGCCCCACCGCGGTATTGATCTGGCTGACGCCGGCAGTCTGTTCTTCCGAAGCGGCGGCGATCTCCTGCACCAGATCGGAGGTGCGGCGGATCGAGGGCACCATCTCGCCCAGTACGCGGCCGGCGCTTTCGGCCAGTTCCACGCTGGAGCCGGCCACCTCGCCGATTTCCTGCGCGGCGATCTGGCTGCGTTCGGCCAGCTTGCGCACTTCCGCGGCGACCACCGCAAAGCCCTTGCCATGCTCGCCGGCACGCGCGGCCTCGATGGCGGCGTTGAGCGCCAGCAGGTTGGTCTGGTAGGCGATGTCGTCGATGATGCCGATCTTCTTGGCGATGTCCTTCATCGCCACCACGGTGGCGCGCACGGTGTCGCCGCCGTCGGCCGCTTCGCTG
Source organism: Xanthomonas sp. NCPPB 1067 (assembly GCF_020783795.1). NCBI lineage: Bacteria > Pseudomonadati > Pseudomonadota > Gammaproteobacteria > Lysobacterales > Lysobacteraceae > Xanthomonas > Xanthomonas sp. NCPPB 1067. Next base: position 219,516 of record NZ_JAJGQG010000005.1, read on the forward strand.
GCGGCCTTGGCGGCCATGCTGTCGGTGACCCGCGCGTTTTCGGTGTTCTGCGCGATGGAGGCGGTCATCTGCTCCAGCGAGGCGCTGGTCTCTTCCACGCCGGCGGCCTGCTCGCTGGCGGCCTGGGCCAGCGCCTGTGCGGTGGCACTGACCTCTTCGGAGGCGCTGGCCAGGTTCTCGGCGTTGCGGTTGACCTCGTCGACGATCTCGGTGAGGCGGCTCATGGTGGTGTTGACGTAGCGCTGCATGTCGGCGAACGCGCCTTCGTAGCGGCCTTCCACGGTATGGGTGAGATCGCCCTCGGCCATGGCGCCCATCACCTGGATCACCTCCGAGATGCTGCGCAGGTTGCCGCGCGCGCGCTCCACGGTCTCGTTGATGAAGGCCTTCTTGCCCGGCAACTGCGCCAGCGGCGCATCGAAGTTGCCGCGGCCGAATTCGGCCATCACGCCCATCGCCAGTTTCTTCACCGCGATATGCGCGCCGACCATCTGGTTGATGCCCAGCGCCATGCTGCGGAAATCGCCATCGAAGCGGCTGATGTCGATCACCACGTCGATGTCGCCGGCCTCGTGTTCGGCCGACATATGGTTGATCTGGCCGATCAGTCCGGTGAGATTACCGCGCACCTGCTCGATGGTCTCGTTGATGAAGCGCTTCTTGCCCGGCAGCAGCGGCAGCTGCGCGGTGAAGTTGCCGCGACCGAACTCGCCCACGCAGGCGATGGCCTGCTTCTTGACCGCGATATGGCCGGCCACCATCGCGTTGATGCCTTCGGCCATGCGGCGGAAATCGCCGGTGAAACGCTGGGTGTCGATGACCACGTCGATATCGCCGGCATCGTGCTCGGCCGACATGCGGTTGACCTCGGCGACCAGGCCGGTGAGGTTGCCGCGGATCTGGTCGACGATCTCGTTGATGAAGGCTTTCTTGCCCGGCAACCGTTCCAGTTCGGCGGAGAAATTGCCGCGGCCGAACTCGGCCACACAGGCCATCGCCTGCTTCTTGACTGCGATATGGCTGGCCACCATGCGGTTGATGCCGTCGCCCATGGCGCGGAAATCGCCTTCGAAGCGCGCCACGTCGATGCGCGCATCGATCTCGCCGGCATCGTGTTCGCGCGAGACGCGAATGATCTCCTCGTTGACGTGGCGGATGCCGCTTTGCACCTTGCGCAGCCCGCGCAACACGTCGCCGGCCTGCTCGTCGCGATCCTGCGGCAGGGCGACATCGAAATTGCCGCGCGAGAAGGCATCCAGCGTCGTGGTGGCCAGGTCCAGCGAACCGTTGACCAGGCGAATGGCCCATGCCAGCAGTACGCCGCTGACCAGCGCGGCGACCACGCTGGCGGCCAGCAGGGCGGCATGCGAGAGCGTCAGCGCGAAGCCGGCGACGATCACGAGAACGGGCAGGGCAACGGCCAGTGCGGCGGTGAACCACAGCTGCGTGGCGATCGGAAGACGGTGTGACATGGCGGTAGCTTCCTGGGGTCAGGGAACAACGTGACGAACGGTGTGGTTGGCCAGCGATGACGCCGGATATCAACAGCGGTGGTGCAGGCACTCAGGCGGCCAGCGCGTCCTGCTGCGGGTGCAACTGCTGAATCAGGCTGGGCACATCCAGGATCAGCGCGACATCGCCGCTGCCCAGAATGCTCGAGCCGCTGATGCCCTTGACCTGCGCGAACACCTTCGACAGCGGCTTGATCACCGTCTGCCATTCGCCCAGCAGGGTGTCCACCACCAGGCCGAAGCGCTGCGCGCCCTGGCGGATCACCACGATGCTCTCGCGGGCCGGCGTCTTGCCGCCAAGTGCGAACAGCTCGCGCAGACGCACATACGGCAGCACGCTGCCGCGCAGGTCGATGTAGTCGCTGGCGTAGTCGGGTGCGAACTCCACGCATTCCTCCACCACGTCCAGCGGCACCACGAACACCGACTTGCCCACGCCCACCTGGAACCCGTTGATGATGGCCAGGGTCAACGGCAGGCGGACCGAAATGGTGGTGCCCAGCCCGGCGGCGCTGTCGATTTCCACGGTGCCACGCAGCGCGGTGATGTTGCGCTTGACCACGTCCATGCCGACGCCGCGGCCGGACAGGTTGGTGACCTTTTCTGCGGTGGAAAACCCCGGTTCGAAGATCATGGCGAAGACGTCGCGGTCGCTGAGCTGGCGGCCGGGTTCGACCAGACCGCGTTCCAGCGCCTTGGCCAGGATCTTGTCGCGATTGAGCCCGCCACCATCGTCGGTGATCTCGATGACGATGCTGCCGGAGTCGTGGTAGGCGTTGAGGCCCACGGTGCCGCGTGCCGGTTTACCGCGCGCCACGCGCACCTCGGCCGGTTCGATGCCGTGATCCATCGCGTTGCGCACCAGGTGGGTGAGCGGGTCGCCGATCTTTTCCACCACCGACTTGTCCAGTTCGGTGTCTTCGCCGGCCACCACCAGCGCGATGTCCTTGCCCAGCTCGCGGGCCACATCGTGCACCACGCGCTGGAAGCGGCTGAAGGTGCCGCCGATCTTGACCATGCGCAGCTGCAGCGCGCTCTCGCGCACCTCTTCCACCAGCCCGGCCAGGATCGAGGCCGATTCCAGCAGCTGCGCGTCGCCGCTGCGCTGCGCGTTGGCATTGGTGCTGGCCACGGCGATGATGAGTTCGCCCACCAGATCGATCATGCGATCGAGCTTGTCCGCATCCACCCGGATCGAGCGCGCGTCGGCACCGCCGCGTGCACCGGACTCCGGTGCTGGACGCGGCGCTGCCGGTGCGGCCGCAGGCACGCTGGCCGGCGCCGCAACCGTCACCGGTGTGCTGGCCAGCAGTGCGGCGGCGGCGTCGGCCGGTGCCGGAACGGCGGCGATCTGCAGGTCGCAATCGTCGCGCACGAATTCGAATACGTCGTCGATGGCAGCACGGTCGGCATCGCTGCGCAGCAGGATCCGGAAGCCCAGGTAGTTGGCCTCCGGGTCGAGTTCCTCGAAGGCGGGCAACTGGCTGTCGTCGGTGTCGATCGACTCGACCGAGCCCAGGCTGCGCAGGTTGCGGATCAGCTTGAGCGGGGAATTGCCGAAGCGCAGCGCATCGGCGAACAGTTTCAGGTCGATGCGCCAGTAACCGCTCTGTTTTTCCGGGGTGCTGTGCTGCGCGACGGCCGCGGTGACGCCACAGCCGCTGCCTTGCAGGTAGGTCTGCAACTGCGCCAGCAGCGGTTCGGCTTCGGCGGCCAATGCCGCCGCATCGGCATGGCCGGGATCGGCCGCGGTTTCCACCAGGGCGTGGATATGGTCGCAGCACACCAGCAGCAGCGCGATCAGTTCCGAACTCAGCGTCAGCGCTTCATCGCGCACCAGGTCCAGCACGCTCTCCACCACGTGGGTGAAGCCCACCAACTGCGGCAGATCGAACAGGCCGCCCGAGCCCTTGATGGTATGCGCGGCGCGGAAGATCGCGTTGACCGCATCCGGCGAGGATTCGCCACGCTCGGCTTCGAGCAGGTGGCGTTCCATGTCCTCGAGCAGATCCCGGCTCTCGGCCAGGAAGGTCTGCATCAGCTGATTCATGTCCATGCGCGCGTCACCGGTCCGTTAGTGAATGCGTGCGTCGAGGCTTGCGACCGCATGCGGATACAAGGCTTCGAGCAGGCCCAGCAGTTCGATCACATCGACCACCGCCCGGCTGGAGTCGGTCAGCGAAAACGGCCGTCCGTCGGCCTGGATGGCCTGCTTGGTGGCCAGCAGCAATTGCAGACCGGTGGTGTCGATCTCGCTGACCGCGCCCAGGTCCAGATGCAGACCGCCCGGATGCGCCAAGGCCGGCTGCAGCAGCGGCTTGAGTTCGGCGGCGCGCCGAATGGTCATCTCGCCCTCCAGGGCAAGCGTCAGCGGCGCAGGAAAATCGGACGATGGGGTGCTCATGGATGCCTCGAGGCGATACGCTGACGCGGGGAATGGCGCTGCGGTGGGGTGAACGTGCGCGGTTCGCACACGCCGCAGCTGCCGGTCTATGCAGGTATCGGCCCTGGTCCGGAATATTTAGGCCTAATTCAGTGCGATGACGGAAATGCGAAACGGGTCACTGCGCGCGAATTAATCGCTCAGTTTTGTCGCAAGCAGGCTCAGGGACGGATTGTCCGGGACAGTCCTGTGGACAATGGCGCCGGATCGATCGTGCCTGGACAGCGCGCACCCCCAACGCAGCCATAGCGCGGGAGATTGGTCGATCGGCGTGAAGGTGGCGGTGTGGTGCCGCAGGCAAGCCGATCCCGACGGTGGAAGAGCGCCGCTGGAGTAACGGCGAGGTGGGCGCATGATGGGAATGCGCAAGCGTGCAGCGGCTGGGGTCTTGCCCGGATCCAGGTGCGGCCGGGACTGGATGGGTGCCTCGCCGCCGGGCACATGACAGGCATGCGCACACCACGCACAGTGCGCACGCCGCGTAACGTTCGAGTCTGCCTGCTCAGCGGAGCGTTGCGCCGCTACCCGCTTCAGCCCGGTGCCAGCGCCGCCAGCAGGCCGCGTGCGGCGTTGAAGCGGTCGGCGCCTTCGGGCAGCGGCAGCTTGATGCGCAGTTTGTCGGGGCCGTCCATCGCGTAGATCTTCGGACTGAGCGCCGCTCGCGTCTTCAAGACAGTCGCCGGGAGGGTTCCCGCTGCCGGCCAGGACGTCCTGACCTCCCGAACGCGCATGCCACGGCACGCAGTCCAGGCAGCACGTCCTTGGCCGCCAGCGCACGTTTGTCCGGCGGCGGGCCCGCGTCCCCTGATCCCCCACCGTATGCATCGTTCCCGTGATAACCTGCCCGCCGCCGTCCTGGCGAAGACGGAAAGCCAGGTGACCCAGCCGACACCATGGCAACGGTGTCTGGGCTATCTCGCTGAGCCATGCCTAGCGCAAGTTGCCAGAGACAAGCATGTCACTTCAATTACTACCAGGGAGGTATTCGTTATGAAACTACGCAGCATGGCCACCACGTTCGCACTCGCTGCGGCTTTAGGCCTTGGCCTGAGTGCGCCGGTTCGCGCCCAGACGGTAGATCCTTGTTCGGTCTTTCTTTGCATGGCCGGCGTGTCTGGCCCCGGCACTCCGAGTCCGGAATGTACGGCGCCGATCGCAGCCTTTCATGCTATCCAGGTGTGGAGCCCGGCCTTTAACCCGCCGGCCACGGCGGCTGCACGCCGGACATATCTGATGACATGTCCAGGCGTTGTCCCGGTGAATCAAGCCACCTTGGAATTGATCATCTCGCAGTGGGGTTATACACCCTGACGAGGATCGCCCGCTGCCCGAGTTGGTCAGCCATAGTGAGTTTGCCGCAAAGGATATTTTGATCAATCACCGCTTTGCACAGACTGCTTAGGCGCTGCGTCGGGTTTCGGCTGCAATCGGCTTGATTCCAACGTTAATCGCCTGGGGTGGGGTGACTCCACAATCGGACGTCAGATTTTCCCATCTGGCAACTCTGCCCCTGAGGCGGCGAGACTCTGGACGCTGCCCGGGTCTGCGGTGTGACCGCGTTCCTGGCTGCACAGGTCAAGCAGGCGCTGGGCTACAAGATGCACTTGGCGTTTCCCGACTAGCGCAGCGTTCCGCGCGCCACCTGGCTTCGAAGACCTACTGGGAATAGACCCAGGCCGCCGGCAAGACTGCCGCGAAGAGATGTCTCCCAGCTTCCTGCGCGGGGACGGCTTCGTCATCACCGGGCACGCCCGTCGGCACTTCGCCCCGCTAAGAGAGGGCGAGGCCCCGCTGGCACGGCAGCGATGGCCTGCTCAGATATGCCAGCCTGAAGAATGTCTCGATGGCGAGGAAGTTGCCAGCTGGGGGAAGGCGAAACGATCGTCTGCCGGCAGAGCTGCTCGCATCGCAAAAAGCCTACGCAGTCGGGAACCTTAGCAACTGTCGGAGATCTGCGGCATCGTCACCCCATACGACTGTCACGCTATGGTCGACCTCCGGCGCCACCCGGCCGCTCATGGATAGCCAAGTGGTATGCCATGCCGGCAAATGCCGCGACCGATTGTAGGACTTTTCCTACAGATGCCCGGCAGACCACGTCGGGCCTGCGACTTGGCGTTAGTGAAGGCTGGAGCGGCCCCCTTGGCTTGGTAGAAATTCAGTTAACTGTGTGCAACACTTCTCACCAAACCTGCCTCATCGCGCATAAGGATCATGGCTTCAGCAGGCAATCCCCTCCAACTCCCAAGAGCGGCAGTCCCCGTCGCGGGCGCCTGCGTGTTGAAGCAGAGGCCTCACTCGCTCGCGACGAGCTGATGATTTATAACGCCAGCGCTGCTTGCTGACCAGGCAAGCGGCCTTCACTTCCGTTCCGCTGCACTGTTCCTGCCATCTATCTATACCGAAAAGATCGACGAGACTCGCCATGACCGCACGCTCCCGCCGCCTTCGCCATCCCATTTCCCGCCTTGCCGCCGGCCTGCTGCTAACCATTGGACTGTGCGCAGGCTCCGCCAACGCGCAAGTCGTCGTCGTCAACCCGTCGGGAGAGGGAAAGGATATCGCGGAGTATGCGGAACAGGCCAAGCGCTGGACCGAGACGATCAAACAGTATCAGCAGCAGCTGGAGCATTACAAACAGCAACTCATCAGTTTGACGAGCTTGAACTTTCTACGTCCCCCCCTGGACGATAAGTTCGTCTTGCGGGAGCCAGGCTATGGACTTGAATTCGCCTGCCCGGGAGCGCAAGCCAGCGGCATCGCGGGCATTCTCGAGCAGATCAAGTCTGTCGCACCCTCGATGACTGGGAATATGGCGGAGGAGCAGCTAAAAGTCTGCGCCCGCATTGTCATGGCGCAAAATTCCCAATACAACGAATCGGTCATGATGCTCAAGCGCTTGGTGCAACGTAACACCGAACTTGAGGCTATTGAGCGCCAGCGCGGCACAGTGGGTAGTAAACAAGGCGCGTTGGCAGCCAACGATAACGAAGTAAAGCGTTTTACGGCACGCAATGCTATGGAAATGAGTCATTGGGAAGCCAAGATGAAAGCCTATGACGTCTATATTGCGGGACTCAAGGATGACCAGACCTTGCTGGCCAAGCGCGCACTGGAAGGCGACAAGGGCAACTTGCTGGGGCAGGTCGTGCAAGCAGCAGCATTGAAGATTGCGCTGTCCAAATGAATTAGCGGGCAACCAAAGCCCAGATCACGACGCACAGGCAAATAGCAATGGACGTTTTTTTTCATGGTGCGACAAGTTGGCTGCAGCCCCTGGCGGATGCCAATCTCGGCGACTTCGTCTTCTTCAAACTGGTCAACGATTATTTCAGCAACGAGATACAGGAGTTCGGCCTGGATCTGATGAGGCGCACCATGCGGTGGGTCAGCACCATCGCGTTGACAGTGACCACGTTGTGGGTGCTGATTCTGGGCTATCGCATCGCCACCGGGCAGTCGCGCGAGAGTGCGATGGCCACCATGATCAAGGCC